>CAYSSE010000035.1:0-23705 GCA_964433355.1 uncultured Desulfocicer sp.
AATCCAAATCCTGCGTTTAAAATAAGGAACTAAAATTATCTTTCGACAGCCTAGTTTGGGTCTCCTCCTGCAGATAAAATTCACTGAATTGTCTCTGGGACGCTCCCAGACCGTCGCCGATAAAATAAAATACATACTTGGGTTGGGCTGCCAGGGCCGGCAATGCAATAAAGAGTATCGCAAGGATCAGGCCGATGGTTTTTTGCATCTGTTTCATTTTTGTTTTTTGGGTTGAAATAACGTGTGTCATCATTGTTTGCTCCTGAATTTAAAATTATTTTCTTTAAATCTGCAGAACCTTTAGGGTTCCCGAACTATTTCAGATTGTTCGAACCAAATCATAGGAGGGTTGACGACCATAACCGCTCATTTTGACACGGTATTTTGTTCCGCCCTCGGGAAAAATTTCAAGTACAGCAAACTGGTTGTCAAGATCCGTATCAAACCCCTCTTTTCTGCTGGTGTCTTGCCAGGTTCGTTGATCATTTACCCCAACGTTGCCGTTCATGACAATATAGTGGATTCCCTTGATGTTTGCGTAACCGCCAGCGTGGTCGTGTCCGGAGAGAACAGCGAGCACTATTCCAGAGTCTTCCAGAATTTTACGCACGGCCGAGGCGTTTTTGATGTTATGATCCTGTTCGTCCACACGGTCCAGTGTCTGATGGGTAAAGACCACGGTGGGCAGGGACGTGGCGGCAAGATCCTTTTTAAGCCACTCCAGTTCCTGTGGCGGAACGAAGGTGTCCTTCCAGGTCCAAAAGGTGTCTTTGGGGGTGTTCATATCGTAAGGGCGGTGGGGTTTTTCTGGGGTGTAATCGGCGTCAAGGACGACAAAATGGACCCCACTATTGTCCCAGGAGTACCAGGTTTGGCCCTGGGGAACTCCGGTGTTGTCTATCGATTTGAGGACGAATTCACGGGTAAGATTGTCAAATTCGTGATTACCAAGGACATGGTAATGTGCTCCGATGGAGGTGAAGCGCTTCTCGATTTCTTCAAGATTCTTCGCTGGATCAGTCCCTTTTGCCAGGGTATCAACAAAATCGCCCATTTCGATGACAAAGGCGGGTTTCTCCTGTTTCATGGTGGTGGCGAAGATTTCCATCTTCGCCTGTGAAGCAGAGTATTTTCGGGTGGGGGTGTCGGCTTTGGTGGTGTGGTGCATGTCGGTGATGATACCGGCCTTTACCATGGGTCTTTTCTCAGAGGCTTTGCTTGATTTGGGTAAGGCGAGACTGGTAGCTAATGCCACGCCAGCAGCAGCTGTGGTACCAAAAAATTTACGGCGGTTCAGATTCATTGTGATCTCCTTGGTATTGGAAAAAGGGTCAATTTGCTCATCCCATCCAGATTCTTGCAGGTTTCCTGCGATAGCCTGTTTTCATTTCAAGAAGAATAGTTTGAAAAAGTTACGTTATGATTAGAAAATCGATATGATTCAATTAAAATTTTAAATCTTTGTTTTATGTCTCCAGAACATGGACGTTTTAACGGCCTGGATGAGCCGGGTCATGTCTTCCGGATGAACATCACCTATGTTGCCGATTCACACCGCCCTCCCGGGCAAGCTCTTCCAAGGCCATGGCAAACGCCCGGACCACATGGGTAGGGATACCTTAAAACTTAGCCCCAGTTCAAGACAGCGGAACATGATGCGGTTGGCGGTATCCGCTGAAACTTTTTTTAAGGCGCATGTAGCGTTTTTAATTTGACCACATAATCACTGCCGAGTAGTCCTAACTGTTTTGTAATAAAATATTAATAATATCCTCACGTATTTGGTGTTTAATCTATTTTGAATTATAGATTAGCGATTAATACCGGGTCCTGATTTGCAGGGCTGAAATCATCATCCCATTGAGGAAATAAAATGCAGCGCACCACCAATGCCCCTGAAGCCGAGAATAATAGGAAAAACTGGATGGCCCTGTTGGCCCAAGCAGATGCGGTAGATCTTGAGGAAGCCCGTGAACAGTTGGATGACAACGTTTGTTTTACCCTGAAAACGCCTCCTGAAACGGGCTTTTTCATGGTCCAGGGCAAAAAAGATGGATCAGGTTCAAGGTTCAGCCTGGGGGAAGTTACGGTTTCAAAATGTATACTTGAAGTCAATGGCGCCTGGCAGGGTGCCGCATGGGTCATGGGCTCAAATCTCAGGCACGCAAAGCTTGCTGCATTGTTTGACGGACTTTTGCAGGACCCCGGTTATCACGACCGTATCAAAACAGGGTTGTTAAACCAGTTACAGGAAAAAGAAAAAATCAGGGATGATCAGCTGAACCAGGCGGCTCGGGCTTCCAGAATGGGCAGTTCGCCCCAGGCAGAACCGGTAAGGGGCAAAAGATCATGAGAAAAGGATTTATGATTGAAGCCCACGACAGCCAGGCCATTTTTAGACGACTGTTAAGGGCCATGGCCCATCCGGGAACCCTGATGGAGTCCCCGGTGGAAATCAGTCCACCGGGAGAACTGCACAATGCGGCTGGCGCCATTCTTCTGGCGTTGCTTGATGACGAAACCCCTCTGTGGTCCCATTTGAGAACCGGTTCTGAAGAGATTCAGTGGTTGCGATTTCATACAGGGGCACCAGGTACCCTGAACCCCACAAATGCCCTGTTTGCACTGGAGACAAGTTGGAAAAACCTTAATGACCCCACCTGTTATTATCCAGGTTCCACCATGGCCCCGGAATCCGCAACCACCCTTATTGTCCAGGCCCCGGCGATTGTAGGCAGCGGTGGGTTGTCCCTGACAGGTCCCGGCATTGAAACCCGGACAACACTGCACATTGAAGGGGTGAACGCCTCTTTTTTTCATCATAGAAGCAAATTGAAAAATCAATACCCCCTGGGAGTGGACATGGTCTTTGTCAGTCACACCACTTTTGTGGCCATCCCGCGAACGATATCAATTGAGGTAACGCCATGAACACCCGTGCAAAGGAAGTGGCAGATGCCGTTGACGCGTCCCGGAAACAGACCATACTCAGGGGCAGGGGGCCATGCAGCATTCCGGAAGTCAGGGTAGATCAAATTGAACACCAGCTGGGGCTTGCCGTGGAACGGGTTATGGCTGAAGGTGCCCTTTATGATCCCAATATTGCATCCTGGGCCATTAAGCAGGCCCAGGGGGATCTCATTGAATCCGTATTTCTGGTGCGGATGTTTCACAACACCCTGGCACGCTGGGGGGATACCCAGCCGGTGGATACTGAAAAAATGCAGATCATACGGCGGATATCAGGGATATTCAAAGATATTCCCGGCGGACAGATTCTTGGCCCCTCCTTTGACTCAACACACCGAATACTCACCTTTGAATCCCATGGGGATGGTCCGGAAATAGAACCCCAACCACCGTGCACCTCCCCGGAAACTGATGAATCCTTCCGGAATGATTCCCTCCATGCTTCCCAACGCTTCCAACCATTTCCCCGGGTAACGGATATCCTGACAAGCCAGAAATGCCTGCCCCGTGATCCGGAACCCCTCATTGGTGAGCCGGTGCCGGACTTGACCCGAACCCCACAGAGCACACCTGCCGATCGCGCCATCCGTCTCCAGTCCCTTGCCCGGGGGGATGAAGGTTTTTTGTTAGGCTGCGCCGATTCATTGCAACGCAAGGGGGGGCAAGGGAGCCAGCCCTTCATGGCAGAGCTGAGGGTCGGTTACGTGGACGTCCGCATCACGCCTCCAGAACTGGGGTTTAAAATTTCCATTGGTAAAATCAAACTCACCGAGTGTGTCATGGTCAAACGGGGGCGTAAGGTCTCTTCTAAAAAAAAGGCAGTTCTGGAAAAAGGATACGGTCTTGTTTTTGGTCAAAACCAGCGAAAGGCAATCTCCATTTCCCTACTGGATCGTTCCTTTGAAGATGAGGTGGTAAATGACCGCTCCCCCATTGAAAGGGAATCCTGTCCGGGTTGCGATCAAGCCTTTGTCCTCCCCCACAGCGATACGGTGGAATCATCCGGGTTTGTTCAGTACTTGACATTTCCCCAACACGTCGATTTCCAGGCAGAACTGGCAGCCATGGGTTTCAAAGCGGGCCATGGCATATCAGATGTTTCTGGGGATCCCGTGTCATGACCCTGCCTTATTTGCCCGCAAGCCTGGACGTCCGGTCAATAAAAAAAATTCGCAGGGCAATCCTCAAGGCCGTTGCCGTTCCCGGATACCAGGTGCCCTTTGTGGCAGGGGAAATAGGCCTACCACGGGGATGGGGCACCGGCGCCATCCAAATCACCGCATCCCTTCTTGGGAAAAACGATACCCTCAAGGTCATTGACCAGGGAGACGACAACACCCTGAATGCCCTGGGGATAAAGCATTTTTTAAAAAAAACGGCCGCTGTTTGCACCACGGAAAAAACGTTTAATGCCACCATTATCCAGACCCGTCACCGGATACCGGAAACAGCCTTGTCAAAAAACCAGATCATGGTATATCAGGTCGCCTGTCCTGAACCATTGCAGTGCATTGAACCGGACAAATACCAGGTGGCGCGCATGCATGCCTTTCAGGAGTATGAACCTTTGTATGTAAAGCTGTACGAGGAAATTGTCAAAAACAATGCCTTGCTTCCCTCCTTTGACCATCCCGTTCTGGTCAACAACCGTTACCTGATGAGTCCATCCCCCATTCCCCCCTGGGATAACCCAAAATTGGATCGATCACCGGCCCTTCATCTGTTTGGAGCCGGTCGGGAAAAAAGACTCTACGCCGTCCCGCCTTTCACCAGGGTGAAAAGTTTTGATTTTGAAAATTTTCCCTTTAAACCAAAGACATGGACCGGTGCGTGCGCCATCTGTGGCGCCTCCAACTCTTTTTTATGCGAAACATTCTCTAAAACAAGTGGTTCAACCCGTCTGATCTGTTCAGACAGGGATTACTGCCGAAACAACAACCAAAGCCAGAGCCATGTTACAAACGCATATGAAACCAACAGATAACCCCATATCTTTATTTTCAGTGATACCCCCCGGTGACCCCAAAACCCCCCTTCTTTCCATCCGGGATCTGTCCAAGTTTTATGGCAAAAAAATGGTATTCAACGGCATTGATTTTGATCTGGCCCCAGGCGAGGCCCTGAATATCGTGGGCAGAGCAGGCTCTGGGAAATCCACCCTGTTGCAATGCATTGCCGGGTGTGTCCCCCCCACCAACGGCGCCATAGGTTTCAAGGCGTCACAAGGACGAATCGACCTTTGCAGAACCAATGAAGCCACGTTAAGAAGGGTTGTTCATTCACAGATAGGGTATGTACCCCGCAATGCACACAGACAATTATCAATGGACGTCACCGCCGGAGGAAATATTGCCCAGGGCCTCCTGACCATGGGAATGCGTCATTTTGGAACCATCCGGTTCATGGCACGACAATGGCTGGAGCTGTTTGGCATTGACCCTGGGCGTATGGATGAGATGACGGATACCTATTCCGGGGGCATGTTGAAAAGGCTTCAAATTGCTGCTGTACTTGCTTTCACTCCCCGGCTTTTACTTCTGGATGATCCTTTTTCAGGGCTGGATCGTTCCAGTAAATCACACATCATTAAAGTTCTCAAAAAAGAGATGGCTCACCGTCAGCTCTCCATTATTCTGGTGAACCGGACCCTTAAAACCGCCCGCCTGTTCAGCCACAAAATCTGTGCCATAAAAAAGGGCAGATTTATCCATTGGGATGCAGAGAAATAGATTTCTGGCAACCCGCAAAATCCCCAGCCCCGACCCAATCCATTGCAGAAATAACCAATTCATAATCAACCGCAAATCAAAACCCAATATTTTTTTGATAACGTCTTTTTAAACGATGACTTTTCCCGGGAGACGCTTTTGCAGTTTATCCATTTTATCATTCTCTACATTGACAGGGAGACCCATAAATGACTTTTGTTTCCCACCAGTACATTGAAAGGGGCACCACCGCCGTTGTGACCGAGCCCCTTTACCATGATGCAGTGGTTCAGACACTTTACTCCACCGTGCGGGAGAAAACCCCGTTTCTCTTTAACCTGCTTTTGTCCAGACAGTTTTCCAGTTTTCTGGGCTTTGTAAACTACGATTTTCCATTGCACTCATTGGGCATGACACCCTCAGAGGTGTTGACGCGGCTAGGTATCTGTAAAAAAGATATTCATGGGCCAGTGGAGGCACTCTCCTCCTATCGAAAAATATTTGAAAGACAAATTCGCTACTGGGCTGTCCGGCCCATGGAAAAACATTCCAGGACAGTGGTATCGCCAGCCGATGCCAGGGCGTTGTTCGGCGCGTTCAACGAATTATCCAGTCTTTTTATCAAGGAAAAATTCTTTTCCTATGGGGAGCTCATCGGCAGGGATAAGCCAGAGTGGTCCAAGGCGTTCCGGGGTGGAGATTATGCCATATTCCGGTTGACACCGGATAAGTACCATTACAATCATGCCCCGGTTTCCGGGCGGGTTGCGGATGTTTACGAGATCAACGGCATGTTTCATTCCTGTAACCCTGGTGCGGTGGTGCAGGCGGTTACGCCTCTTTCCAAAAATCGGAGGGTGGTCACCATCATCGACACCGATGTGGAAAACGGCACCGGCGTGGGGCTGGTGGCCATTGTGGAAATCGTGGCCCTGATGATCGGACGTATTCAGCAATGCTACAGTGACATCCGTTATGACCATCCCGTACCGGTGGCGCAGGGGCTTTTTATTCGGGCGGGTCAGCCCAAAAGCCTGTTTCGTCCCGGGAGTTCCACCACGGTTTTAATTTTTCAAAAAAATCGCTGTCAATTTTCCGAAGATCTGTTGAAAAACAGAAACCGGCAGGATGTCAGCAGCCGTTTTACCGGTTATTTCAACCATCCACTGGTGGAGACAGAACTCCACCTGCGCGAAACAATAGGAGGCACCATCTAATGGAGCAACTTGTTTTTATCTCCCTGCTTGCGGGTATCATTGCCGCAGCCATCTGGTGGGGAGCAAGCACCCTGCCCGGTGAAAGATGGCAGATCATGGCCGTGGTGCCCATCATTCCAACCTCCCAGGGCGGTTGGCAGGGCATGAACCTGACATATTACGGCGCACTGAGTGCCACGGCTTATGCCTTTGCTGTGACGATATTCATTATCCTGGCAACTGCTGCCGGAGTTTCTCCTGCAGGGGTGGGGATGTTCACGGGCCTGATCCTTGCCGTGTGCATGCCTGCTTCCCGTATTGTGGCCCGGCTGGTGGAAAAGAAGAACGGCACCCTCACCGTGGGCGGAGCTGTTTTTGTGGGCACACTTACCGCACCACTTATCACTTATTTCATAAACAACACCCTTGGCGGCATTGCCGGGCCGCCGGTCCATGTCACGGTGCTTCTGGCCGCCATATCGGTTGCCTATGCCTTTGGTGAAGGGATGGGAAGACTGGCCTGCCTGAGTTTTGGGTGCTGTTACGGTAAACCCCTGAACCGATGCAGCCCACGGGTTCGTAAACTTTTCCGCCGGCTCTGCCTGGTATTTCACGGGAAAACAAAGAAGATCGCCTATGCATCGAGTCTGGACGGACAACAGGTCATTCCCATACAGATCATAACGGCCATTCTTTACAGTGCCTGTGCGTTGGTGGGAACCTGGCTGTTTATGGCCGGCCACTTCGGGGCTGCCTTGGTGGAAACCCTGGTGATCACCCAGGTGTGGCGAATTGTGTCAGAATTTTTCAGGGCCGATTTCCGGGGTGACTTCACCATTACCCCCTATCAGATCATGGCTGGGCTCACCATACTATTTGCACTTGCGGTTTCTTTATTTACGGCACCTCCGCCGGATTTACCCCGGCTTTATACCGGGCTAAATACCCTCTGGTCCCCGGGGACACTTCTGGCAGTGGAGCTTGTCTGGGGGATCACATTTCTGTTCACAGGCCGCAGCTCCGTCACTAAGGCCAGTATTTTATTTTATGTACAGGAAGACAAGATTTAGCTATGAATCTTGATGCTTTAAAGAGGCTTGCCACCCCCCAGAACATGGCCCGGGCCGTGGTGGTCGTGTACATTTACGATGTGATTAAATTCATGTCCGGGTATGGCGTCATGGATCGGTCCGGCATCAATCCCTGGACATTCCTGTTTATAGATCTTGTGACAGTGCCGGGATATTTCATCGGATGGCACAAGCTTCTTAAGAGCATGGGGGGAAAAGAATTTGATTTCCGCTACTTAGTTAAATGGGGCGTCATCACCTTTTACTGTAGCACCGGACCCTATCTTTATGCCCTCTGGTCTGGCAGGGGCACGGCCTCGGCACTGGTGTGGTGGGTATTGTTTCTGATTATTCTGATTTTGACCGTTAACATGATTCGAAAGATTTGTAAGAATTTATCTCACATCAAAGCTTAGATGTTCATGAAGACAACATTTAACCAATTCCGAACCATCGAAAAATAAAATAATAACATTGACCTGATACAGTATTCCTTAAAGCGCATGACGTCTCATCCACACTGGTTTGAGGCGATTGCCTGTTGTCAGCGTATTACAAGGTGCTGCCGGGCATTGGCTTGAATTTCCGATGCGGTAAGCCTAACTGGTGGAACCGGGAAGATGTTCATAAAGCAGATGCTCATCAAGCGGCATTCAGTATGCGTCATCAAAATTAAATCAGGAGAATTTTATTATGGAAAAGAATACCTCGTCAATGGATCGCAGATCATTCATCAAAAAAGCCGCTTCCGGTACGGCCGTGTTTGCCACGGCATCCATGGGTCCCTGGTTCATCAAAGATGCCCTCTCTTCCTCGGGCACATTGAATCTGTTTACCTGGCCGGATTACTCAAAGCCCGAAGTGATCCATGCCTTTGAAAAGGCCACCGGCATCAAGGTAAAGGTGACCAACTACAGCACCAACCAGGAGTGCATGAACAAGCTGCGGGCCACCCGGGCCAAGGGCTTTGACATTGCCCAGCCCTCATTAACGGAGTTTGCACTGCACATGGAGTTTGAGCTCTATCAGGAGATTGACGAGGGGAAAATTCCCAATCTGAGTAATTTGGAATCGGCCTTTTATGAAAAGTCCAAAAAGCTGGGTGGTGTTATCCGGGGGCAGCGGGTGGGACTTCCCTATGACTGGGGCACCGAGGCCATGGCATTTAATACGGAAAAACTGAATTTTAAATACAATGACCTCTCCTATGGAAACCTTTGGGATGATGCCTATATGGGTAAGGTAACCTGTCGTCCCCATTCGGTTTTCATCGGTACCGGACTTTACCTGGATGCCATAGGCAAGGTCCCTTCCAACCGCATGTACGACACCTATGAATCCGAAGAAAAGATGAAAAAAGTCTATGATCAGATCCTTGCCTTTCTCATTGAAAAGAAAAAGAACATTAAAATGTTCTGGAACAATGCCCAGGATCATCAGTTGGCCTTTCTCCAGAACGGCTGCGTCATCGGGCAGACATGGGACGGCCCCATTCTTACCATGAAAAAAGAGGGAAGACCCGTTAACTATATGGCACCCAAAGAGGGCGCCATGACCTGGGTGGATTCCATGGCCATCGTGAAAAACGCCAAAAATCTGGAGCAGGCCTATGCCTTCCTTAACTGGGCCTACACACCGGAAGCCGGTGCGGTGGTGGCCAATGCCACCGGGTATAACTCGGTGGTAAAAGGGGCGGCTGATCTATTGGATGAAAAAACCAAAAAGGGGTTTGCCCAGGCCTATCCCCAGGATGCCCTGGAACGGCTCTGGTGGTATGTGTCAGAACCGGCATGGTTTGTTCCTGCCAGAACAGTTTACCGGGATCAATTCCAGGCGGCATGATGACTACTGAAATGGCATCAAATGTGGGACATGACGTGCATATCAAGGACGTGACCATGGCTTTCGGCCCGGTCACGGCCGTGGATCAGGTAAATGTTCACATTCCGGCAGGGACCTTTTTTTCGTTTCTGGGGCCTTCCGGATGTGGCAAAACCACGCTGTTGAAACTGGTTTCCGGGTTTCTGGAACCCACCCGGGGTGAAATTTTGATCAATGGCATAAATATGAAGGGAGTGGGGCCCAACAAGCGGCCCACTGCCATGATTTTCCAGAATCTGGCGCTGTTTCCCCTAATGACGGTGGCGGAAAATATCGCTTTTGGTCTGGATGTCATGGGGATGGAGAAACGCCAGAAAAAAAGCCGGGTGGAGGCATTGCTGGAGCTTGTGGATCTGCCCCATGCCGGGAACCTGCGGGTGACCGATCTGTCCGGCGGGCAGCGGCAGCGGGTGGCCATTGCCAGAGCCCTGGCTGTGGAGCCCTCTGTGCTGCTGCTGGATGAACCCCTTTCCGCACTGGACTTGAAGCTTCGCAAACACATGCGCACCGAATTGCGACAGATTCAACAGAAAACCGACGTCACCTTCATCTATATCACCCATGATCAGGGAGAGGCCCTGACCATGTCCGACCGGGTGGGGGTGATGTCCCAGAGCGGTGTGCTGGAGCAGGTGGGTACTCCTCGGGAGATTTATGATCATCCCCGGACCGCCTTTGTTGCCTCCTTTGTGGGAGAGAACAATGCCATCCCGGTGACCATGGCTGAAAACAAAAGGGAAGGGTGCATGGTGGAGAGCAAACTTGGCACCTTATCCTGCCAGAATCCCCTGAACATTGAGTCGGGATACAGCGCCACCGCCTTTGTCCGGCCGGAAACCATCGCTCTGGTGAATGGGTCGGGCAGCTACGGTAACCAGTTGAGGTGTCGTATCCTCAGCCAGCGGTTTGAAGGGGCGTTCATGACCATGGAACTCACCGCCGATGACGGTACCCTATTGACCCTGCGGCAGAGCAACAACGGTCGCCAACCCCCACTGGAAAAGGGGGATTCCGCCGCCATTACCTTTTCTCCAGAACATACTATGGTGTTGAGATGATCGATAATTTTGGAAAAACAGGCACCCTTGTGGTGCTCTCCCTGGTGGGTGCGTGGCTGCTTTTCATGGTGATCGGTCCCCAGTTGATTGCCATTGACTACTCTTTCAGACCCCTTCTTCCCTTGAGAAAGATCGGGGGAGCTGAAGATATCTATACCCTGAAAAATTATCTGACGCTTTTCAGCAATACCTTGCATCGATCCGTATTTATCAAAACCATCTGGTCCAGTATACTGGTGACATCCATTGCCACTGCTGTCTGTTATCCAGTCTCCTTTTATCTGGCCCGGGTTGCCAGGGGGGCCAAGCTTTCTCTGATGCTCATGGCCATTGTGGTGCCTTACTGGATCAATGAGCTGCTGCGCATTTTTGCCTGGCAGTTGATTTTATCCGATGCCGGCATTCTCAACCAGCTCCTCATGGGGCTTTCACTGATCCATGATCCCATTAATTTCAGGGCCGGTAATTCCGCGGTGATCCTGGGCATGGTGTATGCTTATATCTTGTTCATGGTGTTCCCTTTGTACAACGCCATGGAGAGCCTGGATCAAAATCAGGTGGACGGTGCAAGGGATCTTGGCGCTTCCTGGCCCACCATTCATTGGCGTATCGTGATTCCCCATGCCAAGCCCGGCATTGCCGTGGGATGTATTATGACCTTCATGCTCACCGCCGGTTCTGTGGCGGCACCCCAGCTTCTGGGCAGTCCCTCTTCCTTCTGGTTCACCCAGATCATCTATACCAACTATGAAACCGCCAACTGGAATTTGGGCACAGCCTATTCCGAGGTGCTGGCCCTGTTATCCCTATTGTTCATTTTTATCATGCTCAAATTGTTTAAGGTTGGGCTGAAGGATTTTATTAAATGAGTACATCCGACAAAGTGCTGGGATGGATCACCCACTCTTACCTGGTTCTGTTTTTCGCATATCTGTTCCTTCCTTTGGTATTCATGTCCATTGTGGCCTTTAACTCTGCGGAAATACCCCAGGCCATTCCCTGGCAGGGGGGAACCCTTCACTGGTTCCATTTGCTGTTCCAGGACGAGGTGATGTGGGAGGCCCTTCTCAACTCTTTTCTTGTGGCTTTTGCCGTGGTGATCATTTCCGTTCCCACAGGACTTTGCGCGGCCTTGCTGCTGACGCGTCTCCATTTCCGGGCAAAAAACCTGCTCTATGCTCTTATGGTGTCGCCCATTCTGGTGCCGGGAATTGTTCTTGGTATCTCCACCTTTTTGTTTTGGGATGCACAGATGAATATTCCCGGAGGGCTCTGGACCGCAGTTATGGGGCAATCTTCTTTTATTGTCTCCTATTGCATGCTGCTGATCATGGCAAGGGCCCAGCGGTTTGACCGTATCCAGGAGGATGCCGCCTTTGATCTGGGGGCAGGCCATGGTCGGGTGTTCTGGAAAATTACGTTGCCGTTTTTAAAACCGGCCCTGATTTCCGCAGCTGCCCTGGCGTTTATGCAGTCCTTTGAGAATTACAATACCACTCTTTTTGCCATTGGTATTGAACAGACATTGCCCATTTACATCGGCACCCGTTTGCGGGTGTTCATCAGTCCGGCAATGAACGCCCTGGGTGTTGTTTTTATCTGCCTCACCCTGTGTGGGGCACTGGTGTATGAATTTTTGAGACGAAAAGAGGCACAATGATGAAAAAATTAATATTTGTTCTAATTGACGGGCTTCGAAGCGATGCCCTGAACAGGGGATATTCCCCTACACTTGACCTTTTAATGGAAAAAGGGGCCTTCTCCCTGGAAATGAAAACGGTTTCACCCCCCCTGACCCTGCCAGCCCATTTTTCCATTTTCACCTCCCTTGCCCCCTATGCTCACGGGGTGACCACCAATACCGGATTGCCGGATACCTCGGCGCTGTCCCAGAGTTTTTTTACCCATATCAAGAGCCACGGCGGGGTGGTTTCCGCCTTTTATTCCTGGGACCATCTGCGCAATCTGGCCCCGCCCGGGGTAATGGATCTCTCTTTTTATCGTAAAAATTGTAATGAACTCCATTTGAAACGCCTGGCCCAGGAGGCCGTCCGCCACATCGTTTCCGAGAGCCCGGATTTTTGTTTTGTCTATCTGGAATGGACAGATCTTGTGGGACATCGTTCCGGGTGGATGTCAAAGGAGTATCTGAACGCCGTTCAGGAGGCGGATCAGGCCGTGGAACAGATCTATAGTGCCGTTCTCTCCCTTTCGGAACACAGTGAACACAATGGTTATAATCTGGTAATTCAAAGTGACCACGGGGGCAACCAGAAACATCATTTTGAGAATATACCTGAAATCATTAATGTTCCTTTTATCGCCTGGGGTCCAGATATTGGGAAGGGGAGGCACATTACATCTTCTCTGTCTGTACTTGATACGGCACCGACTCTGGCAAAAATTATGGAAATTCCCTGCCATCCTGCCTGGGAAGGCAGGGCGGTTACCTCTTTATTTGATGATGGAATTTATGAATATGAATATGGACAAATACAGCGATTATCACATGCACTCCCTGTTCTCGGACGGTAGTACATCAATTGATGAGATGGCCCAGCGTGCCATTGAAAAAGGGCTTTCAAAGATTACAATTACCGACCACATGCCCCTTCCCCATGCCACACGGTACGCCATGGCTTATGACAGGCTTGCGCTGTACCGGCAAACCATCAGGGAGGCCCGCTTAAGCTTTGGTTCCCGATTGGAAATCAATATGGGGATTGAAATGGAGTACATACCTCAGTACTATCGTTGGATAGAGGACATTTCAAATATGGGTTGGGACCATATGATTGTATCGGTGCATGCACTTTTTAAAGGCAGGTGCCAGGCCATGGTGAATGGTACCACAGCGGAATTTGATATTTTGTTGGAAAACTTTGATTATGATGTGCCTTCCCTTTGCCGGGCATATTATGAAACTCTGAAGCAGGGATATCGAACGGGGTTGTTTGATATAGCCGGTCACATGGATGTGATTAAAAAGCACAATGTCGGTGAGATTTTTTTCAGTGAGTCCGATGCCCGTTACAGGGGGCTTGTGCTTTCAACACTGGATGTCATCAGGGAACAGGGAATGAAAATGGAAGTGAATACGGCCGGATTTAATCATCCCGTGGGCCAACAGTATCCCAGTGACTGGATTATTCAGGCGGCCCAAGAAAAAGAGATCCCCATCGTGTTGAGCTCAGATTCCCACTCACCTGAAACCCTGGGGCAATTTTTTGATAAAATTGATTCCCTGGCCATGGTTTCTTTGGCGTGAGCAACGTGTCGCTGAAGGGTTAAACCTTAATTGAGTTTCTATGCAGTGGGTTTGTTTCGGGTTTCTCTGTCCACGTATAAAATAATGAGGTGCTGGGGTTTTTGATGTCATTGCCGATGTAAACTATCTTTCCGCTCTTTAATTAAGGAGAACAACGTGAATATCCTTGTGCAGATGCCCTTTCTTTCAAAATTAAATACCCGTCTGGGACTGAAAACAAAAATGGTCATGGGTGCTGCCTTTCTGGTAATTGTACCGCTTACATGTATCGGATACATTACTTGCCTTAAATCCAGCAATGCCATGGAACAGGTGGCCATTACCCAGTCCCAGCGCATTGTCCACGGTCTGGCACAGTCCGTGGAACGCTTTTTAAAGGAGCAAACCCACATTGCCCGAGGACTGGCCAGTGGCTACAGCAGTTTCGGAGGCATGGACATTCAGTTTTACGGGGGCATGGGAATTGACGAGCTCACCGAAAAACGGGTGAATGCCAGTTTACTGAAAAATCTTGAATCCCTGGGAGCTGTTTATGAGGGGGTGTTTTTCGGGGATGTCAAAGGAGCGTTGTTTGCCGGTGTCACCGCCAGTGGTGAGACGCCATATAAGGGGAATACCATCGCAGAGATGACTTGGTTTGCATCCTCCCGAGAAAATGGGACAGTTTCCGTCGGAGACATTCAAACCTCCCCCATTACCGGTAATCCAGTTATCACCATATGTGCTCCTGTCTTTGATAAACGCAATCAATTTGCTGCGGTTCTGGGTTTGGAACTGAAGTTGGAAGCCGTGGGAGCCCTTGTATCCGGCATCCGTGTGGGAAATAGGGGTTATGCATTTATGATAGATGGCCAGGGACTGATTTTGGCCCACCCCGATGCTGAACACCAATTGACGCTTAATATTAGGAATATTCCGGGTATGGAGGGGATCTCCAGGGCCATGCTTGCCGGGGAAACCGGCGTTTCAGGTTATATATTCAAGGATAAAAATAAAGTTGCCGGATTTACCCCGGTTAAAATGAACAACTGGAGTGTCGCCGTCACCCAGGAACGGGATGAGTTTATGGCCGTTGCCCACCAGATTCGGGATGATAACCTCCTCTTTGGTGGGGGATTCACGGCTGTCACCATTGTCATTGCCTTTTTCCTGGCTTCAACCATCTCTGGCCCTGTGAAAAAGACGGTAATGCAGATTCAAGGGGAAGCGGATCACATTGTGGTAGCATCCAGGGAGTTTGAATCTTCCAGTCACATCCTTGCCAAAGGTGCCTGTAGTCAGACGGTTTCCCTTGAAAACACCCGTCAATCCCTGGCACAGATGACCGCCACCATCCATCGGAACACCAATGATGCCACCCATGCCGATGAACTTATGCAAAGTACCAATGCCATTGTAGACACGGCAAGACAAAAAATGGCGGTGCTCACTCAATCCATTGAACACATTGCAGCAGCCAGTGAAAAAACGCAAAAAATCGTTAAAAGTATTGATGATATCGCCTTTCAGACCAATATACTGGCCTTGAATGCAGCGGTGGAGGCTGCCCGGGCCGGAGAGGCAGGTGCCGCTTTTTCCGTGGTGGCTGATGAAGTGCGTTCCCTGGCCGGACGTACCGCTGAATCCGCCCGTGAAACCTCTATGCTTATTGAAGAAACCGCTGTTCGCATCAATGAAGGAGGCAAAGTGGTGAACCAGGCCCAGAACACGTTTAAAGAAGTAATTTCCTCAGCCAATCAGGTGGGTCAGTTGCTCAAGGGGATTTCTGAAACATCCCTGATCCAGGCCAATGATGTTGAAAAGGTAAACCTGGAGGTGGAGCAGATGAGCGAGGTGGTTCACCAGAATGCATCTGCCGCTGAAGAATCGGCCTCTGCATCAGAACTGTTGCGCAAACAGGCGTTTCAGATGCAGCAGATGTTGGGCAACATGGCTGAGCTGGTGGTTGGAAAAGTAGAGCAAAAGCGCCTGCATCATCCAACGACCAATGTGGCAGAGGAGCGCTTGGATTCCAATCACCTTTCAATGTCGAAGTGTGGTGAAAAGAGTTCATTGCCAAACCATCAGCAATTTATGTCTAACCAAGTACCTGTAATTGAAGGTCTTTATCCTGCAGTTATCACCACTCCCCGGAATGAGGTAGATTTTTTAAAAGCTGGGTGATTTTTTTTATCCATACTGGATCTGTCGTGTACTTCATTCCCGCTTTACACTTTTAAAAGATGGGTGCCCATTTTACGGTACGCATCCTTTTAAAAGTGTAAAGTACTTTTGGGATGATATGAAGGATGCCAAAATATGCCACAATTGAGTTTTTATGCAGTGGGTTTGTTTCGGGTTTCTCTGTCCACGTATAAAATAATGAGGTATACGAACTGTTTGAGCTGCTTCTGTGGGAGTGTTCCCTCTAAAAATGGCACTCTTATGGATTTAATAAATCGCAACAAATCTGTTTCCCCAAGAATGTTGGCAATGGCTTCCCGGCAGTCTGTATCCCGGGAATGAGCCCAGAGATCCATGCGGGTAAAGGCTTCCTGTAGCATTGTTACCCCTTGGTCCATCTGCTTTTTTTTCAACGGCTCAATGTAATAATTTTCTGCTTTTCGGTTGAAGGTTTCACCCTTTAGTTGCATGGGAGAAATTTTACGCGTGTCTCCCAAAATGCCGTTGACCAGACGTCCACTGGCGGAAAACAGATCCGGTGCATGAAGGCGTGCCATCAGATCGGAAAGAACCCCTTTCATGCGTTGCTGGGCCACGAGTTCACGGCCATCGGTTTGGATGATGTTAACCAGCGCTTTTAAATAATCCATACGGTGCACCCGGGTGTATCCGGGGTATCGTCTGCTGGTTCGGGTTTTGGGAACCTGTGACATTATTTTTTTTAAAAACAGATTGTTGGTGTTGGCTTTGACGTAAAAAGTGGGCAGGTTGATGGCACTGCCAAAAAAAATCTGCCTGCGCTCGCTCTCCACATGGGGGGTATCCGGGATGCTGGCATGGGTGACTTGACCGGAGAATATATAATGATAGGCCAGGGTGGTAATGAGGTTCTGCAGGTCCAGTGCACCGCCCATGTCCGTTAAAATATTTTCAAAAATACTGTGGTATCGATGCTCAAACCCGCTAAAACCCATATCAGAAAAGGATCGCATGCGTACCAGCTGGTAAAGCGGCATGCGGGTGTCAAATACCCCCATCTGGGAAAGATCTTTTTTAAGCCGGTCTCCGTTGCCCAGGGTGCCATCAAGTTCCGGGCTTTCATGGGTGCTCATCAGGGATACAAAGTAATCAATGAGCCGGTAATCGGGGATAAAATCCCCCTGAAGGTGAAATGCCTGGCTTACGAACCGGTCCAGCCACACGGGCCCGAAGGGGGTGATGGGTTTACCCAGAATACTGATGTTGGCCTTTTTTTTCCATCGCCTCCACATCATGCGAAGATGGGTAAAGTCGATTTCATGGGGAAGAAAGCCAAGGGCCTGTTCCGGGTGGAAGTCTTCAAACCCCAGACGGTAGGGAGCCGCGCTATAAATTCCGGGAAAAAGAGGAAGGAAATGCTCCACAATCTTGATCACCAGATCCCCCAGCTGTTTTTCATGAAGGGCCGTAAAGCCGGATTCTGGATTTTTTAGCAGACGTCCCAGCTTTAGGCTGCCCATGCTGATGTGGGTGCCGTTGTTGGCCAGGCTGATATTGGAACTGTTGGGTAGAACCCCAAGATTTGTTGTGATGATCCCGGCTTCCTTTAATTTGCCAAGGCTGTTAATTCGGCTTCGACTGAGAACCTTGTGGCACAATTTCATATAACGGTGTTTTTCCTCTCCCTGGGCCCAACCCGATAGACAAGGGCTCATGAACAGGTGGCGGTAAAACGTATCGGGAATGGCATCGTTAAGTTTTTTCTGCCACAGGGGAGGGGAGGCTGAGAAAAATACCTGCACAGTTTGCCCCTGGGCCGTGAGGCTGAATTTTTCCTGGGCATATTGTACCAGCAACTGGGTAAATACGAATCTGATGAGGGTTTCCCGGGCCATCAGCGTCCCCACGCCCCGGGAAGAATCCGCCTGGACCGGATAAAAAGAAAAGGTTTCCGGTGAGGTGTTGTCATTGAGATAATGGGCCATCATCTTTTCTCCGGTGATGCGGACAAAGGGGTGACGACCCTGGTCTTCTCCCATGGCATCTGCCAGGGAAAGTTTTAACAGATAGCTCACAGGAATACGGATGTATGCGTCTCCATCCTGTTTAAAATGAAAGGTATCCGCATCAGTTCTCCGGGCAGATGTGGGCTCTGTTTTGTCCGACTTTAAATCCGAATTTAGAATGTGGCGGGCATAGGTATTCAATGCCTTGAGAGGCAACCTCACCCAGCTGCCAGCCCAGTTATTTTCTTTCCCGGGGGACAGCAAATCTTCAAGGGTATCCATGGTTTTTTTGGAGGTGTCCCCGGAAGCGGTGCGTCGGATAAGATTTTTATAATAACTGGAGGTTTCAATGGCAATGGCCAGATCAACGTCCTGTTTTTTTCCCTGTACCACCGTCTGAAATTCATTTTCCACACCAGCGGTGACATCTCGGGGCGAAAAGGGCAGAGATGCGGGGTAATTGTCGCTGGATTGGGGCTTTACTTCCATGATTTTCAACAGATGTGAAAGGGTCATGGGAAGGGGCGCTGGGTTCCCTCCACTTTGCTGAAGTTTGGGTTTGGCTGTCATGGGATGCGTTCTCTTTTTTTGAATCAGACACAGGGTTGATAATAGCATGCTGGCGAATAAGCGCCTGAATTTTTGCCTGGCACCTCAAAGAGTTCCAGTGCTTCCACGGACATAGTGGCAAAAGGCACACTTTTCAACCGCTCCAGACCGATGGGGCTCCCGGTGAGTTCACAATATCCAAACTGACCGGTTTCCATGCGTTTTAATGCGTCATGAATCTGGTTGAGCCGCTGGCTGTAGCGCTCGTAATTGCCAAGATCCCGTTCCATGTCCATATAATAATTGCTTCGATCAATAATATCTGCCGGGTTGGTTTTAAATCGTTTGATCCTGGCCTTGATTTTCAGTGTTTTTTCCAGCACTTCTATTTTCTGTTCCATGAGCTTTTCTTTAAAATACATTATCTGCCGGCGATTCATGTAGGGTTCATCTTGTGTGGGGTGGTAGGTGTCCATTCTTGCCTGTGTCATGATTCATCTCCTTTACGTTTGATTAAATTTTTTAAAAATCAATGTGTCCGTTGATAAATTCAAGTTGCCAAAGTTAAGAACCTGCGCCTTAAGCTTTTGGTTTATGTTTGATTTGGCATTCAACATGAACCGGGTATCTTATGACTGGTGGCGCATTTGCCTTAGATTTTGGCGATACCCTACCACTGGAATGTTCGTATTTGATGTGTCATTTATTATGAATTGATTATTTCTGGATGGATCACACCATTGGCCATTGGAATGGCGTGTTTTATGAAAGAATAAAAATGATGAATCGTAAATAATCGGGCCGCACCACATCTTCCCCTATTTTGGCCTGCTCACATAGCATTCGGATAACCAGTCTCTTATCTGATGCTAACACAAAACTGATTATATTCTCATGAATACAGTTTAATATAACAACAACAAAATTTGGCATTCTTCATATGATTCCAAAGGACTTTACAGTCGTTTGGAAAGAAAGCCCCTGTACATGGGGATTGCGCTATGAAGTGTAAAGTACTTTTGAGGGAGACCCAAGATTCTTATTCGTTTTTCATTTGAATTCGATAAGATTTTGCTCTGGGAGTTGACCCCGTTAATAGATATCAACATGGAAAACGTATTACAGCGTCCAAGGAAATGGTTCTAAAATGGTAAACAATATCAATAAAGAATGGTTAACAAGATTGTCAAAATTGGACTATGCCTTTCAGCCCATTGTCAATATTCACTCGGGAAATGCCTTTGGATTTGAGGCATTATTGCGGTGCTGGGAAGCGGCGGGGTTTAATTCCATTGAAGATGTATTCGACAGTGCGTACCAGGACGGGGTCCTCCATCAGGTGGATCTTTTTTTGCGCAAAAAAGCCATTATCAAGTTTGCCCAATTTAAACAGCATCGTCATACCAAATTATTTTACAACCTGGACAACCGGTTGTTTGATTCCAGGGATTATGCCCCGGGAAATACCATGGATATGTTAAAGGAATATGGATATTCCCATGATGATATCTGTTTTGAAATTTCTGAAAAACATCCTTTTCATGCTGGCATGGATGTACCCAAAACCTTCAGTGCATATCGCCAGCAGGGGTATAAAATCGCTGTGGATGATTGCGGTATCGGATTTTCCGGACTTCAACTCCTGTACTATGCCGAGCCGGATTATATCAAAATTGACCGGTTTTTCATCCAGAACATGGGAAATGATCCCAAAAAACGTTTGGTGGTTTCCACCATTGTCAGTTTTGCCCATTTCATGGGAAGCCTTGTGCTGGCAGAGGGGGTTGAAACAAGGGATGAGTATTCTCAATGCAAAGAGATCGGATGTGACATGATCCAGGGGTATTTTGTGCAGCGTCCCCAACTGGATCTGAAAGAATTGAAGATTCGGTATAACACCATTGAAACCCTCTCCAGGGAAGATAGGCGAAATGGGGCGTTCAAAGATCGATCACTCATCGCCAATGATGTCAGCTACATTAAACCGGTGTTCTCTGATTGCGATATCATTACCATCATGGAACAATTCAGGAAGGGAGGACATGGGGGATTTTTCCCGGTGGTAAACCGTTACGAAGAACCCGTGGGGGTGGTGTGTGAAACCGCGTTCAACGATTACATCTTTTCAAAATTTGGTCGACAATTGCTGGAAAATCCCTCCTTTGGAAAGGATATTTCAAAATTCACCAAAAGAATTCCCATTGCAAATATTCATTCCTCCGTTGAAAAGCTCATTGAAACCTATACCCAATATAATAATAATGAGGGGCTAATTATTGTGGAGGATACGAAATACATCGGCATTTTGAGCACCCAGGCAATGTTGAAAATCATCAACGAAAAGAATCTCACCCTTGCCAGAAATCAGAATCCTTTGTCCAAACTGCCCGGCAACACCATGATCCATGAATACTTCAGTAAAAGTCTGTCGGATTTTTCATCCACCTATCATCTGGTCTATTTTGATTTTGATAATTTCAAACCCTTTAATGACAAGTATGGCTTCAGGAGCGGAGATCGTCTGATACTGATGTTTGCCGACCTTTTAAGAAAATTCCAGATTTCAGACAAGCGGTTTGTGGGACACATCGGGGGGGACGATTTTTTCATGGGCATCAAAAACATGGATCGTGTTGAAGTGGAGACAGAGATGTCACAACTTGCCCGGCAATTTCAGAAGAATGCAGAAAGTTTTTATGACAAAGAGAGCATGGAAAAAGGGTTCATGGTGGCCAAGGACAGAGAAGGGCTTCTTAAAAAAATTGATTTGATCACTGTTTCCGTTGTCGTGCTGGAGCTTCCCAGGCAGACTTGCCGGCATTGTTCCATTGAAAAAGCAGGTAACATCATCGCTGAATTGAAAAAACAGTCCAAATATTGTAAAAAAGGTATTGTTAGCGCAAGTATCATGGTCTATCTCCAGGAAGAACCAGAAGCGCCCCAGCCCGTGGAAATGGTGATGCGTATGTGCTAATAGCGATTTAACCAGGCGGATACGATATGGATATTCTATATCTTTTCTCACATCTACCCCTAATGAACCGTACGGTTAAAACTGCAAAAAAATATTAAATTTAACCGTACAGTGAAGTCTGTTGCCTGTTAACTTTTTTTCACCGTACAGTGAAATATACATAAAGCAAGATGAAAAAATAACTGCTGCAATGGCCAACGATGTCATGAAAATCCTCACGGACCAACTCAACGCCACATCTCCAAACAAGTAAAAAACACAGGATTTATATCCACTGCTGGCCTCAATGGATGGTGGTATCAACGGTGTTAAACGCCGATTTGTTGAAAATCAATACGCCTGTAGATTCAATGGACAAGGTGGTTAGGTATTCTGCATCATCACAAATGATCCATCGTGTGATTAAGCCCATAATTAAGTATGGTGTCCCCGGATTTCCATATGGATACGGTGTTCCCCTTTGGCGAGGTTGAGAAACGCCAGTTTTCCATCCAGGGCGATAAGGCCCTGGGACCGGGGGTGTGCGACATGAAGGGCGGGTTATTGGTCGTGCTCCATGTTTTAGAAACCCTTAAAAAAGAGGGCGTTCTGGACAAGATGTCCGTGTGTGTCGCCTTTAACGGGGATGAGGAAACCGGTTCCGATGCCTCAAAGAGCTGGATTCAGAGCGTTGCAGGAAAAAGCCGCCGGGTATTTGTTTTTGAACCCTGCCGTCCGGGATACAAAATGGTGTCACAGAGAAAAGGCGGGGGCTGGTTCCATGTCAGTGTCACGGGCCAAGAAGCCCATGCCGGTGCGGACCCGGACAAGGGAATCAATGCGGTGGTGGAATTGGCACACCAGATCATTGCCATTGATGCACTCAATGATCCAGATACGGGGACATCTGCCCAGGTTACGGTTGTGGCCGGGGGAGATAAGGTCAATATTATTCCCAATAAGGCTGTGGCATCCGTTGATGTCCGCATTGAACGGCTGGAAGAAAAGCAGCGGGTTGAAACATTTTTTGCCACCCTTTGTGATCGAAGGGTCTTGCCGGGATCCAAAATTTCGGTTACAGGCTGCATTGATAGATCTCCCTTGGAAATTACCCCCCAAAGCCAGGCCCTCTTAGATGTCATCTTTTTGGAAGGCAAAAAAATGGGGATTGATGTCAGTTCCATTGCCACGGGAGGGTGTTCAGACGGAAATTCCACGGCTGCTCTTGGAATTCCCACCATTGACGGAATGGGAATTGTGGGGGCCAATTCCCACCGACAGGACGAGTATGTGGAATTGGCCAGCATTCCCATCATGGTGACCCTTATATCAAATGTGTGCAAGGCCCTGATTTAAAGGATTGTTTCCGATCCGGGCTTCTTCCTGTTTTTTTACAACAACATCATCTATGCTAATATCTACGCTATATGCTTGATTTTCAAAGATAACTGGATTGCTCAACAAGTCATCTTCGGTATAACCAGCCGGACAACAACACAAATTTGCAGCTTCCGCAATTTCCTCTTCCATCAAACAGATCGGTTCGTTTTTCGAGAAATGTTCAGCTTTTATTCCCTCATATAAACCATCTTCTGAAAATTCATTTTGCCTTAATAGACAATCCGATGTTCTATCTAAATATTTTATAATACCAGCACCTTCCCTCTCCGTACCTTCATGTAGAGTACGATGAGGTGTTCCATTCTCTTGTTGGTACCTAAAACGATTTATTCCATCTGCAGTTTTACGGAATGATATTTGAGTATCACCGAAAATATATGCAATTTCTTTAAAACCGACAGTTCGATAATATTCATTTCCTCTCAATACTGGAAATAAGGACACCGATGTATTTGCTGATTATAACGGATTTGGGGGTGAAGTTTTTTTTTGGATTTTTTCTT
>CAYSSE010000036.1:0-23509 GCA_964433355.1 uncultured Desulfocicer sp.
GCGTTGATTATGGTTGGGTGAAACCCAAAGATTCAAGTATGCCAATGGTCGCTCCGCTGCTCATTGCATCCAAGAATGATATTGTGCTCTCCACCAACATGCTCAAAGTGGATTTGCAGGAGGAAAAGGAAGACGAGGTCTTCGGCAGAAAATATGCCAATCGTCTGACCATGTCCGCCGAGGCAGAGGGGGTTCTTTTCAACCTGGATATCAATTCCAGGCATATCGTAGAACGTCTTCAACTCCCTCCGACTGCCGAATGGGAACAACACTATTACCGATTTATTGCCGATTTCGCCATGGAAATAACCGTTGACGGAAAAAAACATGAAGCCTCCGGCGAACTACTCCATGAATTTGTGTTGCTATAAGGGCGTTAGCCGATATTCCAGATATTAATCAGTTCTGATCAGTTTTTGTAAAAAGAAAAAATCGCAACCTTAGCAACATAACGACAATAATAAATTTGTCAGTCGTGAATTCTCTATCTTGGCCGTTACATGAGGTGTTCTAATGATGCTAAACAGAATGGACTTTTTATTTAGCAATTAAGGATTGTCTTAGGTGGCATGGATGCAACAACGTATATTTAGGAGTGAACATGGAAAAATCATACTACGAGGACTACACATTAGGGGAGGTTTTTGTTTCACCTGCACGGACCATGACGGAAGCAGATATACATAGCTATGCATCCCTCACCGGGGACTGGCACCCCCTTCACACGGATGTGGAGACCGCAAAGGAAAGCCCCTTTGGGGAGCGGATTGCCCACGGCATGCTAATTTTGAGCATCGGGATTGCACTTCCCTTTCGGCTTGGGCGTTACGTTACCGCACCTAAATCATTTATTGCTTTTTACGGCATCGATTCTCTTCGGTTTACAGCACCCTGTAAAATCGGAGATACCATCCATACGGAGGTTCTGATAACCGATTTGGTGGAGAAAGACGAGAAGCGGGGTGTTATTGTGTCTGAAAGTAAAGTCATTAACCAAAATTCGGAACTTGTGCTGGTGTTTACCGCCAGAACTCTGGCTGGAAGGCGGCCACCTTCTATAAAGTAGCATTACATGCCAAATGAAGCATTCTGTTTCAAACAGATTGAATCAAAATTTAAATTTACGGAAAAATGGAGAATATTCAATGGCTAAAAAATATTATAGTGATAGGAATGTTAAATTCCTGCTTCACGAGGTGTTTGATGTAGAATCTCTGACAGAACATGAGTATTATGCAGATCACAACAAAAAGGCCTTTGACATGGTCTTGGGCTCAGCCGCCAGAATAGCAAAGGATAAACTTTGGCCCATCTTTGAAGAGATGGATCGTAATCCCCCTGAGATTGCAGACGGTACAATCAAGGTACACCCAGCGGTAAAGGATATAATGAAGGAGTTCGCCGAAGGAGGGTGGATTTCCACCATCGTACCCTACGAACTGGACGGAGAACAACTTCCCCATTTGGTTGCTTACGCCTGCCAGTTTATTTTCATGTCTGCCAACTACTCGGCCAGCGCCTATACCGGATTGAGTGACGGTGCAGCCAGGCTTATCGAGAATTTTGGAAGCAAAAACCTTTATGATCGCTATGTTCCCAATTTGCGTAACGGAACATGGCAGGGTACCATGGCGTTAACAGAGCCGGAAGCCGGAAGTTCACTGACAGATCTCGAAAGCACAGCCATACCCACCGAGGATGGATACCACCTTATTTCAGGTCAGAAAATATTCATTTCCGGTGGCGACAACGATGCCGTTGAGAATGTGGTTCATCTGTTGCTTGGCAGAATTGAAGGCGCACCCCTCGGCATTAAGGGGATCTCTCTTTTTGTTGTCCCTAAATTCAGAGTGGAGGATGACGGCAGCCTGGTTGCCAATGATGTCACCACCTCCGGCGTTTTTCACAAGCTTGGATACCGTGGATGCCCCATTGCTCAGCTCTCCTTTGGTGATAAAGGTCAATGTAGAGGATATCTGGTGGGCGAGCCCAACAATGGGCTTAAGTGTATGTTTCAAATGATGAACGAGGCACGGGTGGGTGTTGGGCTTGGTGCCACTGCCATGGCAACGGCAGCTTATTATGCCTCTTTGGAATACGCCAATGATCGTAAACAGGGAAGAAAAATAGGGCAGAAAGACCCCGCCTTGCCGCCGGTGGCTATTATTGAACATGCCGATGTCAAGCGTATGCTGCTTTTCCAGCGAGCCATTGTGGAAGGTTCCCTTTCCCTTGCCATGCAGTGCAGCCAATACCTTGATTTTGAAAAAGTGTTAACCGGTGAAAAGAAGAAAAAATACAGCCTTCTGCTGGATCTTTTAACTCCCATCCTCAAAAGCTATCCTTCGGAAATGGCCATCCTCTCCATAAGTCAGGGGCTTCAGTGCTTTGGCGGATCAGGTTTTTGCGACGATTACCCTCTGGAACAATACTATCGGGATTGTCGCATTCATCCCATCCACGAAGGCACCACTGCCATACACGGTATTGATCTTTTGGGCCGTAAAACCGTTATGCAGGACGGTAAAGCCTACGAGCTTTATATTGAAGAAGTTGCTCTGTGTATTGACGAGGCCAAAGGCATATCTGAGCTGATTCCCTATGCCGAGAAACTGGAAACTTCTTTCAATAATCTCAAGGCCCTTACGGTTCATCTCCAGGAGATGCGGCAGGAAAAAGGCGATGAGATCTATTTGGCTGATGCCACCTTGTATCTTGAGTATTTCGGTATCAGTTGTATTGCCTGGCAGTGGCTTCTCCAGGGTATTGCCATTCAAAAAGCCCTTTCCGGCAAAATCAAGAAAAAAGAAGAGCTGTTTTATAACGGTAAAATGAAAGCCTTGCAATACTTCTATGAATATGAATTGCCTAAAACAGTGAGTCTTGAAATACGTTTGAGGAACAGTGATGGTTTGACCGTCAATATGACACCTGAGTTGTTTAAAGATTGATGGTAAAATTTTAATGGCGATATCGTGGATGGAATTTTTGTGTTTTGACATTTTTTCCCTATTTGAAGTCAACTTTTTCCGTTTTGCGGGTGTTGGGGGCTTTTAAGGTAGCTCATGCAGAAATGACATCCATTGAATTGTAGGGTGTTTCTCGTTCAAATATAATCTGGAAAAAGAAAAAAAATATAATTTAAGGAATTACCTTGATATAAGGAAAAGGAGGATATTATGGCTTTATGAATATTATTCATTTGTTGATTTAGGTGTGTGGTGTATTTGTTGTTTTTAATGCATTGAGAAATACTTTTATGAAATTAAAAGGAGAACTATGAGGTTGAGCATTGATTTTAAATCCAAAGATTCAAGTCGCTTATGCTTAAAGTGGGTTTTGATTTTGTTCTTGTTTTGTCTTCTACCGCGAACAGATGCGTTTGCCTTAGAATTGTATGAAGACAAATCAGTTTCCGTTTCCCTTGATACCACCTTGTCCTGGGGGATGAAGTTTCGTGTTCAGGATCGTGATGACGATTTGATAGGGATAGCACAAGGGGGGGATGCAGTCTCTTCAAATATTGATGATGGCAATTTGAACTTTGATAAAGGTATTGCCGGTAATGTATTTAAAATCACTTCTGAAATGGAAATTGAAAGTGATAATTGGGGCGGGTTTTTCAGGGGTAGCGCTTTTTACGATTGGGAGCTGATGCAGAATGACAGGGAGCGGACAGATTTAACCGATAAAGCCGAGGATGAAGCCGGGAGAAAAGCCGAAATACTTGATGCCTACATTTGGGGATCCCATGACATCGGTTCCATGCCAGCCACACTTCGGGTCGGTAGACAGGTGATCAATTGGGGAGAGAGCCTTTTTATTGGAAACAGCATTAACACGCTTAATCCCATTGATGTGGCGAAAATCCGTGTTCCCGGAGCCGAGTTAAAAGAAGCATTGATGCCACTTGCTTCCATTTATGGATCAATCGGGCTCACCGATAATCTCAATTTGGAGGGTGTCTATCTGCTTGAATGGGATAAATACACACTTGATCCTCTGGGCACCTATTTCAGTACCAGCGACACCGCCTCACCAGGTGGTTTTAAACTTCTGCCCGGATATGGAATGGTTCCTGATAATGGTAATGCATCTGTTGTGGATACGTCCATGGCAGTCCCACGGAGTGAAGATAAGGAGGCAGACGACCAGGGGCAGTTCGGTATTGCCCTGAGATATTTTGTTGAGTCCCTGGATACTGATCTTTCATTTTATTACCTCAATTATCACAGTCAGACGCCTGTTTTAAATTTGAAAAATGCGTCCTTAAACGGGGTGATGGCTGCAGCGGGTGGTGACATGAATGCCTTTTGGGAAACCGTTAATTTCGAGACCGAATATATAGAAGATGTCAGCCTGTTGGGTATGGCGTTTAGCACCTCTCTATGGGACTCTGCTGTCCAGGGGGAAATTTCACATCGAATGGATGCGCCCCTTCAAATTGATGGTAGTGAGATGTTTTTTGCAGTGCTGGGGCAGCTCAACCCATTTTTTGCGGATAATAATCAAATTGGTGATTACAGCGGGACATTTGACGAAAAAATTAAGGGGTACATATTACGCGATGTAACCCAGGTACAGGTATCTATGATCAAAAACCTCGGCAGGTGGGGTGGGATGGATACATGGAACGTGTTAGGAGAAATTGGCTATACCCATGTTCATAATATGCCTGATAAAAGCGATTTACGAATTTCAGCGCCGGGCGTGCAGGCAAGTGGAAATGAGGTGATAGGACCTGTGGCTCACCCCCATGCTGATGTGGTAGATGACGATCACTTTGCCGATGCGGATTCCACGGGTTATCGATTGATGTTATCCACCAAATTGAATGATGCATTCTGGGATGTGAATCTATTGCCAAGAATTGCCTGGTCCCATGATGTGGCAGGGAATGCACCCTCTTCACTGGGAACTTTTCAGGAGGGACGAAAGGCCATTACCCTTGGAATCGGTGCTGAATATCACACACGATGGCTGGTTGATGTGAGTTACACCAACTACTTCGGAGCCGGCAGCTATAACTCCATCAATGACAGAGATTTTCTTGCTTTTAATATTAAATATCAATTTTAACAATTAACTGCACAAGGATACAAGGAGGTACAAATGTCATATCGCGTACATATTCTATGGATAAGTCTTTTGATTGTATTTTGTCTTATTTTTTCCAACGCATGGGCAGTAACAGATGAAGACCTTGCCCGATTAGGAAAGGATCTGACACCAATAGGTGCTGAAAAAGCAGGGAATGAAAAAGGTACTATTCCAGCATGGGAGGGGGGGCTCACCACACCACCGGCAAATTATGTTCCAGGAGAATACCGTGTAGATCCCTATACTGAAGACAAGGTTCTGTTTACCATCACAGCTGATAACATGGATCAGTATGGAGACAATTTAACCCAGTCCCACAAAGAGATGTTAAAACGCTATAGTACGTTTCGCATGAATATTTACCCAACACGCCGTTCAGCAGGCTACCCGGAACGTATTTATGAGACCACTAAACTTTATGCAAAAGGTGCACAAATGGATCCTTTGGGTGGTTTTAGAAATATAGTTCAAGGAATTCCCTTTCCAATTCCGGCGAGTGGAGCAGAAGTGATGGCCAATTATCTGGCCAGGTACAGGGGGGAGTCTTCAAAAAAGACGTATCATCAATTGGTTGTCCAGGAAAACGGGAGCTACACACCAGTTAAAATGAGCGAAGTGTTTTACAACAAGTACCATCTTCCGGACATGACATTGGATCAATTAGATTTTATCCTTTATTATAAACAATATGTCCATGCACCTCCCAGGCTGGCAGGTCAGATTGTGCTTCTACACGAACCCACAAGTTATAGCGACTATGATCGTACTGTCTGGACCTATAACCCCGGTCAGCGAAGGGTAAGGCGGGCACCAAACTATGAGCATGATAATCCGGGAACAGGTTCTGATGGTCTGTTTACTGTAGATCAGAAGAATCAGTGGAGCGGTAAAACTGAGCGCTATGATTGGACACTTATAGGTAAGAAAGAGATGTATGTACCCTATAATGACTATGCTTCCGTTACGGACAAAGTAAAACTCAAAGATCTAATCAGGCCCCTCCATCTTAATCCTGATCATCTCAGATACGAACTTCATCGCGTGTGGATTGTTGATGCCACTTTAAAAGAAGGGGCAAAGCATCTCTATAAGAAACGTAGATATTATTTTGATGAGGATTCATGGCATCCCCTGGTTCAGGATATCTATGACAATGAGGATAAATTCTGGAGATTCACTGAATCCCATTGCATGAGTTACTATGATGTCCCAACATTTATGATGGCTTACGAAACACATATGGACCTTTTATCCAAAAGATATAATGTTTCGCAATTGGTTAATGAAACTGAACCCATTGATTTTACGGTTAAATTTGACCTAAAAGAATTTACAACATCAGCAATCCGCATGGAGGGTAGACGATAAACAACTAAAATTTATTTCTGTAACCAGGCCTTGGTATATAAAACTAAGGCCTGGTTCAGAAAAAATTTTTCAGTGGCTCAATTTTCTGAGTTGATAAAATTATGTGGGTCAAGATTAAATTCATTTTTATTTCCAATTAAATGACAGACTATTTTGAAAAAAAGCACAATAAAATAAGCCTGACCCAAACGCCAATATATAAGTTCGAAAGTTCAGTCAATAAGGGGGCAAGTTGGATAATAATGAAAACAATGACATATTAGAAAGACCATTAATATTTATGGGCGAGTCTATGCTGAAATATGTTTTTTTCATGTGTTTGGGTGCACTTATGATGTCTGTACCCGGAAAGGCTGTGGCTGATAACGGGATCAGTCAGTTGATGCCAAAAGCCTCCAGGGCGCTTTTTCTGGATATTGCCAAGGTGGGTAACCGGTTCATTGCGGTGGGAGAAAGAGGGTATGTCATATATTCTGATGACGACGCATCTTCCTGGCATCAAGTCCAGGTTCCCACCCGGGCTATGCTCACGGCACTTTTTTTTATTGATGATCAGGTGGGATGGGCCGTGGGTCATGATTCGGTCATATTAAGGAGCGAAGACGGTGGCCTGCATTGGGAAAAAGTCCATGTCGATGAGAAACAGGGGGATCCACTGTTTGATATCCTTTTTTTCGATCGACAGAACGGAATAGCCGTTGGTTCCTATGGCCTTTTATTGGTCAGTTCTGATGGCGGTAAAAGCTGGATCAAAGGATCAATTAATGAAGAAGTTGACATGCATCTAAACCAGCTGGCAATAGATTCCTCTGGTCGCTGTTTTATTGCTGGTGAAGCCGGTTCCATTTATCGTTCCGATGACAGAGGGGTGAGTTGGACAACACTTAACTCTCCCTACAATGGTTCTTTTTTTGGAGTACTGCCCCTTGAATTGGACACGTTGCTCATATATGGCATGTTGGGGCATCTGTACCGTTCTGAAGATGCCGGAAAAACGTGGAAGGGTATAAATACAGGAACTCGGGCAACGTTGACAGGCGCCAGCCGGTTGCCCGACGAAACACTTTTGATAACAGGGCTGAACGGTGTGCTTTTGCTTAGTAAAGACGGAGGGAAATCTGTCACAGTGCATCAATATCCCCGGCGAATTGGTTTTTGCGGATTGGTGCCGCTGACGGACAGATCTTTTTTAGTATGCGGGGCAGGGGGGTGTACTGAGTTTTCCAAGGATGATGTAATAAAGTTGCCTAAGGAATGAGTCCGAAATAACATACCCATTTAAAAATTGGGGAACACTATCCTTCAACTGTGGCTTGTTCTAAAATGGGCAAGTTATTTAAGACCGGTTCCTAATACTACAGCGACACTTTGAGTTAAAACCCTATGGCCATTGATTTTTTATGAGATTAATCAGCATTAATCATAGGCAAAACAACTTGAGTTTTTTATGTGAACATTTAAGTGTCGCTGTAGTGCTAATGAATAATGTTTAAAGAATCAGCTTTTTAAATCCAAAAGTAGGGTAAAACCATGAATCGCGACAAATTTATTCAAAAAGCAGCAGATTTTATTTTTAATCGACGCGCGTTAGTTGTCGGGGGCTTCTGCATCATAACTATTTTCATGTTGTACTCCCTTTCTCATCTCCGAGTGGAGTCTGGATTTGAAGCCCAGATTCCCATGAAACATTCCTACATGAAAACTTTTACAAAGTTTCGTTCGGATTTCGGAGGTTCCAATCGCCTGATAATTGCCATGATGGCAAAAAACGGGGATATTTTCACACCGGAATATTTAACTGCACTGGAAAATGCAACCAATGAAGTGTTTTTTACGGAGGGGGTTGATCGATCCAGGGTCAAATCAATTTTTACACCCAATGTCAGATTCACCGAGGTGGATGAAGAAGGATTTACGGGTGGTAATGTGGTACCGGCAGAATTTAAACCCACACCCGAATGGATTGAAAAGGTTCGAAAGAACATTATCAAATCTCCTTATGTTGGACGGCTTGTAGCCAATGATTTCAGCGGAGCTATCATATCAGCAGAGCTTTTCGATACCAGCCCGGAAACCAATAAAAAAATTAACGCCAGAATGGAAGAGCTGAGGCAGAAATATACCAATGAAAATGTTTCGGTTCATATCCTTGGTTTTGCAACATTTGTCGGTGCCATTGCGGATGGGACCACTCGGGTTGTACTGTTTTTCGGTATTTCATTTTTGATTACAACTTTGATGATCTATATATATACGCGATCCAAGCGGCTTACGTTGTTACCGCTTGTTTGCTCCCTGATCGCGGTTGTCTGGCAACTGGGAATGCTTCCTTTGCTTGATGTGGGACTTGAACCCATTGGAATATTGGTTCCTTTTTTAATTTTTGCCATTGGAGTCAGCCACTCCATCCAGATGATTCGGGCCGTTGGGGCTGATATGTGTCAGGGTATGGCGTGCTTGGAATCCACCCAAGGGGCTTTTAAACGTCTTTTGATTCCAGGCCTCATCGCCCTTGCCAGCGATGGATTGGGCTTTTTTGTCATCAGTGTTATTGAGATCAAGGCCATTCAAAATCTGGCTATTGCGGCAAGCCTGGGCGTTGTAGCAATTTTTTTCACCAATTTGATACTTTTGCCTGTACTGATCTCCTACCTTAAATTTGATGATGATTATAGTGCCATGGTGAACAGGCGCATGAAGCGTCTGGAACCCTTCTGGAAAAAAGTTTCCCGGGTCACCCGAACCCGTTCGTCATTGGTTATTATTTTGATCAGCCTGGGCTTGGCGGTTTTTGGTGTCTGGAAAGGTGCAGATATCAAAATCGGAGATGTACATCGCGGAGCTCCGGAACTTCGGGCTGATTCGGTGTACAATCAGGATGTTTTTCTTGTTAATAGCAAGTTTTCAATTGGTATGGATACATTTACAGTGTTTGCCAAGACCACTTCCAATGGATGTGTGGACCACGATATTATGTCGGATATTGACACATTTGTATGGCATTTGAGTAATGTGCCGGGGGTGCAGTCAGTTGGATCCATGGTACAGATTGTAAAAATGTCTTATGCCGGGTGGAATGAAGGACATCCAAAGTGGCGAACCCTGCCAAGAAATCCCCAGTCATTATCCCAAGCCGGGCAATTCCTCGAATCATCAACGGGTTTGCTTAATCCGGATTGCAGTGTTATGCCCTTGTATGTGGATCTTGAAGACCATAAAGCAGAAACCATTCAGCGTGTCGTTAATGCTGTGAAATCATACAACAGCGAGAGCGGAAAGGTCTCCTTTCTCATGGCAAGTGGTAATGCCGGTATCATGGCTGCCACCAATGAAGAGGTCAAGCGTTCTCAATATCCCATTCTTCTCTATGTATTTGGAGCTGTGATTTTTTTGTGCATGATTACGTTCAGGTCCGCGCGTGTAACCTTGTGCATTGTACTTCCCCTTGCCCTTGTATCGTTACTCGGTTATGCAGTGATGAGCCTTTTGCAGATCGGGCTTAAAGTCAATACGCTTCCCGTGGTTGCCTTGGGTGCGGGAGTTGGCGTGGACTATGGGATCTACACCTACAGCAGAATGGAGAGTTTTCTCAAAAATGGTGACTCACTGGAGGTGGCCTATGAGCGTACGCTGGATCTGTCAGGTTATGGTGTTATTCTTACAGGCTTGACGCTGTCAGCAGGTGTTGCGACATGGATATTTTCTCCGCTTAAGTTCCAGGCAGATATGGGGATATTGCTGACATTTATGTTCTTGGTAAATATGATTGGCGCTATTGTTTTATTGCCCGCTCTGGCACGGTGGCTTTTATCCAAAGAAATGATGGAAAGCGTGGCAACCAAATCGGAAACATCTTGTACAATGAAAGAGTTGTCAAACTAAGGTTTATGACCACCGTTGGAAACTTTATTAATAATTTTTAAGTGATATTTGGCATCCTTCAAATATACTTTACACTTCTTGGAACATTTCCCATTTGCAGGGGCTTTTCTCCAAAAGACTGTAAAGTACTTTTGGAGTTTATATGAAAGTCTTAACAACGTACTATAATTAAAGGACTTTCGTTTTTCGTTGTGGGCAGGCCAAATCCCCAATATGATCTGCCCATGGCAGTTATATGAAGGATGCTTGATATTTTTTTGTTAATCTTTTTTGTTAATTTCTTTTAAGCACAAAAGGAGTGAATTTGCCATGTGGATCATTCAACAGCCCCTGTTGCGGATCAAGCACCGTATTTTAAAATTGCTTTTGAAACTGATGAATATACCGGTACCGGAACTGTTGTCCGGTGCCGGTAAGGTAAAAGAACTTCCGGAAATTATAAAAAAAGAAGGCATTGATAATGTTCTGTTCGTTACTGATAAAGTCTTGATGAAGCTTGGCCTCCCTGATACTCTTTTGGCTGCGCTTGATCAGAATGGAATAAGATATATAATATTTGACAATGTAGAGCCCAATCCCACCATTCAGAGTATGGAGGATGGCCTCAAAGTATACCTTAAAAATGAATGCAAGGGGATCATCGCATTTGGCGGTGGATCACCCATGGACTGTGCAAAAGTGATTGGTGTCTTGAAAACCCATCCCGGCAAAACAGTATTTCAGATGAGGGGGTTGTTTAAAATTAAAAATGATTTGCCCCCGGTTTTTGCTATTCCTACAACAGCCGGGACAGGTTCCGAGGCAACGATTGCGGCAGTGGTGACAGATCCTGAGAGTCATGAAAAATTTGGTATTGGAGATGGCCGATTGGTTCCCAAATGGGCGGTTCTGGATCCGGAACTGACGGTTAGTCTCCCGCCCCATATCACCGTAGCCACGGGTATGGATGCGTTGACCCATGCCATTGAAGCGTATGTCAGTTTTTTGTCCACCGATTTTACAGATAAATATGCCGAAAAAGCCGTGGCGTTGATTTTTGCCAACCTTGAAAAGGCATATAAGGACGGATTGGATCTGGATGCCCGAAACAACATGTTGCTGGCCTCTTACTATGCGGGAATATCTTTTACAAGGGCAATGGTGGGATATGTTCATGCCATTGCTCATAATATGGGCGGACTTTACGGAGTACCCCACGGACTTGCCAATGCAATTATATTGCCCCATGTACTGGATTACTCCCGCAAAAATGCCGAAAAAAAATTGGCCAAACTTGCAATAGTCGCTGGTATCGGCGGCGCACAAGAACCCACCAGTCAGTTAGCTGAAAAATTTATTGATCGTATCAAAATAATGAATCTGGACATGAATATTCCAACAGGCATAAAGGAGCTTCAGGAAAAAGATATTCCGATCATTGTCAAACGGACTTTGGCAGAGACAAACATGTTTTATGCACCCCCCAGACTGATGAGTTCGAAGCAGTGCACCTCCATGATAAAAAAGCTTTTCATATAGACGAAAATTGTACTGTTTTGAAATGAGATTGAATTAACTATTGATGGCTCTGTAGAAAAATCGAAATTTACAATCCTCTATCGATAATTTCAGCATGTTATATCCAAAGAAGTATTGAAATCAGACTTGTTTCGACAGGCTGTTACGGAATGCATGATTTCACAAATCGTGCCACGATATATGGTAGTACTTTGGTTCTATTGCTACTATATATAGTGATCTTGTGAGAGCGTTTTTAGTTCAGTAACAGCCTGTTGAGTTCATCACCTATTGCACTTAAAAAATATAGGATACCAATGGACAGTTTATATTTTAACGAAAATCATATTGCGTTCCGCGAAAAGGCCAGATTCTTCGTGGAACAGGAAATATTACCCTTTATAAATAGTTGGGAAAAAGAGAAAACATTTCCACGTGATCTGTACCTTAAGGCAGGAAATTCTGGTTTCTTAGGGTTGGGTTACCCTGAAGCCTATGGGGGTACGCCATGCGATATTTTCAATGAAGTTATTTTTACAGAAGAGATTATACGGTGTGGATCGGTGGGGCTGGCCTCAAGCCTCGGCTCTGGAGCCATCGGGCTACCCCCCATTTATGCTCTGGGAACAGAACAACAAAAGCAAAAATTTATACCTCCGGTATTGAGGGGCGAAAAGATTGCTGTTCTGGGGGTCACTGAACCCTGCGGTGGATCAGATGTAGCGCACCTGCAAACAACGGCTGAGAAAAAAGGGGATCGATATATTGTAAATGGATCAAAGATCTTTATAACCAGCGGTACGCGTGCAGATGTTGTTACAACTGCCGTGAGAACCGGGGGCCTGGGGGCCGGAGGTGTCAGTTTACTGCTCATCGAAACAGACACTCCGGGATTTTCTGCGTCCGGCGGCTATGACAAACTGGGATGGCATGCTTCAGACACGGCTGAAATTTCATTTATGAACTGTGAAGTGCCTGTTGAGAACTTAATAGGGCAGGAAAATAAAGGTTTTGCCGGTATTATGGTTAATTTCCAGAAGGAACGTCTTCTTTTGGGTCTGGAAGCTCAAACCGTAGCGGAGATGGCTCTTGAAGCATGCTTGGAGTTGATGAAACAATATCCAGCCGTCGCAAAAAAACAGGCGATTCGCCATAAACTGGCTGAAATGGCCTCCAGGATAGAAGCTTCAAAGCAGTTTAATTATTGCAATGCATATTATATAGGGCAAAAACAAGATGTCTTAAAGCAGGTTTGCATGGGTAAGAATTTCAGTTCTTCTGTGTGTGACTTTGTTGTAGATCAGGCGCTTAATATACATTCAGATTGCGGTAGCCTGATTAATCCATTGGTTGAAAGACTTTACAGAGATTCTCGAGTCTTATCCATCGGTGGCGGTACATATGAAATCATGAATCATTTGATAGCCAAGCTGATGGAAATATAAACCTGTTATAATATGAGGGAAAAATGATATTTGAACCCAATGCAGAACAGAATGAAATTATCAAAGCTGCCGGAGAATTTGCTAAAGGTGAATTCGACCCCGACAAAAGCATTGAAATGGATCATAATTGTGAATTTCCTGGAAAAATTTATAAAAAAGCCTGCAGTCTCGGTTTCGTCGGTATCCATTTTCCTGAAATCTTTTCAGGGCAGGGAATGGGACTTATCGATTATACCCTGATGGCGGAGGCGTTGTGTTGTCAAGACTCTACAATGGGAAGTGCGCTGGCACTTTCAACATATGGTTCGGAATGTATTCTGCGTTTTGGGGACGATGGCCTGAAGAACAGAATCTTACCTAAGATTCTAAAAGGAAAAATGCTCTGTGGTGGTGGATTTACAGATTTGGAGCTGGATGCCGGCTCTATTCCTGTGGCTGAAAAGGATGGTGACAAATGGATATTAAATGGTAAGCAGTCCGCTGTAATTAATGCCGGTACTGCCGGTGTTTATTGTCTGCTTTGCAAAACCATGGAGAAGGGTGACACCCGGGAATCCATCAGTATGGTGATCATTGAAAAGGAGCGTGAAGGTGTTTCGGTTTCAAGCGGCCCCCCTACCATGGGACTGAGAGCCGTAAACATCACAGATTTGGAATTTGATAATGTTATGATCCCTTCAGAAAATTTTGTCAGCAATTTTGGCAACGGAGAACATCAGGCCGCATTGTTCATGAATGAGAGTCGAATTCAATTTGCGGCCATTGGCCTTGGGATTGCCCAGGGAGCTTTTGCTCATGCCCTTCAATATACAAAACAAAGAGAGCAGTTTGGTTTAAAACTTGCCAAATTCCAAGTCCTGAGGCACCGCCTGGCAGATATGGCCGTTAATATCCGTAAGGCAAGATTACTGACGTATCAAGCGGCGATGAATTTTGACAGGGGCGTCATTGATTTCAGTTTATCAGCTGCTGCTAAGCTGACCGCATGCAGAACTGCCGTTGAAGTTTCATTTCAGGCCATTCAGTTGCTTGGGGGGTATGGGTACATGTCTGAATATCACGTTGAGCGTTACTACAGAGATGCCAAAATGCTAGAGATATGTGGCGGCACACCTGATCATCTGAAAGATATTATAAGTGATGTAACCATCTGCAAAATTTGATATCTTTTATCAAATATATTTTATGCTGGAATCAATTTTATGAAACGTCAAGAATCCATAGGGCTTTCAGTTATTATTGGTATCGGCCCTGAAATTCAGGAGGAGGCAACCTTTGGGAGAAACAATCCCCAGTGGTGATTGAATTGAGCAATAGTCAATACGGTTCCAGTTAAGCTGGAATTTCATGCAAATATAATGAACTGGTTCAAACAAATTATTATGCCCTGATGGATCCCGAAGAGTGTATTGCCTGCGAAGAATGTATTGATCGCTGTCCCACAGGATCGATTACTTTGAACACAAAAGGGGGGGGAGAGTAGATCTTGATCGCTGTATCGGATGTGGCCTCTGCACAATTACCTGTCCTACCCAGGCGCTGAGCCTGCAGGAAAAGCCCGGGGAAAAATTGCGGGAACCACCTGAGCATAATCCGTTTATGAAATCTCCGGATAAATTTGAAAGTGAAATGGGATAAGCGTTTTTGAAAACCAGGTTCTTGTTTAGAACTCAGCACGTTATTTCAGACGGATTCCTTAGTAGAACGGCACGATACCAGACAACACCCGGTGACAGGTAAATTTATCGACAATAATCTGGTATTTAAGCAGACGGACAATGATGGTAACGCGTTTACGGTCGAGCTGATCCGACACAAAGATATTGTGTGTGTCAATCTTCTGGAAAGAGTGTCGCGATATAAAAGATTATTGGGCAAGTTATTTGTTCAAGGATGCCCTGACCCGGACGGGAAGTAAATATTATTACAATCCCAGGCTTTATCTCACAACAGGATTGTTTTATGCCATGGAGCCCCGCACCCCCATTCAATAGCTGCACGAGGTGATTTGGCTGGCCAAGTGCAGCCATGATGCGCGAATCACGAGAACGTTGCCAGCGATTACAACCCTTAAAATCGGATCAAGTTGGGGCCGCCGTTGCCTGGTGACACCATACCAGTTTTTCCGATAAACTCCTGGGTTTCCATGGCAGTATACAGATCCGTGTCATCCGGCGTGGTGGCAAGACACCGGGTGCCGTCATCCATCCGTGCAATAACGGTGGGAACCGCTTTCCTTTTTTCTTGGAAATAATGTCTTAACACCGTGTACGTTTCCACCGTGGCCCGGCCCGATGGTTTTTCAGTTAACCGGGGGCTCTCCATGGCATCAATGGAATGTTGAAGCGTTTCTCTGAAAGGACGATGCCATGGTTTTTCCAAAGCGACACCGCTGTAAATCCCTGCCGCATGTTTGGTCAGAAACCAACCCAGGCCTGTGACCAAGGCGCATTGTTCCGGATTTTTTCTCAAGCGTGAAACAGTTTGGGCAATGGCATGCATGGTATAGTTGTTTCCCGGTCCGCCGAAAAAAGACAGGCCGCCGGCAATACTGGGGGCAGGCGGATGTTTAATGTCCATGCCGATGGAGTTGGCCCCTATGACGGCGGCACAGGGAAAACAACTGTACAAATCCATGAAATCAATGTCGTCCATCGTCTTTTGCGCCATGGCAAGTGAGGTTTTCACAATATTTGTTATGGCCGGCGATGTGTGGTAATTCACCCTTTCACTGACCATCCATTTGTCTGTTGCTTCAGCACCACCAATGGGATAAACCCATTTCTCTTGTGGAATCTCCAGTTGCCTGGCAGTTTCCACGTTGGTTAAAAGTATGGCTGCCGCCTGATTGACAAAGGGGTTGGGATTCATGTCCTTGGTATAGGGAAAGGCGATCATGCGATTTTCCGGACGCGGTACGGTAATATCCTGTGGGACCGGGCTGTTCTGGTACCAGGCACCAGGCACGGTGGTGGCAATTTGTGCCATTTGACGATAGTAGGTGTCCAGATATGCCTGGTGCGCGGGTATATCCATTTTTAAATGGTAGCGCAGGGCATTTTCAAACAGCGGATATACACAGGGTGCAAGATCCATATGGTGGAGGGCTTCATGAGCGGAACAGCCTTCCCGTTTGCTGCCGATGATGCCGGGATCCGCATTGAGTCTTGCCAAATTCTTGAAATGGATTTCCATAACATTTTTACGATGGTGGTGATAAAGGGCTTCTCCTCCCACCAGCAGCGTAGTCCTGATCGTGCCTGCGGAAATTTGATCCGCTGCACGGTTGACCAGCCATTGGGGGGTGTTACCGCCAATGGCGGTTTCTTCCTTTATCGGTGGGTCAATATTCAGTGTGCCGCACAGATGGGCTAGGGGGGTGTCGTTTAAAGCAGTGCTCTGGGAATTGACCAGAACCAGGCTGTCAAGGCTGTCAAGGCTGGAAAGAATATCTGCTTTGCCGGTGTCTGCGGCACATTGCTCAACAGCATCCTTGATCATATCAAATACCGTAAAATTCGGATTCTCTATTTTTTGCCGATGCGTTGTCTGCCCAATACCGATGATAATCGGGGTTGTTTTGTCCTTTTTTCGAGTATTCATTTTTTAGGCCTTTTTTTTCAGCTTGTTTTTGATCATTTTTACACACTAAAGAAGAGTATTGTTGGCATCCTTCATATGACCCTAAAGTACTTTACACTGTTTGGGAAATAATTCCCAAGAAATGGGGTTTTTGATCCAACAAGTGTAAATTGGAAAATGAAGGATGCCGTATTGTTCAATATTTTCAGAAATATAAGCTACCTATTCAACTAAACCAGTGCCCAAGCCATTAGGGATAAATCATCAGGCATCAACTCTTAATCATATTGTTTAATTCCTCCAGCCAGTGCCCATCCTTACGCCACAGCCAGCAAGTATCAATGAATGGGGAGACATCAATAGTTTCAAAAGGTTTACGAATACTGGCACTGACCGCACCCTGAAATGCTGCAGGCGCCATTGCCATTAATAACTCAAGGATATGGCAGCATCCCTTAGGTCCTCCCAGCAGATCTTTAACCTTGTAGGTAAAACCGGGTGAAATCGACAATCCCTTAAGCGGTTCCAAAAAGTCTATGGTCTCACGACACAATCCAGAAGGTACTGTGGGCATTTCCACTTCCAGGTCAAGAATGGTCAGGGAATGCTGTTCAAGTGATAATCTGAGAATCATGTCGTGGATGGTACCCGGAGGGTGTATTTCCCCGGAATGCCGGTAGTAATTCATCAATCGATCATCTATGAGGCGGCCTTCAACCACAAGATTCCCAGTTTCTCCCTGGTAAATAGCCGTATTGATTTTCCTCAGATGAATTTTCTGCTTTTTTTTTATCATTTCGTCGTCATCCCTATCCCGTATTAGCCCAGCGTTCTGCTCCAGGGTCACTTCTCTATAATCGCTCATTTCCGAACGGATGTTTCAATGCCGTTGCTCAGTGCCAGATTCAATACGGTCTGATTGCGGTCCTCCAGCAGGACCGTGTCTTCATAGTTCATGCCGTTTAATGCCATATTCAGGGCGCTTTTGGTCAATTGCAGGGCAAGGGCACTTTTCTGGGCCATGGCCTTGGCCATTTCCATGGCTGCAGGCAGTAACGCTTCTCTCTGGCATACCGCCCCACATGATTGATTTGGGATATGATTTTTACACCTTCGGCTTGAACCGCTTTGATCAGCGGCACATGGGAGGTGATGTCCGAATCTGATTCAGGCTTCAGCTCATGGGGGGATTTTCCAGCGAATCGGCCAACGGGATCCACACTGGTTTCACCAGTGGTAATCATTCCCACCCCACCTTTGGCCCTTGCCACCAAGTAGTGTTGTAGGCGGTTGGGGTCAAAATTTTGTCCCATTGGAGCCATGAAAAAACGATTTTTCAATGTTAGATTTGGCATTTCAAGGGGTTCAAAGAGCAAGTATAGTTGTCTTGAACTCATAATCCTTCACCATTCCTTCGACTTTGGTATATTATTTCTCCAACCCGTACATCGTTAATTTTTTCTTGCAATCTTCCGTAGGGATGCCGGTCTGAGTGTCCCAATCCAGCACTTCCCAATATTTTTTCATCATCTGTTCAATGTCAAAATTTTTGCCGGCCAAGGGACCTTGTTTTAAAGGGGGATTTCCACTGATCCTGTCAACGATTTTAAATGTCATTGGGTCGATACCGTGTTTGATATTGAACATCTGACGGAGGGTTTGAATCCTCTCTCCGACTTCCATGTATTCATCCGCAGATTTCTGCCAGCCCGTGGCAGCGTTGAGCCAGTCAAAAACTTTCCAGTGCTGTATCCCTAGGGATGCGGCAAACCAGCAGCCGCCCACGCCGTCCGTGACCATTTTGTAGCAGCTATTGGCCTTGGCTTTGAGAGCATTGCTTTGGCTTGGCTCATACTCCTCTTTTTTTGGGTGCTTGGTGACCTTGGGTGCCCAGGAAACCTGTGACCAAAGATTGGCGACATTGTAAAAGACCCCGCTTCCGGTGGTATGTTTCCCCGGAGACGCTTCTACGCTGTAGTGAATTCCGAGGATAGGATCCATTCTACAGTCATGCATCCCCGGCTCTTGTCCTCCGGCATGTACGCCAAAGTGGCTGGCGCTGTTGCCTAATCTTTCCGCAGCTTTTTTTACGCCATCGGCCAGGATGTCCCCAATGCCTTCCCGTTGGATCATTAGTTCAAGCAGTCGGATAATGGACGTTGCATTGCCCCATGTCAGTTCCAGGTTGTCAGTATCCTTTGGAGTAATGATGCCGTTTTCATAGCACTCCAAGGCAAAGGCAACGGTATTTCCGGCAGAGATGCTGTCCATGCCGGCTCGATTGAGTAATTCATTGATATGGAATAGTGAATTGAGATCATTATTTAGAAGCAGGGGACCAAAGGCATTGCAAGTCTCGTATTCAGGTTTGTGAGTATGGCTGAAATCGCCATATTCATTATTTTTTATGTCACATGTTCCTCCACAGGAGATAATACAAGAATAGCAACTGTATTTTTTTGACTGTTTTTTCATGATTCGGTCCGGGTTCAGTTGTCTGTACTTCCACCAGCCAAAGTCCTTGACGCTGCCGTTCCAGTTTTTTACCGGACAGTCACCGTTTTCCATTCCCATGGTATTGTTAAAGATGGTGCCCCATTTTTTAAAGATTCCGGCGGCCATGATGCCGTCTATAGCAGAAACATTTTTGCTGGCACCCATCAACTTGCTGAGAATGGGCAGGGTCCACCCTCCCATGAAGCCGGGTAGATTCTGGTTTTTTATTTTCAGAGCCAGCTCCTTGCTGATCACCTTCATTTTCTTAGGATCTCGGCAAATGATTTTTCCGGATCCGCAAAGCACTATTCCTTTGAGTTTTTTGGAGCCCATGACCGCACCACCGCCGGATCGTGCGGCAATGCGACCTAAATCATTGGAAATACCGGAAATCAAAGAGAGCTTTTCTCCAGATTGTCCAATGACTGCAACGGCAGGTTTCTTCTTGATTCGACACTCTTGTATTAAGATCTCTTCGGATTCCACCGCATCCTTTCCCCACAGGTGGTCGGCATTTCGAATTTCCACCGTTTCATTGTCGATATATAGATAGACCGGTCGATCCGATATGCCGTTGATGAATATCGCGTCAAATCCGCATCTTTTGATGGCTGGGGATAGATTTCCTCCGCAATTGGCATCACCCCATCCTCCAGTAAGAGGAGACTTGAAAACAGCAGTCCAGCGACCGGTCATCAGGCTTCCCGTTCCGGTAAGAAGGCCACTGGTGAACCCGAGAATATTGTCCGGTCCCAGAGGGTCGGCATTAGCCGGGATTTTTTTGTAAATATAATAGGCGCCCAAGCCCATGCCGGACAGGTACTGTTCGTAGATTTTATCATCAATTATCTGTGAACTGATCTCCCCGGTTGATAGATTGACTGTAAGAATTTTTCCTAAATATCCATTCATTTGTTTCCCCGTAAAAAAAGTGTGAGTAAAAATATAGACAGGCTACCTTCCCAGTTGAGACATGATACCGTATTATTGATCATTCCGTGACGTCCATGGAAAGTGAGTGCCAACTGGGTTATTCATTTCAGCCACCGGCGATGAGACCGAATATTGATACAGTGTCGCCCTGATGCAATGGTGTTTTTTTCTTAGCAGGTCTGTGGTTTATATAGCATTTTATCCAGGAGCGAAGGGGAAAAGGAATGCCTAGCATTTTATAGAGTGAGTTGACCGTTGAACCCTCTTTTAAGGTAACATATCCGTTTTCATCCATGTGGGATAAATTTAAAAATGGGGGGGCATAAACCTTTACTTTAATATTCATCATTTGGCATCTTTCATTCACCGCTTTACAATTTCAAGGACGATGCGCCCATTTCTCAAGGCACCATCCCCAAAAAGTGTAAAGTCCCCAGTGGCTTGTCAATAGGGCATCAGATCAAATTGCTGCAGGTTCATACCCCCGGTCCGGCGAGTGGTATTTCAGGTAATGGGGGGTGTTTCCGAATTTTTATAACATTCCCCCAAAATTACCTTTTTGGATACTGATTACATGAGTCCGCGTTCTTTGGCAATTTCCATCTGCATGTGGACCATATCTTTTGGCGGCAGGTATTGATTGTTTTTTTGTTTCTGGTGAACCGATATGGCATCGAATTCACATGCTCCGGTACAGACACCGCATCCTATACAGCGCTCAGGGAGAATTTTTGCCGTGTCCTCAATGGTAATGGCATCCATGGGGCAAATCTCTTCACATGCCCCGCATATGGTGCAGTTATCCCCATCTATTTTTGCAAAAAAATTGGTATGGACAACCTTGGCAGGTGCATCCATTTTTCGAAGGGATTTAAGCAGGTAACATGCGCAGGAGCAGCACATGCACATGGACCAGACCTTTTGTCCGTTGCCCGGCTGGAGGACCAGGCCGGCATCCATGGCCATATTGAGAATTTCAAGGGCCTCTTTTTGGATGACTTCACGACCCAGACCGTTTTCAATATAATAATGGGCACCCGTGCCGAATGCCATACAGACCTCTTTGGGGTGAGTACAGCCTTGTCCGATCATTTCGTGTTCTTTTCTGCAGATACAATCAGCCACGCTAATGATTGATTGGGATTTGATGATTTCTTCTGCCTGGTCATAGGAATAGATCTCCATATCAGTGGAAATGCTTTTGGAGATAGGAATGACCCGATGTTGCGTTGTTTGGGTCGAATACCAGCTGTTTTCCATGAAAAAATCAATATACTCGTGCAGATTTGCAATGTTTTTTTTGTTTATGGAGTTAACATGGAACTCCCACATGCCCTCTGCCAGGGGGACAATCGCATAAAGCGGCCCGTTTTTTGAGATACGAAAAAGCAGGCCTTTTTTGGACATCTCCATTAAAACGGGTGCCAGTTCATTTTCGGTCATGTCCAATCGTTTGGCTATTTTTGAAACAGGTTCAGGATATCCCTTCATGTTAAGAGCTATATTGGCCTCCTGAAGAGTAAACCATTGTTTTAGAATCTTTAACTCTACACCAGTGTCTGTGCTGGGAAAGGGTATAGGGAGCTTGTCCAGATGTTCTGCCAATTTTTTATAGATTGTTTCGGCATCCTTCAAAAGTACTTTACACTTTTTTTGATCATTCCCCATTTGCAGGGGCTTTTCCCAAAAGACTGTAAAGTACTTTTGAGGTCATATGAAGGATGCCATTGTTTCCATGCTTTTTCCTATGTGAATCCTTACTTCACTTTATTTGTTGTTGATAGATAAGTTTCTGGTAAGAAAAAACTGCCAATAAAAAAACTGCAACTCACCAAAGAAATCAGTACAAATGAGGTGGTGTAATCTCCCTGATTGATATCTACTAATTTGCCAAATGACCATAACACCAAAGTGGCGAATAAATAACTGAGTGAATAAAAAAGGCTGAAAATTACCGTGATACGGGTACCGTTCATATTAGGCAATTCGTGAGGGATAGTGACCAATGCGGTTATCGGAAAAAAGAGGAAAAATCCTAAAATCATTGCTGATAATGTTTTCAGCCAAGTTATGTGAAGGAAAGATAGGGCTATTATGGTAATGATCATGATTAAGCCTGATCCACGAATAATCGGTATGCGTTTGGGAAATTTTTTACTATAGATTATGCCTGCCAGGCTACCGAATATGCCAAAACCAATTACCCATTTGCTTTGACTAATACCGGCTTTCGGGTAAAAAGTGAATAAACAAATATAGAATGATAGCATGCCGGAAAAAGTAAAGGCATAAGCCCAATTGAATTTGTCTTTCAGGCCATCGATATAGGAATATTTTTGTTCTGTTGGTTCTGAATGATTATCGTCATTCGATGCCAGCTCAAATTTCACCAGTAACCAAGTAAGACTAAGAAAAATACTAATCACCGAAAATGTCACTAAACTCATTCTCCAACCACCGGTTAAAGCATTAATGTCGGTCATCGACCACAAAATGACACCGGTGCCAACATTAAAAGCTACCGCATTAATACCATTAATCGTCGGCCGTTCATTGGGAGAAAACCAATGCATAACGATGGGATTAAAATAGACGATCATAAATGCGCCGCCTAATCCCATTAAAAAGCGGCTGACCAACAGCAAGTTATAATTGGGAGCTAATGGGGTAAGCAAACCAATAGAGATTAATAAACAGGAAATGAAAAAGGCGTATTTTATCCCAAGTTTAGTGGCGACCCATGCTGCGACGAAAGTGCCAACTATTTTGGCTAGTGTGACCGCCCCGCTGATAAAACTTGCGGCGGCCATACTGTTTAGCTGCATTGATGACATAATTTGATTCATGCTCGCCGTTCCGCCAACCCAAGCCATGGCAAATAATACATAGCTAAGGAAAGCAATAACTTCGACCAAATATCTGTTACCTATTTTCATATTTATACTCCAGTTTGAGATATTTTTTTTAGATCTTTTCCATTTTTGTAATAATTTCCCTCATAACCTCATTGGCTCCTCCACCCACGGAAATAAGCCTCGAATCTCTGAATGCTCTTGATATGGGCATTTCATGCATAAAACCAGCACCGCCGTACATTTGAATACACCCTTCAACGGCTTTTTGAAGAGTCTTGGCTGCCAGCAGTTTACCCATGGAAACCTCCTTGGTTACATCCATCCCTTCCATTTTCATTCGAACAACGTGGT
>CAYSSE010000037.1:0-23178 GCA_964433355.1 uncultured Desulfocicer sp.
TATCCACATCATTGGCGGCCAGCAGGGCCGCTGCAGAGTTGATCAAAACAATATTGCGCCTGGGGCCCTTTTCACCCTTGAGGACCGCAAGGGTGATGGCGGCATTGGTGCTGATATCACCGCCTTTGATATCCTGGGCATCGGCATACTCTGGGAAAAATTCCAAAGGATCAATATCATAGGTGCGGACCATCCCGTCATTGAGTTCGGACACCCGGGTGGGGGCACACACGGTGATTTCATCCATGCCGTCATGGCCATGAACCACCAAGGCCCTTTTGGTTCCCAGTAATTTCAATGCCTGGGCAAACATCTCGGTTAGCTGGGGGGCAAATACCCCCAAAAGCTGATGCCGGGTGGCCGCCGGGTTGGTCAAGGGCCCCAGCATGTTAAAAATGCTCTTAATCCCCACCTCTTTTCTGGCCTGGGCCGCATGGCGCATGGCGCTGTGAAAATTGGGGGCAAAAAGAAATCCAATGCCAATGTCATTCACTGCCTCTTCCACCACTTCTGGATCGGTGTTGAGGTTTACCCCCAGGGCTTCAAGCACATCGGCACTGCCGCATTTACTGGAGATACTGCGGTTGCCGTGCTTGGCAACGCAGACGCCGCAGCCAGCCACCACAAAGGCGGTGGTGGTGGAAACATTAAAGGTGCCCGATGCATCCCCGCCGGTGCCGCAGGTGTCCACCACCTGCTGGGTCATGGTCTGGATGCGGGTGGCCTTGCGGCGCATGGCCTGGGCCGCTCCTGCCAGTTCTTCAAAGGTTTCTCCCTTGGTGGCAAGGGCTGCCATGAATGCGCCGATCTGGGCGCTGGTAATATTGCCGGAAAAAATATCCCCCATCATGGCAGTCATGTTCTCATGGCTCAGGTTTTCGCCCCGGATGATGGTGTTGAGGTGGTCGGTGAAGGTCATTTCTGTGCTCCTTTTACAAAATTTCTGATCAATCGTTTGCCTACAGTGGTCATGATGGATTCCGGATGAAACTGGACCCCATAGGTGGGGTGGGTGGCATGGCGAAGACCCATGATTTCCTGGTCATTGGTGCGGGCCGTGACAATGAGACAATCTGGCAAAGAGGCTTCTTCAACGGCCAGGGAGTGATAGCGCATGGCGACAAAGGGTTTTTTCAAGCCCTTGAAGATGCCTATGTCATCCCCGGTGACCATGGAGGTTTTTCCGTGCATGATGCGCTTGGCATGGACAATGCGGGCACCAAAACAGGCGGCAATGGCCTGGTGTCCCAGGCATACTCCCAGGATGGGCAGTTTTCCGGAAAAGGCGTTGATAACTTCCATGGAAATACCGGCATCTTCAGGTCGTCCTGGGCCAGGAGAGATGACAATGGCATCGGGGTTCAAAGCCGTGATATCTTCCAGGGTTGCTTTATCGTTTCTGAACACATTGACCATGGCCCCGCATTGTCGGATGTAGTGTACCAGATTAAAGGTAAACGAATCGTAGTTGTCAATCACGGCGATCAGCATGCTGCACCTCCATTGTCACTGCCCAAGGCCAGGACCAGGGCACGTTCCACACTTTTGGCTTTATTAATGCACTCTTGATACTCTCGTTCAGGATCAGAGTCTGCCACAATACCGGCACCGGCCTGTACGGTCATCTCCCCTGCCTGGATGGTTGCCGTGCGGATGGTGATGGCCAAATCCATATTGCCGGAAAAGGAGATGTATCCGGCAGCCCCGCCATAGATACCCCGGGGGCGTGGCTCCAGTTCTGATATGATCTCCATGGCTCGGATTTTTGGGGCACCGGACAGGGTCCCCGCAGGAAAGGTGGCCCTCAGCAGATCCCAGGCATCTTTTTCTTCCTCCAGCTCGCAGGTGATATTGGACACTAAGTGCATGACATGGGAATAACGCTCCACAAACATCATGTCCGTCACCTGCACCGTGCCGGTTTCCCCTACTCGGCCCAGATCATTGCGGCCAAGATCCACCAGCATGAGATGCTCTGCCCGTTCCTTTTCATCGTTTAACAGTTCATCGGCAAGGGCCCTGTCCGCCTGTTCGGTTTTGCCCCTGGGCCGGGTTCCGGCAATGGGACGCAGGGTGGCGGTGCGATTTTCCAGACGCACCATGGTTTCCGGGGAAGAGCCTGCAATGGCCGTGTCCCCCAGATTCATGAAAAACATGTAAGGAGAAGGGTTGATGTAGCGCTGGGCTCTGTACAGCATGACAGGGTCCACCGGGGCGGTTGACACAAAAGGCTGGGAATAGACCGCCTGGATGATGTCACCCTCAACAATGTGATGCTTGATGGTCTCCACCCCTTTAAGATAGGTGTCATGGTCGGTTTTTGATTGCAGGGAAAACGCCATTGTGTTTGGGTCCGATGTCATGGCCGCGTCCATGGAGGATGCCGGTTTGGCAACGGATTCATCCGCCACCGGGGCGGGTGCTTGAATGGTGGCAATGATTTTTTCAAGCCGGGCCATGGCCTCATTATAACAAGCCTCTTTATCCATATTCTCAGTATAACAGATGCTCAGGCATGTCAATGTGTGGTTCATGTTGTCAAAGATGATCATGGCATCGGGAATGATAAAATGGGCATAGGGAGATCCCTGGGGCAGATGCGTTGGGATATTCTCAAAAAATGAGACCATTTCATAGGTCATGTACCCGGTGAGTCCGCTCCAGAAACGGGGCAGTTCCTTGATGTCTGCGGGCTGGTATTTCTGTGTGATCTCTTTTAATACAGCCAGAGGATCGCCATGGTGGGGAATCTTTTCATGGTGATCTGAGGAGGTGATTTCAATGTCATGTTCAAGAACGATGATATGACTTTTTGCAGAGATCCCCATGAAGCTGTATCTTGCCCAGTGCTCGCCGCCCTCCACACTTTCCAGTAAAAACAGGGGCTGGTCTTTTTTGTAGAATTTTTGAAGAATGGACACCGGGGTTTCTGTGTCTGCCAGGAGTTCTACGCAAAGTGGTATGACATTACTGGTCTGGCACATTGATTCATAGGTCTCTTTGGTGGGATAGCAATTAAGTATCATTTTATTTTCCAATCCATGCTTTAGAGATTAATCACAACATCCGCACCCTGATGGAGGGATAATTTTGCGTTGTGACGATGTCTCCTGTTCGTTTTGTATAAAAAAAAAGACCGGGCAATACAGGCAGCCGCGGTCTTTGTCATATGTATGGGTGATTTTATACTATCGGCATACCGGAATACAGAAGTGAGCACCACCAGTGCCACCATTGGGATTTTTCTGTAATTCTGGTTGTATTTTTCATTACCTTTGCCTTGCCTTGTGTCAATGAGCCCTTGGGGGAGCCCTGTAAAAAATAAGTATCGAGCATAATGGCTCAAAACTCAATATGAACTAAAAACTCAATCATAACCTCTATCTGTTCAAATACAGGCCAAAAGAAATTTTGTCAAGGGTCTTGTTTCTTTTTGAAGAAACAAAGCCGGATTCTCTTGATAATCATTTAATTTGTGCATATGATTATGAGTTTTGTTTAGGAACAGACTTAAATAGCTTGCCCATTTCAGAACACGCTATCTTTAATGGATAGCGTGTCTTAATTTTTAAATGGGTCTGTTATTTTTGGCTTCTCCTTAATTCAAAAAAAGGCAGGTGGACAGGTCGTAATTGAGTCCACACGAGTGGCCCAGAGCGACTGTGAAGGATGCCAAAAAAATTTACTGATAGAGTACCCAAAGGAACGTATTAAATGCTTTTGATATTCCCCCCCCTGGGGAAAGCTTGTGAACCCCCGGCCGGTGTGGCTTTACTTGCAGGGGCATTAAAACAAAACGGCTTTGCCTGCACGGCCATTGATGCCAATATGGGTGGGCTGTTGTGGCTTGCCCGCAATGGGCTGACTCCCCAAGATTCTTGGACCCGCCGGGCCGTGTCCCATTTTGATAAAAACCTTAGAGATCTTAAGACCCCCTCCCTTTATGAGAATCGGGACAGATACCGTCAACGGGTCATGGATGTGAACCGGGTGATTAATGTTAGTTGTGCCCCCCGGTTCCGGCTTTCTCTGTCGGATTATATGGACGCTGAACTTTCCCCGGTAAAAAGTAATGATTTGCTGGCATCTGCTCGAAATTTTAAAGACAATCCCTTTTATGGTTATTTTAAGTCAGTGCTGGCACCTGAAATTGAAAAGAGCAGTAGCTCCCATGTGGGGTTATCCATCTGTTATCTGAGCCAGGCCCTCACCGGATTTGCCCTTGCCGGATGGATCAAGGCCACGTTCCCGGAGAAAAAAATTATTCTGGGCGGCGGCTTGATCACCTCCTGGATGAGTGCCCCGGCATGGAAAAATCCCTTTTCCCCCCTTATTGATACCATGATCCGGGGCAGGGGAGAGGATGCGGTGGTGGCTCTTATGCGGGGGGAATCACCCGGAGAAAAACAGGGATCTCTTCACCGGGTGGTGCCGGATTTTGATTTTTGTAATTGGGAAGAGTATCTGGCCCCGGGTGCCATCGTTCCCTATCGCACGGCCATTGGCTGTTATTGGCGAAAATGCAAATTTTGTCCTGAAACCGTGGAGGGGGCGGTTTATAAACCCCAAAAAAACAGCGAACTTCTGGCGGATCTCATGCAATTCCAGGAACAGATGAACCCGGCCCATGTTCATTTCCTGGACGATGCGGTGAGCCCCTCCTTTTTAAAAGCCCTTGCCACCCATCCCATGCCCTTTACCTGGTATGGGTTTGTGCGCTTCACCCGGGATCTCGCCGACCCGGATTTCTGCCGAGCATTGTATCAATCTGGTTGTCGCATGTTGAAGCTGGGCTTGGAATCCGGGGATCAACATGTCCTTGAACAGATGAACAAGGGAACGGATCTTGGCATGGCCACCCGGGTGCTTTCGGCCTTGAAACAGGCCGGTATTGCCACCTATGTGTACCTGTTGTTTGGCACCGCCTTTGAAGATGAGGTAGCTGCCCATAAAACGCTTACCTATGTGGCAGAAAATAGTGAAAACATCAGTTTCTTGAATCTGGCCATTTTTAATCTTCCCCGGTTCAGTCAGGAGGTCCCTCTTCTTGAAACCCATGCCTTTTACGCGGGTGATCTCTCCTTGTACCTGGGGTTTAACCATCCTCTGGGCTGGAATCGGCGTCAAATTCGTATATTCCTGGATAAAAAATTTAAAAAACATCCTGCCATTGCCCCCATTCTAAGAAATGACCCCCCGTTTTTCACCTCCAACCATGCCATGTTTGTCCCTTCATAATATTCTGTATTCATGTGGAATTAATCCATCTGCCTTGAGGGGTGTTCACTAATCCCACAAGTATAGGTAGATATTTGGCCAGTGCCCCATCTTCATCTATTTTGGCCTGCTCACATAGCATTAGTATGCTACGCGGTCCCAAATAGGCGAATATGGAACACTGGCCAAACATTTACATTACCAACCCGAATATTTACAAGTACAATGGATAATTTTCCACTAATATATGGAAACTTTTCCATGGATAATCTTTCGTATATAATATCCACACAAAAACACCTTGAATTATATTTTTTTAACCATCTGAATTATCAATAAAATTTATTTTTTTTATTTTTTAATAACTCCTTGGCACGCAAATTGATTGTTATATAGAAATATGGCGTAGTGTCTGAGAAAAAGGACCTTCGGGTGAAATGAAAAAAACACCTTAACCCTTGATATGGTTGGTATTTTTAGTCTTTTGCTACTGCAATTGAAGGTCCCTTTTCACAGACACGCCGCCATATAAAGCAGAAGAATATAAGGCTTTCGTTATTTTTAACACAATTACCAAGGAGATTTATTATGGCTAAAGTTCAAAAAACTACAGATTCTTCAAGTCTGGCAGAAGTTATTGATCGTATTCTGGACAAAGGTATTGTTATTGATGCATGGGCAAAAATTTCCCTTGTTGGAATCGAATTGATTTCCATCGAAGCAAGAGTTGTTATTGCCTCTGTTGAGACCTACCTGAAATACGCTGAAGCCATTGGCCTCACAGCTGCAGCCGCTGCACCTGCATGATCCATGACATAAAGAGGGCTTTTCCATCTTAGTTTAATCTATCCATGGAGAGGCCTTTTTTGTTGTTGAAATGCCGGGCAAACGGGGTCAGGTTTGTGCTATCAACTTGACCCCCTGCCCCCATAATGGTCGATATTGTGATAACCCACAATTTTCAGTAATCTCAATAGAATCAAGGAGAATTGCCATGGGCCGACTTACCGAAGAGATGACCCGCTTAAGGGAAGATGTTGACAACCTGTCCAGAGAAAGGAAATCATTCATCAACAGTCTGGGTAAAGATGTTGCCGAATTGAAATCAGACACAGTTAAAATGCAGGCACGCTTTCGAGACGATCATCAAAGAATGGCTGAAACGGAAAAAAAGAAAAGAGTTACGTTCTTAAACGGACTCAGCACAAACGTTTCTGATATGCAAGCCGGTTTTCGCCAAGAGCGCAAAGAAAATGCCGCAAAGAGTGTTAAAGAACTTAATGCTTTTATGTCGGACATCCGGACCTTTGTCTCTGATCTTGGCCAAACCGTTTCGCAGACCCAGGAAACTTTCCGGGAAGATTTTGCAAAATCCTCAAAGAAAAACAAAGAAAAACGTACTGCCTTTCTGACGAACCTTAAAAAGGACGTTGAAACCTTACAACAAACCTTTAATCAGGAACGCTTTGCCGCAGCACAAAAGATGAAAGGTGACTTTGCCCGGACTGCCAAGGAACGGAAACAATTTGTTTCGGATCTTGGATTAACGGTATCTCAAATGCAAAGTGAGTTCCGTGAGTCCCTTGAAGAAATGACCATGGCAAGCCGGAAAGAACGCCAGGGATTTATTGCCGGGGTTGTCCAGTCAGTGGCGGATCTCCAGGAACAAGGGGCACAATTCCGTAAAGCCTTTGCTGACGATTTTGCCGGAGCCAGAGCTATCTGGTCTTCAAAAAAAAAAATAGGTGGCAGCGTTCCTGTGACACCTGCGCCCCCTTTATCTGAAGAATCTGAGGAAACCCCTCCCCTATCATCACAGCCTGAAAAGAAAGCAAACACAGCACCGGCAGTTGATATGAAAAAAAAAAATGACATAGAAACGGAAAAAGAGGGTAAGTTTAAGAAAAAAACTGACATTAATGTAAAAAAAAAAGATGATTTAACCTATATCACGGGTATCGGTCCAGGACGGCTGAAACAGCTGAATGCCTCTGGTATATTCACATTTAAGCAACTGGGAGATTTAACTCAGGAAGCGCTTCGTGAATTACTGGGAGAATCCTCACGGCTGGTGGATGTGAAAAATTGGATTGAACAGGCAAGGGATTTTTCATAGCATAAAATAAATGCCTATGCTTTCAATGCCCGATCAGGAGAGTAAAATGAGTACAAGCATGAGCAGTATGAAAGAAACCAGGCAGCGGGCGTCTGCGCCTAAACAAGACAATGTAGTGCCAGAGGCCAGCAGCGCTTTTGTGGAAACCCCTTAACCGATCGTGCCTTGGCCTACCTTTATGTGGATATCTTGTCCATTTTTTATATCATATAAATTAACAAGGATATAAAGATATGCAGACAAATCGGATACAATCAATAAAAGCCGTGCAGAATATCAAAATAAATGCGGGTAATGCCATGCGTATCCGCTGCCTTGAAATGGAAAAAGCGAGAAAAAACAAAGAAAAGATAGGTGCGCAAAAGCAAATTGACATGATCAACCAGCGTCTCATGGAAATTGAAAAAGAAAAAACATATATTCAATGCCCCCTCGGGGCTAAACCAAGCACCCCGGAAACCGGGGTGTGGTCCAGGAATCTGAAATTGACGGCGATTTCAAACTCAAGTATTGAGTGAGCTTGCCTCCAAACATATTATAATTGAAGAGTCTTAGAAAAGGACTTTCGGTTCCATTGGTATGGATGGGTCAGATGTTTATTTAGTGAAACGGTTTCCGAGCTTGGGTTTTACTGGCTTTTGCTGAACAAACCGCCGGTTTAATAGGTACGAGAAAAGGATAAAACATGGACAAACAACTTGAAATCCTTTTACTTGAAGATTCTGCTGAAGACGCAGAACTCATAGACATAGAATTGCAGAAAACTATTGATTCTTTCAACCTTAAAACCGTTGCAACAGAGAAGGATTTTTTAAGTGCCCTGGATAGTTTTTCACCGGATCTCATTCTTTCAGATTATACACTTTCGGCCTACGACGGGTTATCCGCTCTTTTACATGTACGGGAAACGATTTCACAGGACATCCCCTTTATTTTTGTTTCCGGAACCATTGGTGCGAAAAAAGCCATAGAAACCATGCGCAGAGGTGCAACAGATTATGTATTTAAAGAAAATCTTTTAAAACTGGGCCCGGCCGTAAAAAGAGCCATACAAGAGGGGGATGAGAAAAAGCAACACCTGCTTGCAGAAAAAAAACTGAAAAAATCTACAGCGTATTTGACTGCTGCTTTTGATGCAATTGATGATGCAATCTGTTTGCTCAGCGCCCAGAAAAAAATTCTTCGGTTCAATAAAGCCATGGCGTCATTTCTCAATAAGCCCTTTGACGAAATCATTGGTTCTTTTTGCTATGAATTGGTTCATAATACGAAAGAACCAATTCCCGACTGCCCAGTGTCACGGATGCTAAAAACCCGCCAAAGAGAAACCATATTTTTGCCTTATGAAGAAAAAGAAATCCGGGTTATTGTCCATCCTATTTTAGATGAGAAAGGGGATGTGTTTCAAATTGTCCACATCATATCGGATATTACCGCACGCAAGCAGGCGGAGGAGGCCCTGCTGGTGAGTGAAGAGAAGTATCGTGCCATGATGGAAGCCATCGATGATTGTGTTTATATCTGTTCATCAGATTTTTTGCTTGAATATATGAATCCGGCAATGATCAAAAGGACAGGACAGGATGGGACAGGGAAAAAATGTTTTACGATATTGCATGATTTGAACGAGCCATGCCCGTGGTGTCAATTTCATATGATCGAACAGGGAAAAAGCATCCATAAAGATATTGTCAGCACCAAAGACAATAGGTCTTACCATGTTTCCAGTTCGCCAATTTTTCATGAGGATGGATCTGTTTCAAAAATAAGTGTTTACAGGGACATTACTCATATTAAAAAAATTGAAAATCAACTCAATCAGGCCCATAAGATGGAATCTATTGGAGACCTGGCTGGAGGTATTGCCCACGATTTCAATAACATCCTTTCCGCCATCATTGGATACACAGAGCTTACATTTGATGAAGTTGAAAAAGAATCTATTGCAGCGGAAAATCTTCAGGAGATATATTCAGCCGGGAAGCGTGCTAAAGATCTTGTAAAGCATATTCTGACATTTGCAAGGCAGTCAGACGAGGAAATCAAGCCTATTCAACCCAATTTGATTGCAAAGGAAGTTCTGAAGTTCATCCGATCTTCAATTCCTGCAACGATTGAAATCAAACAGAAAATCGACAGTAATTCTTTAATTATGGGCAGTGCTACACAGATCCATCAAATGTTTATGAATCTTTGTACGAATGCCGCATATTCTATGGAAGATAGAGGCGGTGTCCTTGAGATTCAGATGAAAGATATTTCCATTGACAGGACAATAAATTGGAAACGTCTTGGTTTAAAACCCGGCCCTTACATTGAAATTGTAGTTTCAGATAGCGGTTCTGGGATTGAACCTGAAATAATTGCTAAAATTTTTGAGCCATATTTTACAACCAAAGCCCCCGGAGAAGGAACCGGTATGGGTCTTTCTCTGGTCCACGGGATTATTGAAAGTTATGGCGGGAAAATTACTGTCGACAGTGCACCGGAAAAAGGAACAACATTTACAATATTCCTACCTATCACAAAAAAACGTGGCGAACATGGTCTCTATGAGCCAGAGGCACTACCCTCAGGCGTTGAAAGCATTTTGTTGGTCGATGATGAAATGTCTATCACTAAAATGGGTAGTCGGATTCTTGGCCAATTGGGCTACTCCGTTACGACAAAAACAAGCAGCGTGGAAGCTCTGGAACTGTTTAGATCGAAGCCAAAAGATTTTGATCTGGTGATTACTGACCTGACCATGCCACACCTGACAGGCGAAAAATTGGCTGTGGAATTAATGAAAATCAGAGCTGATATCCCGATTATTTTATGCACAGGATATAGCAAAAAAATATCAAAGGGGTCTTTTCCTGAAATCGGAATCAAAGCATTTGCCTACAAGCCGATTGTTAAGGCTGACCTTGCAAAAATTGTTCGAAAAGTGCTGGATGAAACAAAAATAATTGACTTAGTATAAAAGGAAAAGTATGCCAATACTGATATGTGCTATCCTGACACAGGGGGTTAATAACTAAATTTTTAGCTATCTTTGGATGAAATTAAATATTATGCAAAACATAAATCACATGGATTATGCTTTTCTACTTGTGGATGATCACGATTTAACGATTAACTTGTTAACAAGTATTTTAGTGAGGAATGGATATAAAAATATTCGAGAGGCTAAGAATGGGACAAATGCCCTGAAAATAATTGAAAAAAACAAAATCGATTTTGCAATTATTGATTGGTATATGCCTGTTATGAACGGTATTGAATTAGTCACAAAAATAAGAAATGACCCCAAAAATCACACGATATCTGTTTTAATGGTCACAGGGGAAATGTCTCAAGATAAGATTATTTATGCCCTCGAGGAGGGCATTGACGGATATGAGCAAAAACCATTCAATGAAAATCGGATAATGTCTGCAATCAAAGCTATTTTTAAAAATCGTTTGAAGCCAGAGGAAATGCATTATGAAATACAAAAATTATCCCACCTCAAACTTTTCGGTAAACATACACGTGCCATAGATTACGCCGAGCAACTTCTGAAAAAGAAAAGACACCCATCTGTGCTGACTATTTTGATTGAATGCCATTATAATCAAAAAAATTTTGACAAGGCAAAACTATATATAAATGAGCTTCTCGAACTAAAAAACGACAGTAAGGCCCTTAATTATCTTGGAAAAATATGTATAAAAGAGGATAATTTTGAAGAAGCATTGCAATATTTAAAGCAATCCTGTGTACGGAATCCTTTGAACAGGCAAAGAAGAATTGAATTGGGAAGTGTGTATGCGAAACTGGGATTGGTAGATGAAACAACTGAAATATTTGATGAAATCAAACAGTCTAAGCCCAGTGATCTTGAACTGGTGGAAATGGGAAAGGTTTATCTTGCTGCGGGAAAAATAAAGGAGGCAGGAGCCTTTTTACGCCAAACCCTTGATCCGCTGCCGGAATCTGTCATGACATATAATAAATTTGCCATAGAACTAAGGAAAATCGGTGAATATGGTGAAGCAATCCGACAATACCAACGATGTTTGAAAATCGCTCCTCAACATCATGCAATTCTTTATAATCTGGGCCGAATCTATTTTGAAATTGGAAGATATGCCGAAGCGAGCGTTGCACTTGAAGAATCGATTAAATCACGAGCAACACCCAACGCACAAAATCTTTTAGATTATATAGAGGATCAAAACAAAAATTTATTATATTCTCCAAGATAGGAGAAATTATTAAAATGACTCAGCCCTTTTGCCTGGAGCAGGGTGAGATATTCCGTAAAAATGAGTTGACTCTAATCCTTTGCCAATACTTCTCTGACTTTAACGGCCATGTCTTTTTTGGAGAAGGGTTTTGATATGAAAAAAACGTCGTCGTCAAGGACGCCTCGACTGGCAATAAAATCAGCCGTATAACCTGACATGAAAAGACTTTTAAGATTAGGATAATGGCTTTGCAGATTTTCGGATAGATATCGGCCATTCATTTCAGGCATGATCACATCCGTTATTAAAAGATGGATCTTACCCGTTTGTTCTTCGGCCAACTTGATAGCCTCTTGTGGACTGAGGGTGGACAGTACAATATATCCCAGTTCCTCAAGTATTCTTTTCCCGAGTTTCAAGACAGCGCCATCGTCCTCAACAAGCAATATTGTCTCTCCCCGGCTTAGGGGTAGGGGAATTTCTATGTTATTGTCACGATGTGCTTCGACATTCTGGCCTTCATGCCGGGGTAGATAGATATTGAAGGTTGTCCCTTTCTTCGGTTCACTGTAGACGTTGATGAATCCATTATTCTGTTTAACAATACCATATACAGTGGACAGCCCAAGCCCGGTACCTTTGCCCAGACTTTTGGTGGTGAAAAACGGTTCAAAAATTTTATGTTGGATGTCTGGTTCTATCCCGTTGCCATCGTCGCTCACGACGAGCAATAAAAAATCACCAGGAATAAATCCGACATGATCAGCGCAGTAATCCTCATCAAAGCTGATATTTCTCGTTTCTATGGTAATCTTACCCACATTTGTTATAGCATCCCGAGCGTTAACTGCGAGATTTACTATGATTTGATCAACCTGGGATGGATCAACATTTACCAGCCATATTTCCGCTCCAGGCACCCAATCAACATCAATATCCTCACCGATAAGCCGTTGAACCATTTTGAGCATATTTCCTACGATATCGTTCAGGTCAAGTACCTTCGGGGTAATGTCTTGTTTGCGGGCAAAAGCCAGCAGCTGCCGAGTAATGGCTGTTGAGCGCTTTGCAGCGTTTAAAATTGTTAAAAGATCTTCATGAACAGGGTCACCTTGTTTTGTATTTTTCAAAGCAAACTCACAATAGCTGATAATGATAGTGGATATATTATTGTAGTCATGAGCAATGCCTCCAGCTAATTGGCCGATGGATTCCATCTTTTGGGCTTGTTGGAGCTGCATCTCCACCTTTTTCTGTTCGGTGATATTTTGAAGTATTCCTTTCATTTTAATGCAGGCCCCATCTTGATAATCTGGTTGGCCGACAACACGAACCCATATAGATCGACCCTTTGCCGTATCAGCTTGCAGCTCGAGATCAAATTGTTTACCGATCTCAACAGATAAACGATAGGCTTCCTCAAGAATTTTACGGTCCTTAGGTATATAGAAAGACAGATACTTCTCAAGTCTTTGGATAGGCCCGGATTCGAGTTCAAAAATATTATAGGTTTCATGTGTCCAGGAAATTTCACCTGTAATCAGATCATGTTCCCATCCCCCAATCCTGGCGATATGCCCAATTTCATTGAATAAATGTTCACTATTTTTTAGCATCGCTTCAGTCTGCTTACGTTCCTTGATTTCTTTTTTTAATCCTATATTCGCTTTTTTCAGATCCACTGTCGTATTAGCCAGAGAGATGGCTTGACTGTGCGACTTGAATAGAGACAATACTATGCTAAATAAAAGCAGGCTAATAATGAGGCCGAGCACTAAAATGAAATTTGAACCACTATACGAGATGTTTTCTTCGAAATGTTTTGAGGGAACGAAAGATAGCAGCCAGCTATGGCTGGCAGATTCCAGGATAATTTGCTTAGCGGCAAAATGGTGACCTTCGGGGTGGTTGTGAGGTTCTTCTTCGCTATTGCTTTGATATAGAAGGGTTTCTTTTAGCGGCTTATCGCCATCAAAAATCTGAAGGTCAACATAGTCCCTTTTTTCAGCCAGAACACCCTTCATGAAAGCATTGATACGAAAAGGACTGTGAACATATCCCAGTAAAGCCTTACGCCTCTGTTCCGGTGTTTCCTGCGGTTCTCCTTTACGGTAAATCGCCTGGTAAATGAGAAATCCTGACTGTATGTCCTTATCCGTTTCCTGGACCAGGGTGACTTTGCCGCTTAAGGCTGGTTTCCCGGTATCACGAGCTCTGATCATGGCGTTTCTACGGGTGGTTTGAGAAAACATGTCATAGCCAAAAGCCCGTTGATTCCTCCAATCAAAGGGCTCAAGGAAGATGATAGAGGTATATTCCGGCCGCTCCCCGTCAGGGTAGATAGTGTATCGAGGGAATCCCTCGCCTCGAATCTGACGAATATGAGCCTCCTTTTCAGAAGGAAGAATACGTTTGGAAAATCCAATCCCTTGAAGTCCCGGATAATATTGATTAATATGCAACCTGTTTACATAAGCCCGCCATTCCTTGCGAGTGACTTCGTTGGAAGCCGAAAAGAGACCGCTTCCTCCTTGAAGCAGAAATTCATAGGCCTGGAGGCGTTCGGATATTTGAGCCTCTATTGTCTTGATCCGAAAGTTAAAACGCGTTTGAGCCCTTTTGAATACTTCTCCTCTAACGGAATACCAGGCGGTGAAAGTTAGTAGTAAGGCTGCCGATAATACAAAACATGCACCCCATCTGCCCTTAAGGGCAAGAAGGTGGAAGGTCGAAAACATGCCGAACATCCGAGTGGATGGTTGACCAGACAGTTCCTGTTTAATCTTGTCTTGCATCACTTTATAACCTCTGCCATCATTCTATAATGACCACGGCATAATTGAATTTATACATATCTCCAAATTTGGCCTTTTTTGGCTACCGCCATAAGTTGGGACAGTTTCAATCATCATTCTATTTGCAAGGCCCAGTTCATAGGGCTTTCCAAATTTTCATGTTAAAAAGTGTCCCGCTTTATGTTGGTAGCCAGATTTTTTTACTTCTATGGATTTAATATCTGGGTCTTCAGAAAAATGCAAGGATAATATTGTATATATTGTAGAAAAAAATGAGCAAAAGATGAGTTGATTTATCTCACATGGGGTTTTTTAATATGTTTTGGGTAAATAATTAAGACGACAGTCTGATTTATCTCAAAAAGTCTGTTTTTTGGACGCACCCCTCCTGTAACGGTGAACCCCATTTTTAAAATATTATCACTCAGTTTTTCAGAACAGCGTTTATGAAGTATTCTGTGTTGCCGGGAAATATTAATTGTCCTGAATTTTTGAGTTCTTTCAAGCCCTTGATATAAATATTCTTGAATGCCAGCATCAAGGAATCTGTTCTGAATAAAAAATTGGTTTTTGACGATGTCCATGTGGACTTGTCATGGGCGCATTCCCATTTTCCCGGTTGGAGATTCAACTCTTTGATTTATTAAGAAATTTTATTTTGCATCAATGGATGGTGGCTTAATGAAATCAATGGGTTATATGATGGGCCGGGAAAATGGGAATGCGCCCCCCCTTGGCTTTATGTTAAGTACCCGACAAGAAATAATCATAAAAGTCACCCCTCCCCCTGTACCGTCGATGAAAAAACGGCGTCCGACAGGTGCACCCCAAAAAAAGGAACCGCATTGTTAATACCTTCACCAAACTCAAAAATGATTTAAAATTGGCCAGACTTAATACTATGCGGATAATTGGTACCCGCACAGGTTGAATATTTTCCATGCATTTGTTCGACATTCAACCGCTCCTGGACCAGGCCGGACAGCTCTAAAAAACGCAACAGATGCCCAGTTGGTGAATCGTCACTTGTAAATATCAAATTCATTTAAAAATACAAATTTAGACGGCTATTAAGTCATGCAGAACAATACAAGTATCCTTTTTTTATTACTATTCCGACTTGCTGTAGTTCGCGCATTACCGGAATAAGCGTGCGCCATTGATCGATATCTAACAATTCAGCTATCTGAGTCATTTTCAGACCATCTGAATAGTCTTTCAGCGTATTGGCAACCTGTATTTTTAATTGCTCCAAATCCGCATGCCACGCTAAAGCCATATCACGATGTTCTGTTCTTAAGGAAGTTAAAGAATTATTGACGTTTGATTTACGCTCTTTTTCAGAGTGCTTAAGGTCGGAGGCAAAATCTCCAAGGCCGGAGGCGAATTCTCCCAAGTACATTCGAAGATCATCTCCAATTGCCTTCTGGGCTTTATGGAAATCTTTCAGAAAGGCCTGAAGATCCTGTCGCATTTTGTTTACATCTGCCCTGGACTTGTTGATCTCGTTGATACGTTGACTCAAATTCTTCTTGCCTTGGGCTATACGACTTTCATCATAATCAGAAAGCTCAGACATGAATTGCTCTAACTCGGACCTTAAGCTGTTGCCCATCTCCTGATGTGTATTTTCAATCTCTTTAAAAAAAACTTGGCTATCCTGTTTGAATTGGATAATATCCACCTTGCGTCGATTATTTTCCTCTATTCGTTGCTTCTGAGCATTTTTTATTTCTTTCCGCTGATCTTTGTATGCTGTTTCAATCTCTGTTTTAAACTGGGTCAATCCTGCTCGTAATGTCTGGGTCATTTCATGACGTTTGTCTTTAATACTTTTCATTAAATCTGATGAATCTCGCCTTAAATCCGAGGTACTTTGTTTAATGCTTAAAACATCATCTTTAAGCTTCTTTTTAAAAAGCTTGTGTTCTTCATGGGCACTTGCGATTTTTTGGGATAGTTGTTGTGACTCTTCCTTTGCTGTCATACCGTATCCTCCTTACATTTTGATAAAAGACATGCTTGCAGGAAGGCTTCTTTTATGCCCATAGAGGGGGGGAGGACACCTCTCCCCATTTGCAGTGTTTTTCCCCAAAAAACTGTAAAGCTCGGCTACCCACTTAAGGCGGGATAACCTTTTAAATCAAGCGTCTTAGCAGCCTTGATTTTAGGGGTTAAAAGCTAATTGTCCACATAAAAAACCTTGAGAATATCCCGCCTTAAGTGGGTAGCCTAAAGTACTTTTGGGGTCATATGAAGGATGCCCTTATTTACACTGTTGTTTGGGTTATGCTGAGGCATTTTATTGAATGTTTTTAATAAGATAGATCGCCTATTTCAATGCCCATCGATACGAATGAGAATTTCATCAACTAATTCTTGATATGATACCGCCCCCTTTGAGCTCCTGGCATGATCTAAAGCAGTAGTACCTTCCCGGGCAGCCTGAGCTAAAGCTGTCGTAGCGGGTATCACTGTTTTAAAAACTTCTTCTTTGAATTTTTCACGCATTTCATCTAAAGATTTCTGTGATTCTTTTGTCCGCTGATCAAACATTGTACCGAAATATCCTAAAATCTTAATATCTTGGTTTATTCGCTTCTTTGCCTTATCCATCAATTCAACAAGCTGGAATGCTGCAACAACACTCATACGATTAGTTCTAAATGGAACTATAGCAAAATCTGATGCCTTAAGTATGCTGAACAATAAAAATGATTTAACAGGGGGTGAATCAATTATAATAAAATCATAAGTATCAATTTGCCCATCAAATTTTTCCAATAAAATATTTTCTCTGCCTATTTCAACTTCCAGCTCGTTTTCAATATTTGAAAGATTTTCATTCGATGGAACGAGGAAAAGATTATCTTTATCTGTTTTTATGGTTACATCATCTAACAGCACATCTTTATAGAGTAGAACATCGGCGATGGTCAGCTCCAAGTCTTCCAGATCGTAACCCAAATGAAGTGATGCGCCAGTTTGAGGATCCATATCTATTAAAAGTGTCTTTTTTCCTGATTCAGCCAAACATGCTGCAATATTTACCGCAGATGTAGTTTTGGCAACGCCGCCTTTCAAAGAAATAACTGCAATAATTTTTGGTTTTGACATTTTTTTCCCCTTTGGAATAATATTTTCCGTACATATTTCACGGGATGAGCGTTCTCTCGCTGTAATCTTTTCGAAATTCCATCTTCAAGAACCTATAGAAAACAATCTACCAAGATTGGAGCATGGCACACTAAAGATACGCAAATCCTCATTCAAAAATGGGCAATTTATTTATAAAGATGGAGTAAAACCCCTATCCTTTTAGGGTAGGGGGTAGTTCACTCTAAAGTCCCTTAGGGACTTCCCCGAAAATAGGCTACCATTATGTTCAGTTTAATATGCTGATATTGCATTATAAAAAATTTTAATTTGGTAGTTTATCATCGTCCAAGTCCCTTACTGTTTAAAAATTGATTTTATCCGACTTTTAGAAGTATTGGCCTGATGGGATTTTTTAATAAAAAAATTGGCCATATCATACATCGACCGGGTAATAGCCGCTTTGCCGTATTTGAGGAGAAACGGCTCTTGACTGCTTATTGCCTTCTCTACCCGCCAATCTTTTTTCATGGAACCAATTTCGGCTATATCTATATTTAAAAATTTTTTTGAAACAGTTGTCAGTTTATTCACGGCTTCAATTCGTTCCGACTCCTCCTGGTATTGATTAATAAACAGCAGTGGCTTACAGGTGGAATTCCTTTGGTGAAGAACTTTAATGACTGCATAGGCATCCAGAATGGCGGTTTTTCCTGGTGTCGTTACGATAACGGATGACTCGGAAGCTGCAAGAAAACTTATGACCATATCAGATATACCGGCACCAAGATCCACAATGAGAAAATCTCCATATGCTTCAATCTCTTGGAATTGATTCCACAGATTTCGGGATTCATCTGGAGTCATGTTTGCTAATTTTTCCGTACCTGATGCCGCTGGAATGACCAGAAGCCCTTTGGGGCCTTCCACAATTATTTCATTGAGTCGTTTTTCACCGGTGATGACATGTTCTAAGTTTGAACTGATCCCTGCCATGCCCAACATGAATGTGACATTACCCAATCCCATATCTCCATCGAAAAGGATAACTTTTTGTTTTAAAAGGCATAGTGCCAATGCTAAATTGATGGAAAGTGAAGTTTTCCCAACCCCCCCTTTACCGCTTGCAATGGCAATGGTATAAATTGTTTTTCTATTTGATTTTTTGAGTATCAGGTCGCTTAATGTCATGGGAATTACTCTTTTTTTGTGAGCGTTTTCATTATATCAAATGACTGATCAATTTAATATTATTGATTCGCATTTAACTCCACAGGTTGCTTTCCTCTGAATCATTTTCGCGTCGATTGTTTTTAGGGGTATTTTCTTCAGGTTTAGGCTCTGGTTCCTGCTTTGCCTCTGCTTTAATATCGATTTTTTCTTCATTTTCCAGAGGTTTTGACTGGTGGATTGACATGACGTCGGCAATCAGCGGCTTCAGTTTGTCGATCATTTCTTTGAATGTCTGCGCCTCACAATCTGAAGTCTTATAAAATTTTTTATTTGTTTTAAAGACTTTCAGTTGATTCGGTATTGTATATGTTTCTCTCCAGCCCTTTTTTCCCCGATGGATTACCTCTTTGGCAAATGCTCGATAATCATTGGCCGCATCATTTTTAGGTGCATATTCAAAGATGTTCTTACCTTGTAAAGGTGCCTCTGCCAGTTTTGTATTGACGCAGATAACGCTTGAAAAAAGTTTTTCTCTAAACAGTTTAGATAGTTCCCTCAGGATATAGGAACTAAGCTTCGTTCTGCGATCGTACATGGTACAGACAATTCCTGTTATACGAATCGAATGACGCATCCTTTTTTGAATGACATTAATCGAGTGAAGGATCTGATCAATTCCCTCAAAAGCTAAGAACTGACTTTGAATTGGAATGATAATTTCTCCACAGAAAAACAGAGCATTCAGGACCAGGAGGCTGATACCGGGAGTGCAGTCGACAATGATAAAGTCATAATTATCTTCAATCGAGGCCATTTTCTCCCTTAAAATCAACTCTCTCCCCATCTCTTTGACAAGCTCTATTTCTGCTGAAGCGAGATTCCCTGAAGCCGGTATAATCCACAAGAAATCAAGGGCACACTTACGGATAACAGGCTCTGAATTTTGTCCGGGTTTTGTCAGAATCTCATATAAAGAGAGACGGATGTCTTTTTGTCTGATTCCGCATGAGGTGGTTGCATTTGCCTGAGAGTCGTTATCTATCAATAAAACTTTATAGCCAAGGGTGGCCAGTCCCGCTGATAGATTTATCGAAGTGGTTGTCTTGCCAACCCCGCCTTTTTGACTGCATATGGCTATTTTCCTAACCATTTATGACCTCTTTTTTCCCTGAAAAAGATGCTGTATCAATTTTATAAGATCCTTTTTGCCAGAAATTTCATTAAGTAGTGGCACCTGAGTTATGACCATGTCTGAAATTTTCCCATGCATTTATTCGACATTCAACCACTCCCGGACCCGGCCGGGCAGTTCTAAAAAACGCAACAGATGACCAGTTGGTGAAGCGTCAATCACAAATATATAAAATTCATTTAAAAATACAAACTTAGACGGCTATCAAGTCATGCAGAACAATACAAGTATCCGTCTTTTCTAATTATTCCGATTTGCTGCAGTTCGCGCATTACCGGAATAAGCGTGCGCCATTGATCGATATCTAACAATTCAGCTACCTGAGTCATCTTGAGACCTTCTGAATAGTCTCTCAGCGTATTGGCAACCTGAATTTTCAATTCCTCCAGATCCGTATTTCTATGATCAGAATTGTCCGTTACCTCGACGCCCTTATCTTCTTCGGCGCTCTTCTCTTCTTCGATCACCCTGTTTTCTTCGATGACCCTGTTTTCTTCGATGACCCTGTCTTCTTCAATGACCCTGTTTTCTTCGATGATCCTGTTTTCTTCGATGACCCTGTCTTCTTCGATGACCCTGTCTTCTTCGATGACCCTGTCTTCTTCGATCACCCTGTTTTCTTCGATGACCCTGTTTTCTTCGATGACCCTGTTTTCTTCAATGACCCTGTTTTCTTCAATGACCCTATTTTCTTCAATGACCCTATTTTCTTCAATGACCCTGTTTTCTTCAATGACCCTGTTTTCTTCGATGATCCTGTTTTCTTCAATGACCCTGTTTTCTTCAATGACCCTGTTTTCTTCAATGACCCTGTTTTCTTCGATCACCCTGTTTTCTTCGATGATCCTGTCTTCTTCGAGGATCCTGTTTTCTTCGATCACCTTGTCTTTTTTGATGACATCATCTTCTTCGATGACCGTATCTTCTTTGATAACCTTGTCTTCTTTGATAACCTTGTCTTCTTTGATGACATCATCTTCTTTATACACGGGCGCTTTTTCTTCGGGTTCCGATTCAGGTTCGGAATTTTCTGAAGAAGTAGAAATGATAAGATTATCGTGAATTTCATTAGATGATTCAAAAGGCTCCTGTTTTTCATCATCCCCGGAAATGTTTTCTTTGGAGTCTGTCTCTTCTATTATAGTAGTTGCTGCCGTGGTTTCAGTATCTGAAACCACGGTTGATTTCATAGAAGTGATCTGCCCCTGCCAAGCTAAAGCCATATCACGATGTTCTGTTCTTAAGGATGTTAAAAAATCATTGACGCTTGATTTGCGCTCTTTTTCAGATACCTTAAGGCCGGAGGCAAAATCTCCCAAGGAAATTCGAAGATCATCTCCAATTATCTTCTGAGCATTTTTTGCTTCTTTCCGCCGATCTTTGTCTGCTGTTTCAATATCTGTTTTAAACTGGGTCAATCCTGCTCGTAATGTCTGGGTCATTTCATGACGTTTGTCTTTAATACTTTTCATTAAATCTGATGAATCTTGCCTTAAATCAGAGGTACTTTGTTTAAGGCTTAAGGCATCATCTTTAAGCTTCTGTTTAAAAAGCTTGCGTTCTTCATGGGCACTTGCGATTTCTTGGGATAGTCTTTGTGAATCTTGAGTTAGTGTCATACCGTATCCTCCTTAAATTTTGATAAAAGACATGCTTGCAGGCCATAGAGGGGGGAGGACACATCTATATTCTTATGCGGATGTCTTAATAATATTTCTCGAACCCTTGAAATTAAACTTATAAAGCCCAATGTCCCACGAATCGAAAAAATCATTGCATCGCTTCTATTCTGAACCGATCAATCTACCTTTTATTAATTAATAATGGACGAAGCTTCGTTCAATTGCCTCTTTGGTAAAAGCGCATTCACTTTCATTACCACTATTGTAGTATGCCTTTACGATGCGATTTGCTTCATTCAGCGCCTTCATTTTTTTGTCGTCACCGTTGTTCTTATCAGGATGAACAGTGAATGACATTTTCCGGTAACTGGATTTAATATCATCAAATGTGCATTGTTCCTTGAGACCTAACAAGAGCCTGGCTTCATTAATCATATCAAAATTGCCCTTATTGAAATCAGTGTCCACAAAGTCATAGGGAGGAAGAGGGCCTATATAATTAAAGGCGATGAAGTCGTCACATTTTTCAGCAATTCCATCCAGGGCATTATCAAACAGTTCTTTTTTCGTTTTTTCCACTAAATAAGTATTGAGGAGGATGACGGTCTCATTAACTGTAGTCGTTTCGGTATCATCGGCGGCATGGATAGACAACTTAGATTTCAGAGCCTGTCCGATGGCTTTTCTGTGTTTTTCAGATAATTCAAAAAATGCTTTTCCCAGTGCAATTTTGTTGGAGACGTCCACGCTTTTGGAAATTTCCAGAATGGCTTTCTGAATATCAAAGGAGATATGAATAACAATCTGTTCCTTGCCCTTCAGTTCGTCAATGAGCGATTTGAGTTCAATGGTTGCATTGATCAAAAATTGTCGCACTTCCTTCTCATCATTAACAATATTACCAAAGTTAAATGGTACTATGGTGTAGTTCAAAAAATAACTGGAATTAATTTGCTTATATTTTTCAGTAATTTGTTTTGTGGTGGTTTCGTCTTTTAAACAGTCTAAATTGTCTATGGGATACCCAACAGCAGTCATCCCTCTTTCAACAATGGCGATGGTTCCTTCTTGGGGTTTTTCAATAACCCCATCGAGGATGGCGCATATCAGTATTGGCATACTTTTCCCTTTTTACTAAGTCAATTATGGCACTCTTAATTTACCACCGTCTTTTGCTGTCTTTTGTTTTTTATTGACAATCTTTCCTTCTCAAACACGATTCTGCCATGATCCAGGGGTTTTTGACTCTGTCCAGTATTGTTGACAATTGCTCGGTAACTCTTGATATTTTTATTGGTTTTAATATTTTCCAAATGTCTTATAGAAATCATAATTTTCCTTTTGGAACCATTCGTTTATTTGGGGGTTAGTCTTGTGGGACCTTTCTTCAAAAAACGTTTTTAAATCAGCTAATAAAAAGGGAGCGTCAAGGTTTAGGAATTTTTCCTTTTCCCTGGCATTCCAAACAATCCAATGCCCAATTTGAGACATCATCACCCGTCCCTTTACACGTCCCACACACTTTTGTGGGACCTGCAATGGAAGGAATCACCCCTTTTCCATCGCAAACGGTACAAGTAAAGGTCTTGATTGATCCTGTACCCCTGCAATGAACGCATGGTGTATGATCTGCATTAACGCGTACGGTTCCTCTGCCATTACATACACAGCATGTAGATAGATATGACATGATACCATAGGGATCTTTCCCAGTGCCATTACAGAATGAACATTTAATTTCCACAAAAATGGT
>CAYSSE010000038.1:0-18118 GCA_964433355.1 uncultured Desulfocicer sp.
GTGGGAGAGTAGGACGCCGCCGGATTATCTTTTTAAATAGCCCTGATCATTATTTTATAATGGTCAGGGCTTTTTTGTTTTGGAAATGAAAGGTGTGGAGATCAATAAGTACCCGAGCATATATTCCTCAAAATAAAACCCGTAAATATCAATGGTATATCTCTGTGGAATACCGAAAAATATATGTATGGGTACTTACCCACAACCGATTATTCAATATGAAGATATGCTTCATGTCTAAGCATTATTATAAATAATGTCTTTTAAGTATTTCGGCAATTTGTCATATGCCATGATAGGAGAAATGGGGGCTTTTTCATTGTTTAATGCCCAGACTGCTTTGTTGTGTTTTTCTCCGAGATCAATGGGATCTGATATGCGTGTCAATGTGACGCCATCCTTATCAGTGAAGGGAATAATGATGGGACCGTTGCTTTCAATAACATAGGCCATCTGTCCATTTGTTAAAAAAACAATGCTGCCCGGGGGATAGATTCCGATGCATTTTACAAAAGAGTGAAGAATGAACTGTAGCATGGGGTCTTTCTTGGCATATTTATGAAAGACCATTGCCACGGCATTAATGGGATTCATGGCTTCTTTGTAGCTTCTTTTTGAGGTCAACGCATCATAGATATCAGCCAATTTGCATATTTTAACGTATGGAGGAATTTCATGATGATCCCTGCTGGTGGGATAACAATTTTCTTCTTCACTGAACAGTGACGCATGGTGGTATCTCACGGAATTTGTAATAAAGGGATTGTCGATATTGTTTTTTTCAGTTATTTCAATGCCTTTTTTAAATGAATGGGCTCTTGTAATTTCAAGTTCTTCAGCGGTTAACTTGTCTTTTTTGTTTAGTATCTCAATGGGGATCAACCCTTTACCAATGTCGTGGAGAAAATATCCGATGGACATACTATAAATTTCTTCGGGAAGATAGTAGCTGAAAGCGTGATTAAATTTGTTTCCAAAGGGAAAAGAAGATTTGGAAATAATAAAATCATTTAAAGAGCCGCTGAAATGCTCATTGAATTTTTTTAAAATGGCAGTGGCAATGGTGCACACGTTAATGGAATGGTTGTAAAGATAATCATCAAAAGATAAAATTTCTTTGGTGATATATGCGAATGCATTGTCATGGGTATTCATAAAATCTAACATCGTTGTGATGGTTAGTTCCACACTCTCATAATCAAAAAGCCCACCGGTATTCTGGATATCCAGCATTACTTTCTTAATGTTTTTTTTGGTCTTTTCGTAGATTACAGAGGCTTCTTTTTTAACCTCTGTTATCTCTTTAATTTTTGATGCTACATTGTAACTGATGACCGGATTGGTTGTTTTTTGTTTGTTCGGCTTATTAATCAAAATGGGTCTCCCCTTTGCATCACAGAGTTCTCCCTGGTTCTGCTCAGTGATGGGGAGGGTTGCGATGCCTTTTTCTTTAAGATGGTTTAAGGCCTTTTCCGGGTTGAGTAAAACATCTTTTTCAAGGAGCAGTACGTTCTGAGCATTATAAACGTCGACCCCCGTTCTTACACTTCCCCTCCCCCATGGGGCATTGATGGATCATGGCTGTCTGATCCGGGTTCCAGGAAAATTAAGACGTGTCATTTCCCTGGAACTATCTGTTGGAAGAACTGTGGAGATTTTAGATTTTCATACCAACAGCATATCCCTTGTGTACCGCATCAAAGGCCATGCCAATGGTGTCGGCATCCCCCACCACATCAAAGGGGATGTTCCGGGCCTTGATGATATCGGCCAGGGCATTTTCAGACCTGGAACCGGCGGCCATGACAATGGTGTCGGCCGGGATTTTTTCAATACCTTGTTGGGTTTCGATTTTAATGCCCCCGGGGGTGATCTCCAGGGCCTTGGCACCGGGTCTGGGTGTAATGCCGTTGCGCTTGACATCCTGGAGCATACCCCAGCGGGTGGATTTGCCAAAATCTTTACCAATGGTATCCAGCATTTCAATGACTGTGATCTCCTTGGTGCCCCGGGTGGCCATTTCAAACAGCACTTCTGGGGATTCTGCCTTGTTCACAAACAAAAATTTCAAGGCTTCGGCGGACAGGGTGCCTTTTTCTGCCAGTAATAGAGCTGTCTCAACTCCCACGGCACCGCCACCGATGATCACCACCCGCTTACCCGTGAATACCTTGTGGGACAGCACATCCCAGGCCTGGACCACATGGGGAAGGTCAGCCCCGGGAATGGGGGGAGCCATGGGCACAGCACCGGTGGCCAGAACAATGTGATCGGGTTTTTCTTCATCAATCAGATCGCCATCTACGATTTGATCCAATTCCACATCTATTTCATTGTCATAGACCTGATTGGCCAGATCCCATGCCAGTTCTGCAAATTCATTCCGGCCCGGAGGGGAAGCGGCAAGGAACAACTGGCCGCCCAGTCCATCGTCTTTTTCATAGATGGTGACCTCATGGCCCCGTTTTTTGGCTGCAAGGGCCGCATTCATACCGGCAGCCCCGCCCCCAATGACCATTACTCGTTTGGGTGTTTCTGCGGCTTCACAGTTGCTGTTGCATTCATGGCCCGCTTTGGGGTTGCAAAGACACTCCACATGCTTGAGTTTAAACAGGTTGTCAAAGCACCCCTGGGCACAGGCAATACAGTGGAGGATTTCATGTTCCCGATTTTCTTCTACTTTTTGGGGCAGAAAGGGGTCGGCAATGAGGCTTCGACCCATGGCCACCATGTCGCACATGCTGTCGGCAATTAGCTCCCGGGCGGTTTCTGGATCATTGATGCGATGGCTGGCAATCACCGGCACATCCACCACCTCCTTGATGCCCCGGGCAAGATAGGCAAAGGCCCCCCGGGGAACCGCCGCCGTGATCTGGGGCACCCTTGCCTCGTGCCAGCCTACGTTGATGCAAAGGGCATCCACACTGGCTTTGGTGGTCAAGGCTTTTGCATATTCGCGCAGTTCATCCCGTCCCTGGCCCCCGGGCATGAAATCATTGCCGTTCATGCGAACCATCACCGGAAAATCGTCCCCCACCTGTTTTCGGATGGCCTGCATGACATTCAGGCCAAACCGCATGCGGTTTTCCAGTGATCCGCCGTATTCATCGGTGCGCTGGTTGGTCAGTGGTGAAAGAAATTCACTGATGAGATATCCGGTGCCGCTCAATACTTCCACCGCATCAAACCCTGCTTTTTTAACCCGCATGGCAGCCTTGGAAAAATCATTAATTATTTCATTGATTTCCGCTGTTTCCAGAGCTTTAGGCGTTTCTCTTGTCATGCGGGAGGCAATGGCCGAGGGGGCTACGGGCTGTTTCCCCTCCAGAAAAAAAGAAAAATTGTACCGGCCAGCGTGGTTAAGCTGAACACAGGATCTTGATCCGTTGTTTTTGATGGCATCTGATAGCTTTGTCAATCCGGGCAGGAATTCATCTTTGTGGGCACCGATGTTCTGGGTGTTGCCGGCCAGCTCATTCACCGTGGCAAATCCCACGCAGATCATTCCAGCTCCGCCCCGGGCTCGTTCTGCATAAAACTCTGTGATTTGGTCTGTTACCAGAAAATTTTCCGCCATGCCAAGATGCATGGCAGGCAGGTAAATTCTGTTTTTAATTTTAAGGGTGTTGATGGCGATGGATTGAAGCAGGGGATCTTTCATGGGGCCTCCGGGTGTTAAGTCTTTAAATGTGAATCTGGCATCAAATCTTTTTCTTTTTTATTTCACATTTTATAAAAACCGGCAAGAAAATCCCCTGACTCTTTAGCTCAGAGCTTGTTCACAGGTTCAGGATACAAACAAGAAGAGGCAACGATGAGTCCCACCGAATCTTAAGCCTTTGGATGACGTAGCTCTGGCTGAAAGTTTCTTTTTCAGCGAAACTACCTATGTGAAGCAGAAAGAAAAGAATCAATAATATTGATTATCTTAGATTTTTCAGGACGATGATAAGTGCAGACGTCGATGAGGAGATCTGCACTTTATGGAAGAGGGTTAATCTACAATTTTTTGAGCAAAGACCTTTGCCTGGTCTTTTACGGTGTCGGGCAGATTTTCCGGGGTGGTGCATTTACTGATATAAAGATTCCCCGCTGGAATGGCCATGTGGGGAGCCTGGATTCGTTCAAAGGCGGTAAATGTGGCTTCTGCATTGTTTTCCCAGGGGCCAGCACCCGTAACCAGCAGAGCCTGACGCTGATTTTTAACCAGGGAGGCATGGGTGGGTTGGTGGTAATCCACATAAAAGCTGTAGGTTCTGTCAATAAGGGATTTCAATGGGCCAGCAACACCCCAGAAATACAGGGGAGATGTGAAAATAACAAGATCCGCCGCCACCATTTTTTCAAGAATTTCAATGGCATCATCCTTTTGAATGCAGCCAACGCCTTCCATTGTCTCTTTGCATTTACCGCAGGCAAGACACCCTTTGATGTTTTTATTTTGCAGATAGACGGATTCTACTTCATGACCCATGGTCGTGAGTTCTTCTTCCACCCAGCCAAGAACCGTTGCTGTATTGCCCTTTTTCCGGGCACCGCCCTGCAATGTTAAAACTTTCATACAATTTGTTCCTTTCTTCTTAGGGAGTTTACAACAAATAATCGACATCCTTCAAAAGTACCCGAGTATATATTCCTTAAAATAAAACCCATAAATATCAATGGAATATGCCTGTAGAATATCGAAAAACATATGTGTGGGTACTTAGTACTACAGCGACACTTCGCTCATTTCACTAAAAATTGACTGTGATAAGGTGAGTAATCGTATTTTAAAATTCCCTCCAAACAGGGTGGATCATAAAAGTGTCGCTGTAGTGTTAGTACTCGTGAGTTGTAAGTTTTCATAACCTATTGAATTTAGTATTAGTGAAAAAATGAGAACAAAAACTTGGCACCCTTCAAAAATACCTTCCATTTTTTTTGATCATTCCCCACTTTCCAGAGATTTTTCACAAAAGGCTGTAAAGTATCTTTGAGGTCATATGAAGGATACCAAAAAGTTTAGTTATAATTATTTCAATAATTTATAAAATAATGACTCGGCAAACTCATAGAACTTACAACTCACAAGTATAGTAGGATCGGCAGTGGAAGTCTGAATCAGAATGGATCAGTTTTCAATCTTAAACCACTCTTTCTCAAGAATATCAAACATAGATTGTAACTCAGCGATACTCTTATCCAGCAGTTCTGTTTTAATTGACATCGGCTGTTTTAATATCTTCTGAAATAACTGGATTCTTCCGATCAGCTCACCTTCTTGTCGTCCTTTTTGAAGTCCTTTCTGAAGTCCTTTTTTTTCCCCAAGCAAGAACTTGTCATAATGTTCAGGATAATGATCCTTTACAAACATCTCTTTTGTGTAAGGCATATTAACCCCCTCTAATGAATAGTGGTTATAAAGTTCCTCAAGATAAGAACTAACATTTTCAAGCAACCAGCCATCTTTTTCAAGTCTATTGCGGCTCTTGCCTATCTGTTCGATATTATTTGAGAAAAGTCCTAAAATTGGATGCTCAAAGGCATTGGTAATTATGAAACGAACGGGCGTAAAGACCTTTAAATCGTATATTCTGCGGTCTGCAATGCAGTGAAGAAATTTTGTTCCCCTGTATTTCCCAAACAACTTTTCCGGAAAATGATGAGTCACGGCATAGAGGTTTATATTTCCCTCATTTTTAATTTCCCTCATCTTTTTGTAGTTGGTAAAGTGTCCGTAAAACTCCTCTATAGCTTCCATGTTAAAGGATTCATTAAAGGATTTGAAAGATATCAGATTGTGTTCATTAAGGTTTTCAAATCCTTGATAATAATCTGGATCAACGCCATCAAAACTTATAGCATCCTGTTTAGTAACAACTACCATATCAAGTCGCTGTATTTTTAATGAGAGGTCAAGCTCAACAGTCACTTCACAGCCAAGTCTTTCAAAAAGGGGGGCAACCATTAATCCCCAAAGCCGGTGCCAGTTTGTTTTGTTCTTCTCTGATTGTTCCATGTTGTTGCTCATTATTGTAATGTAATGAGAATGAGGGGATTTTGCAAGGGGAAATACACATCCTTCATATGGCCCCAAAAGTACTTTACGGTCTTTTGGGAAACAGCCCCTGCAAATGGGGAATGTTATCAAAAAATGTAAAGTGCTTTTGAAGAATGCCGAATGTTTAACTTAAAAAATTGGGCATCCTTCAGATCCCCTTAAAAGTAGTTGACACTTTGTTGAAGAGATTCCCAGAAACTAAGGGGATTCTGTTACAAAGTGTCAACCAGTCAATGAAGGATGCCAAAAATTGCTAAGTACCCACACATATGTTTTTCGGTATTCCACAGCCATATATCATTGATATTTATGGGTTTTGTTTTGAGGAATATATGCCCGGGTACTTACTTGTATTTTATCAGGTAACAATATTCATTTGTCAAATCATTTTTGAACAGCTTAAATCCGGCGCTGGGCCGTATGGTAAAGCCGGGCACCGGTCTCATAAAAGAGCCCCCTGAGATTTCTCATGAAAATTGGTTTCTCCGCTTGTAGGGGCAGGGGAATATCTTTGGGTTCAACTTCACCCTGCACCAGTTGGGCCATGAGTTTTCCAAACACGGTTCCCGGACCGATGCCCCGGCCATTGTAACTTGTCACCGTGACAAAACTTTTGTCCGGCATGTGGAACCGGGGGATATGATCCGTGGTCATGGCAATACGACCCCCCCAGGCATATTCCAGCTCTGTGGTGGGAATCTGGGGAAATACTTTTTTGATGCTTCTAAGAGCCCAGGCTTCATGGGTGCCGTAACCGCCATTGATGACCTGGCCGACACTGCCCACAATGAATCGATTGGAATCGTCAAAACGGTAGGAGGAGAGAATCAGGGCTGTATCCCAGGCTGCGTGCCCTTCGCAAAGGATTTTTGTACGGATGTCATCGGAAAGGGGCGGCGTGGAAAACTGAAAATAATTAAAGGGGATTAAGGTGTTTATTTTATCCTTAAAGGCGAATTCCGGGTACCCTTGGGTGGCCAGAATAATGGATTTTGCCTTAACGGTTCCCCCGGGGGTGGTCAGTACCCATCGACCATTTTCTTTTTTCAGCTCTGTCACAGGAGAATTGCCAAAAAGTTTTGCGCCGGCAGCCAGGGCCGCATGGGCAAGTCCATGGGCATAGGCAAGGGGTTGAACGGTTCCGGCTCTTTCATCCAGCAGGGCACCATGAAAGCTGGTGCTGCCGGTTTTTTTTGCGGTCTCCTCCCGGCTGAGCAATTTTACCGGCGCACCCCGTTTCTGCCATTGGGCTTCCCGTTGTTCCAGGGCTTTGAGGCCCGCAGGTGCATGGCCGCAATGCAGGGTTCCCACTCGTTTTGCCTCACAGGCAATCTGATGCTTTTCAATAAGTCCATAGACAAGATCCGGTGATTTCCCCAGAAGATCAATAAGGGGTTCTCCGTGTTCTTCTCCCACAATTTTAATGACATCTTCGGGCATGAGCCACAGGCCAGCATTGACAAGGCCCACGTTGCGACCGGAACCACCATATCCCACATGTTTACCTTCCAGAAGCAGGGCATCTGTACCCTTTTCTGCCAGATAAAGGGCCGCAGAAAGGCCGGTATAACCGCCGCCAATGATGGCGACGTCGGTTTCTTTATCACCCTGAAAGGTGTCAAGGGTGGGGGCAGCCGGGGCTGTGGCAGCCCATAAACCATGATCTAAATTTTTATCTGTCATTTTTTATTTCCTTTCTCATCGTGGGCTTTATCCCAAAATCTGGGGCTTGAATATTCTTTCATGCTTCGTTGTGGGCAGGCCGGGGCCAGAATTAAGGTCTGCCCGTGGCAATTTTATTAAATTTTAGACATTATCGGAAATAAAAAAATCAGCTTTTTCCCAAAAGATTTGGAATCCAAAATACCTGAAAATATGGACTCCCTGCTTATCTGGAAATCCTGTTTCAGAGGGCAATCCTTCTTTCCGATAATGTTTATTACATAAATCCATCATAGGGGCGGGGTGTCAGTGCATTGTGGACATAACGGATCATGGTTATGAAGTCAAAAACCGGCCGTCCTGTGGCCTTGAATACCGCTGCCGCATAGGGGGGCAGATCACTGCACTCCAGCAGAATGGCATCAATATCTGGATGTTCACGGACCATATCATTGGCAACGCCCACCACTTCTTTTTCCACTTTTTCAGAATCCAGGGTGCCTTTTTCTTCAAGCACGGATTCACAAAATTCCGTTTGTTGCTCCATGCCCCGGACAACCAGGGGGATTTTTTCTGATACGCCAACATTGTTAAAATGTTCAGGTGACAGCACCGATGCATTGGCGGTGATCACGCCGATTTTTTTACCCGGGGGCAGTATCTGATGGATAAAGGGAATCTGGAGCAGGCTGGACATGAACACAGGAATATCCACCCCCTTTTGTATCTGGGGTTGAAACAAGGCCATGAATCCACAGGCCCCGGTAATGGCCCGGACCCCTTCATCTTCAAGCTCTTGGGCCGCTGTCAGAAATGGGGCCAGCAAGCTGGGGTCCCTCTGGGTCAACAGGCGTTCAATGGAGGCATCCTTTACGACTTTATATCTCACAGGGAAATCAAAAGTGGTGGCATTGCCCACATTGCCTGGAATGCAAGGGTAGGTGGCATCAAGGATGAGTATCCCAATGGCTTCACCATACCAGGATCTCTTGGGGTTGTCAGCGGTGTAAACGGTCATGGCTTGGGTACCTCATGCTGAAAGCTTATTTCTGAATTAACAACCAGTAGTATACCATAAGAGTATCACAAATCAATTAAGGACATACCAATAGGTTTCTTTGCTGTCAAGATTTTTGTATTCTTTCGATTGATTATAAGGTTGATTCAGAATTTGGTATGGGGGAGGATTGTGTACTTGTGGTTGGGTAAGGACCTGTGAGATAAATAAAAAAGGAGAGATTCACAATCAGGGGAGATTGGGTTCCCAATATTTCGTTCAGAGCAGTTGTAGGACGCTCTGCGGGGGGTATTTCTATCAACTTTAATCCAGTGACGGTGGCGAGATGATGACCATGCGGAAAACACATGCGGTAATATATGATATCAAAAAATATGCCATCCATGATGGGCCGGGCATTCGGACAACGGTCTTTTTCAAGGGATGCCCCCTGTCATGTCTTTGGTGTCACAACCCCGAGGGCATGATCCCAGGGCAGCAGATTCTCTATTCACCGGAACGGTGCGTGGGCTGCCGGGAATGTCTGGAGGTTTGTCCCCAGGGGGCACTCTCCCCAACGTCCCGGGGTATTAAAACCGATGATGCCCTGTGCTGTCGGTGCGGTACCTGCTGCCAACAATGCCCGGCCCTGGCCCGGGAGGCGGTGGCCCGGTATGAAACCGTGGAAGACTTGCTTGCCCTCATTGAAAAAGATATGGCCTTTTATGAGGCTTCCCATGGTGGGGTGACCTTTTCCGGCGGAGAGCCTATGATGCAATGGCAGGTGCTGCTTTCCTTGCTTAAGGGCTGTTGTCAGCGAAATATTCACACCGTTGTGGATACCAGTGGGTTTGCCCCCTGGAATGTTCTGGAAGAAATAATACCGTTTACCCGTTTATTTCTCTACGATTTAAAAGCCATGGATGATGACATCCACCAACGGTTCACAGGGGTTTCCAATGAATTGATTTTGAGTAACCTGGCCCGCTTGACACGCCGGGGGGCCAAGGTGATCATCCGTATTCCCTTTATTCCTGGGGTGAACGATTCTGAAACAGCCATTGCCCAGGCCGGAGGTTTTATTGCTGGGCTGTGGGGCAATCCGCCGGTGGAACTTTTACCCTACCATGATTTTCAAATTTCCAAATATGAGAGGCTGGGCATGGTCTATGGGGGGAAACCGATTCCCGTGCCGTCACCGGAGGCAGTTCATAAAGCAGCAGGGCAGCTTGAAGCCCTGGGTCTCAAGGTAAAGGGTTAACCGGAGTGCCGACAGCAGATCCCCCGGCGGCATAACACCATTTTAAATTTTTGTTTGGTTCCTGATTACGATGCACTTCATTTGCGTCGTACAACTTAAATAAATTGGTTTTATAGGAGAAGAATTATGAAAACATTTGTTGTTGCATTCTTTTTGATTGGTCTTTTTATTTCTGTGTCATTTGCCCAGGAGCAAATCTACTGGCTGGGCGTTGGCGGCCCCCCATTCGTGATTGAAAACGGCAAATATGCCAGGGAAGGTTTTTGCGATGCCCCATTAGCACAGATACATGAATATCTTCCACAATATGACAATGTTGTGACTCCAATTTCGTTCAGCAGGTTTTTAAAATTGGTGAAGACTAAACCAAATTATTGCTTCACGTGTTTCCTTAAAAACTCGGAAAGAGAAGCGTACATTCTCTTCTCAGAGCCGTATCTATACACTTTTGGAAATATGCTTATCACAAGAACAAAAGATGAAGCCCTTTTTAAGCCCTATCTTGATGCAGATGGCCGAATCGACCTGAAAAAATTACTTGCTTCGGGGAAGGTAACCCTCTCAATCAGCTACGGAAGAAGCTATGGTACTTACATTGATGACATCCTTTTACCATACCGGGAAACCGCTGTCCTCATCGGTACGGAAACCACCGCTAAAAGTAATGAATTGATGTTTAGACGTCTTGTCACCACCCACACATACCAAGCCTTCATCAGCTATCCCACAGAAGTTGTGTGGCATTCGACTATGCTTGGAATCCCCAAAAGTGAATTTAAAGTATATCCCATCTCTGGACTTGATGTTTTTGACCCTCGATCAAACCTCTATATCGGTTGCTCTAAAGGTGGCCTTGGTAAAGAGGTAATTGAAACATTCAACGCACGTATGGCCGAAACCCACACAAAAGCATTCAAAAATTATCGGCAATGGCTTGATGATGAATCCCTTAAGCTTCACAAGGCATACGAGCCAATATTTCTCAAGAAAAATCCTTAGTAATCTCAAGGAAACTGTCGTATACTACGAGTATGTTGAAATTCAAAGACACACGTTTGAGTCTGGTTATCATAGGCAGCCTCTTGGTGGGATTGCTTATTCCTGGCGGTGTTGCAGGCTTTCTGGTTATTCATTCGGAAAGGCAGAAACAACTGATAGGATTAGAGCATTTTCAAGCTCGAACGCTGGAGATTCTTGTGGCCAATATGCGCAGCCCCATATGGGACGCTCGATCTGACATCGCCCATGAAGTGGCAGATGGGCTAATGAAGGATCCGCGCATTGTCGGGATTCAGGTGCGGGATTTTGAGGTCAAGTCAATATTTTATGAGGTCCACCGGAAGGATCGAGACAGGGGGACGCTGCTGTCAAAAACTGCCCCGGTTCTTTTTACAAACAGCCCCATTGGTGACGTCACACTCACCATTTCTAACCACATGATGCAACAAGAGTTGCATGAACGTACTCAGCAGTTTCTTCTTATTTTCAGTGTGCAATTATTCATTGGATTGTTGTTTATCGTCCCCCAGTTATACCTCAAAGTTATTCATCCTCTATCAAAGCTTCGTTATCAGGCTGAGCAGCTCTCCAATAATGATCTGGAGACCTGCTTCAAATGGGAGCAGGCCGACGAAATTGGAGAGGTGGGAAAAGTGTTTGACAAGGCACGGGATGTCATCAGCAAAATGGTGACAGAATTGCAGGATGCCAAGCTGAAAGCTGAAAAAGCCACCCAATCGAAAAGTGAATTTCTCGCCAATATGAGTCATGAAATTCGCACCCCTATGAATATCATCATTGGGATGAACCATCTTGTACTACAGACACAGCTTTCGACTCGCCAGCGTGACTATCTTACAAAAATTGACTATTCTGCCAATACACTCCTTAGATTACTTAATGATATTCTTGATTTTTCGAAAATTGAATCAGGTCACCTGGCCCTTGAGAATGTATTATTTTCACCATATAATACGGTGGAGTATTTAAAATCGTTACTCGGTGTTGAGAGTAACCAAAAAGGGTTGTCTCTTTCCCTGAGTATTTCAGAGGAAATTCCTTCATTCCTGTTCGGTGATGCGCTGCGGTTCGAACAGATTCTTCTCAATCTGGCTTCAAATGCCGTCAAATTCACCAATAGCGGAGAAGTAGGAGTCAGCATTGATTTCGAGAATGAAACAGATGAAGAGGTGACCTTGCGATGCAAGGTACAAGATACGGGCATCGGCATGTCCTCCAATCAAATCAAACATCTGTTTCAATCCTTCCATCAGGCGGATGCGTCCATCACCAGACTCTATGGTGGCACTGGTCTTGGGCTTGCCATCAGCAAAAATCTGGTGGAGATGATGGGCGGTGAGATAAACGTTGAAAGCGAACTGGGAAAAGGCAGCAGCTTCATTTTCACGGTGCATTTCCAAAAAACCAATGAAGAGGCCCCTGTCATTGCTCCCTCTCTCTCTAAGGATCAGGTCACCGATTTGCTGACCGGCAGTCGAATACTCCTTGTCGAAGACAACGAGCTGAACCAACAGGTGGCACGTGAGTTGCTTGAGCAGGTCGGCATCATAGTCGAAATAGCACGAAATGGCCAGGAGGCACTGGATATTTCGGCGACTACGGCGTTTGACGTTATTTTGATGGACGTTCAGATGCCGGTGATGGATGGCCTCACCGCAACTCGTGAAATCCGCAAACGCCATTCCATGGAGGCATTGCCTATTCTGGCCATGACGGCCAACGCGTTTGCCAGTGATGTTGACAAATGTAAAGCAGTGGGTATGAACGGTCATATTCCAAAGCCCATCAGACCCCAACTGATGTATGAAACGCTCGCTCATTTGCTCAAACAGCACTTGGCTCCGGCCATATCCAACATTGCCGTCAATATCCCCAACTACGAGCAACGCCGTGAAGCGGCTAAACCATTTCTTTCCCTGGCTGGCGTGGACGTGATGTCTGGTTTGAGCCATGTGAACAATGACGAGTCACTCTATCTGGCTATTCTGAAGCGGGCTCTCCAGGAACATCGAGAGGTTTCTATAAACATCCAATCAGCCATGCATCGCGGTGATGTTCAGGCGGCTGAGCACCTGGTGCACTCATTCAAAAGCGTGGCCGGAACCATTGGCGCAAAAAAGTTACAGGCGCTTGCATTGCAGTTGGAAATCATATTAAGAAGTAACAAAATTGCGGATATATCGGCGATCATGCCCTCCTTTATTGAGGAAGTTGAACGAGTTATGAACTCCCTTAATTTATTTTTTCAGCTTCAAGAGAGTGACAGCTCAGAAGCTACATTGAAAGGTGTGGCCCCGTTTGATTCTGACAGGGAAGCTTTTTTGCTGTTGCTGACCCAACTTTCCACGGACATAAGAGAGGGAAGTTTCGAGGCAATTAACACGCTGGAAAAAATAAAAAAATGTACGCAGGCAGTTGGGTTAGCAGATGAGATGCAAACCCTTGAAGCAAGTCTTGCTAAATATGAATTCGAGGATGCCCTGGATATATTGAACTGGATCGAACAGCGCTTTCAAATTGAAGGTTTAACGCATATTTCTTCCATGAGGAGTTTAAAATGAATCAGGTAGCGGAACGGGCAAAAATACTTGTCGTTGATGATGAACTGGTCAACCTTGATGTTATAACAGGGTTACTTAACAAATACTACAAGCTTGTGATTGCCAAGAATGGTGAGCAGGCATTCATGAGACTGGAGCAACCGCCACTTCCCGATTTGATACTGCTTGATGTCAAAATGCCTGGTATGGACGGTTTTGAGGTCTGTCGTCGGCTGAAAAGCAGCCCTGAGTACAAAAATATTCCAGTCATATTTATAACCGCGCTTGATGAAGTTGATGATGAGTCTCGCGGTTTAACTCTGGGTGCGGCAGACTATATTGCCAAACCGTTTAATCCTGATCTGGTTTTGCTGCGAGTTCGCAACCATCTTGAGTTGAAAAATCAGAGAAATGCTCTTATAAAGCGAACTTCAGAACTTGAATTAAAAACGGCTGAACTGGAAGCAACGCTTGAGAAGGTCAAGCGGCTGGAGGGAGTCATTCCGATCTGTATGCATTGCAAGGGCATCCGGGATGATAAGGGCTCCTGGAATCGACTTGAAAAATACATTTCAGAACATTCCGACGCCCAATTCAGCCACGGCATTTGCGACAAGTGTTTAAAGGAACATTATCCAGAATATTGAGAGGTGCAGTCAAAAATAACTTTTTTGCACCTTTTAACACTACAGTGATACTTCGCTCATTTTATTCAAAATTGACTGTGACAAGGTGAGGAATCGTATTTTAAAATTCCCTCCAAACAGGGTGGATCATAAAAGTGTCGCTGTAGTGTTAGATTTGTACTTTTTATTTATGCCATGTCAGGCAATTAGTTTTTCTATTTTAACGGCACCCACCTTGAACTCAGGAATCTTGGCAATGGGATCAAATGCCGTTGAGCTGGTCAACATATTCGTGGGGTTTTCGCCAAAATGGATGGGCAGAAAAATAGTATTGACCGGTACGGAATCAGTGATCCGGGCCGGGGCTTCCATTTTCCCCCGCCGGGAGGACAACAAAACCATATCATCGGGGGTGATGTTCAGCCGGTGGGCATCCTTGGGATTGATCTCCACATATCCTGTTTTCTGCTCGGTATCAAGGCTTGTGGAGACCCGTGTCATGGTGCCGGTGTGAAAATGGGCAAACATGCGTCCCGTGGTCATGAGCATGGGATACTCCTCACAGGTCAATTCTGCCGGATCTTGATACTCAATGGCATGAAACTTTCCCTTGCCCCGGGTAAAAATATCTTTGTGAAGATAGGGGGTGCCGGGGTGGTCTGGGGTGGGGCATGGCCATTGAAGCCCATCAATGCCCATGCGCTCGTAGGACATCCCCTGATAACTCTTGGTCAGTGACGCCATTTCATTGAAAATTTCACTGGGAGACTCATAGGACATTTCATAGCCCAGGGCCGTTGAAAATCGGGAAATAATTTCCCAGTCGGGCAGTGCATTGCCAACCGGCTCCACGGCCTTTCTTGTGATCATACACCGTCGTTCTGTGTTGGTGAAAGTCCCTTCCCTTTCCCCCAAAGAGGCCGATGCAAAAACCACATCTGCGGCCTGGGCACTTTCCGTGAGAAAAATATCCTCGATGGCAAGGAACTCCAGTTTTTTAAAGGCATTGTCCAGATGATTTTTATCTGGATCACTGAGCTTGGGATTTTCTCCGATGACGAAGAGCGCCTTTATTTTACCTGTCTCAATGGCTGGGATCATGTCAGTGACGGTCATGCCCGGGGTGTCCGAGAGTTCGCAGTTCCAGGCTTTGGAAAATTTTTCCCGAACCTTGGCATCGGCCACAGGTTGATATCCGGGGAACACATTGGGAAGTCCGCCCATGTCGCAGGCCCCCTGGACATTGTTTTGGCCCCGAAGGGGATTGACCCCGCCCCCGGCAACGCCCACATTACCGCAGAGCATGGCAATGTTGCAGCAGGATTTTACGTTATCAACGCCCGTGGTGTGCTGGGTGATGCCCATGGCGTAAAGAAGTGCACCCGGGGCATTGGTGGCATAGAGTTCCGCCATTTTTATAATGTCCTTGCGGTCAACGCCGGTGATGGCTTCCACAAAGGTGGGCGTATAGGTTGCAAGGGTTTCTTTTAATTGTTCAAAATCCTCGCACCGTTGTTCTATGTAAGTTTGATCATGCCATTTGTTTTTAATGATGACGTGCATCATGCCGTTGAGCAACGCCACATCAGAGCCTAAACGGTGGTGTACCGTGAAATCGGCATACTGGGAGAGCTGAATATTCCGGGGATCTGCAACAATGAGTTTTGCACCATTCTCCTTTGCCTTAATAATGCGACTGGCAATTAGGGGATGACATGCCGTGGTGTTGGACCCGATGACAAAGATCACCTTGGAATGGGTTTCAAACTCTTCTATGGAATTTGTCATAGCACCACTTCCAAATGCAGCGGCAAGACCTGCCACTGTTGAGGAATGTCACAGTCGAGCGCAGTGATCGACGTTGTTGGTGCCAATGGCGGCCCTGCCAAGTTTCTGGGCCAGGTAGTTTTCTTCATTGCTCACTTTGGCCGAGACCAATACCCCAATGGAATCCGGGCCGTAGGTCTCTTTGATGCGGTTAAAATTTTTGGCGGCATGGGCGATGGCCTCATCCCAGGTTGCCTTTTGAAAATTTCCGTCCTCTTTGATCAGGGGTGCTTTAAGGCGCATGTAACTGTTGATATATTCGTGGAGGCTCCACCCCTTGATACACAGTTTTCCCTGGTTTACCGGGTGGGATTTCAAGGGTAGTGTTGAGTTGATTTTTCCATCAATTACTTCAAAAAGAACGCCGCACCCTGTTCCGCAATATGAACACACGGATGGTACAAACTTGCAATTCATTGTTCATCTCCTGATTTACGCAATCCTTCAGGGCCACTCTTTATGGGGAAATGCCTGGAAGTTGCGTTATTTACGTGGTGCCGGATCAAAAAATGGGGGTTGGGCTCTGATTCAGACAGTTGCAAAGACATCAGATTGTGGCCGACATTAGTAGGGGGAATTCATGAATTGCCCCTACCCAAAATGGCCGAAAATAGAATCAACCCCCAAAAATGCGAATTCTGTCCTGGTTTTAAATTCGGTCATCTTGCATTGCATGGACCATAGATCTTCCCAATGGGTCGAATTTATAACCAGGCCCTGAAATTACGCATCCATGGGCTTGGGTTCCAAAGTTACCTCACCGCCAATGACGGTAAACGGTGATTTTTCAAGCCCCACTCCCGGCGTGTAGTCAAACACGTCGGATACAATGCGGTTCATCTCCCGGTAAAGGAATCGCAAGGGGATTTCTGCGGGACAGGCATCTTCACACAATCCGCAGTCAATGCACCTTCCTGCCATGTGGGTGGCCCGCACCAGGTGAAAAATAGGGATTTCCGGTGGCAGTGCCCCGGGTTCAACAAGATCCGGATTTTCCAGGCTGCAATCAGGGCAGAAACACACGGGGCAGATGTTTCTGCACCCATAGCACTTGATGCATTTGCTGAACTCGTACATCCACCGGGAAAAGCGCTGGCTATTGTCATTATTATCCATGAAATTCCCGGGATCTTCATTGAAATTAATGCCATGTTCTTCCTTGAATGCCCCGGTGCTTTTGGGGTCAAGGTAGGTGCAGTCGCTGTGGGTTCTTGTTTGGGAGGGACAGCAGTTGACCATAATGGGGGTAATGTTCTCAGGCTGGAGTTGATTCCAGGTGTAGAGAAGGTTTAACGCCCGTTGATTACAATCTCTTGCTACAATGCCGATTTTAATATCCGGTTTTTTTTCAGTGAGATGGGTGGCCACCTTTTCCAGGCTGTAGCGATGCTGGCTCACCTTAAGTGACGGAAGCTCTTCCAGGTTATCCAGGGTGTAGCCATGGGGAATCATATGCCCGTCAAGCTCTCTGTAGGCCAGAAAAATATCCACATCGCCCTGTTTGAGAAGCTGCTCAACCTGCTTTGTGATATTCATGTTTCCTCCTTTTCTCTCCATAGGGCTCCATGGGAATTAAACGGGTTGCCTTGGCAATGGGGCTGGGTCCCAGGTGGGTTATTTTGTCTGTGAACTCCGTCACCACCCGGGCAAATTTCTGGGCCTCGGCAGAAGAGATCCATTCCAGGTGAAGTCGTCCCTCAAGGCCCATGAATTTAAGCATTTCCTGGACAAAGGTGATGCGTTTGATGGTCATGTTATTACCATACAGGTAATGGCAGTCGCCGATGTGTCAACCGCCCACCATGACGCCGTCGGCCCCGCTCTGGAAGGCTCTTAAAATATGATGGGGGCTTACACTTGCCGAACACATCACCCGTATGATTCTCAGGTTTGACGGATACTGCATGCGGCTGACACCGGCAAGATCGGCTGCACCATAGGTGCACCAGTTGCACATGAATGCAACGATTTTGGGTTCAAAAAGATCTGCTTTCACCGGAAATACTCCTTTATTTTCAACGGGAACCCTTGATATGGGCTTCCGGATGTGTTTTGTGTTTTGTTACGCGCTCATGGCACTTTTAATTTGTGCGTACAATTGATCGTTGTTAAATCCCATCAACGACGGTGCCTCAGAGGGAC
>CAYSSE010000038.1:18218-22779 GCA_964433355.1 uncultured Desulfocicer sp.
TGTGCGTACAATTGATCGTTGTTAAATCCCATCAACGACGGTGCCTCAGAGGGACAAGTGGCGGCACAGGCTCCGCACCCTTTGCAAAGGGCATCGTTGACCACGGCCACCCCCCTTTCAATATCCATGCTGATGGCGTTGTAGGGGCACACCTGCACACATCCGCCGCATCCAGCACATCGTTCCGGATCAATTTGTGCCACAATGCCACCCACGTTGATGGTGTCCCGGGAAAGTACGGTCAATGCCCTTGCCGCTGCCGCCTTGGCCTGGGCAATACTTTCGTCCACGGGTTTGGGATAGTGGCTCATGCCACACAGAAAAAGACCCTCCGTGGCAAAGTCCACAGGTCTGAGTTTCTGGTGGGCCTCAAGGAACCATCCGGCGCTGTCCGAAGTCACCTTGAATGCCTGGGCAAGGTGGGTGTTGTCCCTGGCGTCAATGCGGGCGGAAAGGCATAGAAGATCGGCATCCACGGCCAATCGCCTTCCCAGTATAGTGTCAGTGAATTCCACGGTGACATGATCTTCTCCCGGGATGACCACAGGTTTGCTGTCCAGATCGTATTGGAAGAAAAGAATGCCCGCTTTTCGGGCCTCCTGGTAGAGGGTTTCCCGCTGGCCATAGGTTCGGATATCCCGATAAAGAACATACACCCCGGTATCGGGATTTTTTTCTTTAAAGGCCATGGCGCTTTTAATGGCATGGGTGCAGCACACTTTGGAGCAATAGGGATGATCTTTATCCCTTGATCCCACACATTGAATAAAAACAACTTCCTTTGCCTGGCCGAGCCGGGCATCGTTTTCCATGAAGAGGGCATCCAGCTCCAGGAGTGTCATCACGGATTTGTGCTGGCCATAGGAATATTCCGTGGGTTTTGATTCCACAGCTCCGGTGGCAATGATGGCCACCCCGTGGTCGATCACCTGGGTATCATCCACCGAGGTAATGGTGGTCTTAAAATTGCCCACAAAGCCTTCAACGGCACCAACGGTGGCGCCCAACAGGGGGTGAATCTGTTCATCAGCTTCAATGTCTGCAATGAGACCCTTGACAAAGGGGCCTATTGCTTCATTTTTCCAGGTTTTGCAAAGCAGCCTGCCATTGCCCCCAAGATGTTGATTCTTTTCCACCAGAGTGACGGGATATCCCTGACGGGACAGGGACAAGGCGGCTGTCATACCGGCAATACCTCCCCCCACCACCAGGGCCGACGGGGTCACCGGCAATTGGGTTTCAAACAGCGGGGCCAGACGGAAGGCCTTGGCAACGGCCATTCTTACCAGATCCTTGGCCTTGGTTGTGGCCCGCTCTGGCTCATTGGAATGAACCCAAGAGTCCTGGTTTCTGATGTTGGCCATTTCAACAAGATACTTGTTTAGTCCCGCATCAATAAGGGTTTCCCGGAAAAGCTCCTCATGGGTTTTGGGCGTGCAGGCAGCCACCACAATGCGGTTCAGGCCTTTTTTCTGGATCACCTCCACCATTTTATCCTGGGTGTCCTGGGAGCAGGTAAACAGATTCTCCTCCACATAGACCACACCGGGAAGATGACTGGCATAGGCCGCCACCGCCGGGACATCCACAATACCGCCGATGTTGGTACCGCAGTTACACACAAATACCCCTATTTTCGGGGCTTCATCGGCCACTTCACGCTCTTTGGGCTTGACAACGGCCCGGGTCAATGAATTCCGTGACGGGGCAAGGCGTTCGGTGGCAGTGGCTGCAGCAGCACTTGCCTCCATCACCGACTGGGGAATATCTTTGGGACCTGTGAAAACACCGCAGGCGTAGATGCCGGGCATGGAGGTGGACACCGGGTTAAAGCTGTCGGTTTTGATAAAATTAGAGGCATCCAGTTCAATACCCATTCCCGTTGCCAGTGCAAAGCTGTCAGCGCTTATCTCAAGTCCGGTGGAGAGAACCACCATGTCAAAATATTCGGTTTTAAGACTCCCCAGCTCATCCACATAGGTCATCTCAAGGTTGCCTTTGTGGGGATCGGGGGTGACAGAATGAACCCGGGATCGTACAAACCGTACTCCCTTGTCCTTTGCGTTTTCCAGATAGGTGTCAAAATCCTTTCCCTGGGTGCGCATGTCCATGTAAAAAATGGCACAGTCCAGAGGGGCCTTACTATGATCCTTGGCCATCACCGACTGTTTTACGGCATACATACAGCACACAGAAGAGCAATAGCTGTTTTTACTGCGGTTTTGATCTCTGGATCCCACACACTGGAGCCAGGCAATTTTTTTGGGTTCTTTTTTGTGTTTTTTGTCCGAGGGCAGCACCAGGTGCCCCCCCTGGGGACCGGTGGCGGAAAGCACCCGTTCAAATCCCATGGCGGTGACAATATCCGGGTGTTTGCCAAAAGACAGATAATCAAGACCCGATGGATCAAAGGACTTAAAGCCCGTTGAAAGCACCACAGAGCCCACATTTAAAGTAATTTCCTTCGTTTGATCCAGAAAGTTGATGGCATGGGAGGGACAAACGGTTTCACAAAGGCCACACCGCTCCTTGGTCAAATAAAGGCAATTATTGGGATCAATGGCGTACTTTAGGGGGACTGCCTGGGAATAGGGGACATAGATGGCCTTTCGTTTGCCAAGTCCCTCGTTGTATTCGTCATTTACTCGTTTGGGGCATTTCTCCGCACAGAGCCCACAGGCAATACACTTGTCCGTGTCCACATATCTTGGGTGCTGGATCAGGGTGGCAGTGATGTCCCCCTCCTGCCCGGATATGGCGGTAACTTCTGTTAATGTCAGTAATTCAATGTTCATGTGCCGGCCGACCTCGACCAGTTTAGGGGAGATAATTCACATGGCACAGTCATTGGTGGGGAAGGTCTTGTCCAACTGGGCCATTTTTCCACCGATGGCGGGTGATTTTTCCACCAAGTACACGTAAAAGCCTGAATTGGCAATGTCCAGGGCCGACTGCATGCCTGCAACACCGCCTCCCACTACCATGACCGCCCCTTTGGGATTATTGGGGCTAAGTATATTTTTATTCATAAAACAACTCCGTTATCTATTGTTTGCTGTCTAACAATGCGTTTACAGCATCAATCAATTCGTGGTCTGTAAAGGGCTTTGACAGATAATCGTTGGCCCCGAGCTTCATGGCCTTTACCGTGTTAGCCACAGTGGAATACCCGGTGATGACAATGACATACAGATCAGGCTTTTTTTGTTTGACCTGTTTTAAAATATCCATGCCGTCCATTTCTTTTAATTTCATGTCCAGCAGGAGCAGGTCATAGTCTTGTTCCATCACCCGCTGAATGCCTTCTTTGCCGGACAGGCAATGATCACAGATAAATTCCTGTTCGTTTAATACCATTTTACAGGCTTTGCAGATCACATCTTCATCATCAATGATCAACACCCTTTTTTGTGCCATGTCATTTGTTTTCCCATTCAAGATCGTTATTCTCCTTCAACACCGGCAGCGTCATTCTAATCAATGTACCAATGCCGGGTTCACTTGATACCTTGATCCTGCCTTGATGATTTCTGATAATTCCATAGCTGACGGCAAGTCCCAGACCTGTTCCCTCGGCCCGGGTGGTATAGAATGGTTCAAATATTTTTTTCTGATTGTCCTTGTGGATACCGCAACCGTCGTCTTCGATCTCCACGGACACCGTTTCATCTTTTTCATTTGCCATGGTTCGAATGTTAATAGTTCCCTTTTCTCCAATGGCGTGGACGGCATTGAAAAGCAAATTAATCAACACCTGTTCCATCTGGTCATCGTCCAGGAAGAAACTTTTGGTGTCATAATCAAAATCGCGCACCACTTTGATTTGTCGGATGAACAATTCATTGTCCATGAGTGCCAGGGCTTTTTCTATGACCTTGTTGATATTTGCCATAATTTTCTGGGGTTTCTTTTCCCTGGAGAAATCCAGGAGTCCCTGGATTATTTTTTTACAGCGCTGGGTCTCCTGCATGATTATTTCAAGACCTTCTTTGCAGGGACCAGGCTCTGCTTTCTTAGACAGATTGGAGCTGTAAAGCAGAATGCCCGTCAAAGGGTTGTTGATCTCATGGGCGATGCCTGCGGCCATTCTTCCCAGAGAAGACATGCGGTCAACCTTGGTGGCAAGCTGATTATACTGGAGAATATGGGATTTTATCTCGGTGACATGATTGATGGCGCAAGAGCTTTGTTCGGATATGGCCCGGATAAAGTCCAGCACCTCATCGGAAAGCAGAGGCTTGCGGGAAAAATAGAGTCTGATAAAACCAAATATCTGTCCCTGGATTACCAGGGGTACATCCACCATCATTCTTGCCCCGGTATCCCATGCCTTTTGGGGGTATTTTACCCGGGGAGATTTAAAAATATCACGGATGATGTGGATACCATTATCGATTTCAGGCCAATGGGATAATTTTTCACCGGCAAGGGGTTTCAGGGCCAGATAAGATCCCGGAATTTTATATGAAGCTCGTGGTATAAATCGCTTTGAATCCATACCCACAACGCACAAAACGCCTCCCATGGCATCAACACCCTGGACAAGGCGGGATACCACCAC
>CAYSSE010000039.1:0-3771 GCA_964433355.1 uncultured Desulfocicer sp.
CATGGAATTCATAGCAGATCTGCATCTTCACTCACATTTTTCCAGAGCCACCGCCAAAAACCTCACCCTTGAAAGCCTGTACATCTGGGCACAAAAAAAAGGGGTCACCCTGGTGGGCACGGGGGATTTTACCCATCCCGGATGGATTCAGGAGCTTGAAGAAAAACTGGAACCGGCCGCCCCGGGATTATTTAAATTAAAGAAAGCGTTCAGGACTCCCCTGGATGCCCAGATCCCCAGCCATTGCAAAAATAAGGTCAGGTTCATCCTTCAGTGTGAAATAAGCTCCATTTACAAAAAATCGGATCGAGTGAGGAAAAACCACAATCTCATCTATTTTCCAGATATTGAAGGGGTCAAAACCTTCAACGCCCGGTTGGATAAAATCGGAAATATCGCCTCGGATGGACGTCCCATCCTGGGGCTTGATGCGGAAAAACTCCTTGAAATCATGCTGGATGTTTCTGATGAAGCCTTTCTCATCCCGGCCCATATCTGGACCCCCTGGTTTTCCATGCTGGGCTCCAAATCAGGATTTGATACCATTGAAGCGTGCTTTGGGGATCTTTCCCCCCACATCTTTGCCGTGGAAACCGGCCTGTCATCGGACCCGCCCATGAACTGGCGGGTGGCCAACCTGGATCATGTGCGACTGGTGGCAAGCTCCGATGCCCATTCCCCCATGTATCTTGGCAGAAATGCCTCCATGTTCAACACGGGACTGTCCTATTACCATGTGCGAGAAGCCCTGGAGACCGGGGATCTAACAAAGTACCAGGGCACCATAGACATGTTTCCCCAGGAGGGGAAATATCACCATGACGGCCACCGGAAATGTGGGATTTCATTTGATCCAGAGGAAACCCTCCAGCATAACGGCATATGTCCCGTGTGCGGAAAACCCCTGACCCTTGGCGTACTTTACCGGGTTCAGGAACTTGCCTCACGTCCTTATGGATATGCCCCGGCCAACCGCCAGGGGTATCAGAGCATTATTCCCCTCACCGATATTTTGTCGGAAATTTTTGATGTGGGTCCCAAAACAAAAAAGGTGAACAGTTTTTATGAACGCGCCTTGGAAACCCTGGGCCCGGAACTTGAGATCCTTTTAAAGCGATCTCTGGCTGAAATTGATGCCACGGGCATTCCCCTGTTGGCCCCTGCCATTGAAAAAATGCGCACCGGCCAGGTGGATGTGGCCCCGGGATTTGATGGAGAATATGGCAAAGTCTGCCTCTTCAGTGAGGATGAAAAAAAAAATCTCAAGGGAGAGCAGGAGTTGTTTGCCACTCCCCCCAAAAAAAACACCCCCAAAAAAACGGTGAGCCCGACGGCAAATAAGGTCTCAGAAAAACCCCCTACCCCATGGAAAAAAAAAACCAAAAAAACGCCCCCTGCCCCACCGGATGATCTCCTGGGCTCCCTGAATAAAGAGCAACACCAGGCACTTTTATGCCACAACCAGCCGCTTATCATGGCAGCAGGTCCTGGCACCGGCAAAACCCGCACCATCACCGCCAAAATTGCCTGGCTCATCAAAGAACAAGGGGTCTCTGCGGATGCCATTCTGGCACTGACCTTTACCAACAGGGCCGCCCGGGAAATGAAGGAAAGAATTAATCGTCTTCTTCCAGAATCGGCGCTTCAGGTGTGTGCCTGTACTTTCCATGCCTTCTGTCTCATGCTTCTCAAGGAATACACCTCCTTTTCATCGGCCATCGTGGATGCCCCCCTGCGCCTGACTCTTTTGGAGGAGGCCATGGCCCGGCAGGGATTTTCCAAACAAGAGATCTCCCTTGCCCAGGCGGATCTCCAGATTTCCCGGGCCAAACAACAGGGGCTTCAAGTGGGGGAGGAACTTGATTTTATTGAAGACATACCCACAAAGGCAATGGTTACAAGGGTCTGGCAGGACTACCAGGAACACCTGGAAATTTTGGATCTGGTGGATTTTGAAGATTTGATCAACAAGGTGCTGGCACTTGTAACCCATGATCCCGGCCTTGCCACCACCCTCCGGGACAGATTTAAACACCTGTTTGTGGATGAATATCAGGATGTCAACAAAGGGCAGTATCTTCTGATAAAACTGCTTTCCGGAGATGGAGACACTTTGTGTGTCATTGGTGATCCAGATCAGTCCATTTACGGATTCAGGGGATCGGACACGCTTTACTTTCAGCAATTCATGACGGATTATCCCGGGGCCCTTAAAATCACCCTGAAACAAAACTACCGATCCACGGAGACCATCCTTGAGGCATCCCACCAGATGCTCACCCAATGCGGGCAACGGGGGGATGATCTGGATAACGGGGTAAAATTATTTTCCAACATCCACGGCAAAAACACGGTGATGATACTCAAATCAGCCTCGGAACGGGCCGAAGCCGTGGCCGTGGGAAAAACCATTGAAAAACTCACCGGGGGTCTTTCTCTTTTTTCCATGGATACCAACAGAATAGACGCTTCCCAGGAAGAAGATTTTTCCTTTTCTGATTTTGCCGTCCTCTACCGTACCCGTAAACAGGGTGCCATTTTTGCTGAAGTTCTTGAGAAAGCAGGCATTCCCTGCCACATGGCCCACCGGGAAAATACGCTGTTACAACCGGGCATAAAAGAACTTTTTGCCCTCATGAAAATAACCCATCAAAGGGGTACATTTACAGATTTTGAATTTTTGCTGGATTATTTTAAGGCAGGAACTGGAAAGAAAAGTCGTGAGCACCTCAGAAACTGGTTCCATGGGCAAAACTGCCCTCTGAATGAGGCCCTTATCCGGTTGGAAGCATCTCCCCCCAAGGGGCTTCGTCGGGATATCCATGGAAAAATTTGCCAGTGCATCTCAAGAATTTTACATACTGCCAGGGATGCCAAGGATTTTTCCAGTCCACAGGCCCTGGAGTATTTTTCCCAACTCTGGGATCTTTCAGACCTCATAAAGGCGGACAAAAAAAGAGCTGATACCCTGGAACGACTCTCCATGGAAGCCGTATCCATGCCAGACCCTGCTGAATTTCTGGATCATATCAGCCTGGTGGGGGATGTGGATACCCTGACTCCCCAGGCAGAAAAGGTGGCTTTAATGACCCTGCATGCCTCCAAGGGTCTTGAATTTGCTGTGGTGTTCATCACCGGGTGTGAAACGGGACTCATCCCCTTTTCCCGTCCAGACAAAAATGGATACCCCACCCCACTGCCCTCCCAGGATCTGGCCGAAGAAAGACGTCTTTTTTATGTGGGCATGACCCGGGCCCAAAAGATTCTATGCTTTTCCCATGCATCAAAACGACGGATTTATGGGAAAACAATAAAAACTTCAAAATCTTCCTTTGTCTATGATATAGAAGAGAGATTGAAAGCGCACAGTCAAAATCGATTTAAACCCAAACCCTCAAAAGAAACGAACAAACAGTTAGAGCTGTTTCAGGATATCTGATCATGGAAGAAAAAATGGAAGAAAAAATTGTAAAGACCCTCCCCCTTGCCAACGACCTCACACTGGAACTGCTTGATGTGTCCAAAAAAATCAGCGAAGATGCCTTTCAGGTGAACATGACCGCAAGGGTCATCATTCCCGTAACAGCGTCCCTTTTCCCGGCGGAAACCCTCACAAAAAACTCCCTGGAAGAGATCATCAGCAAAGTGGGCCCCACCGCCACATTTGAGCATCATAAGGTACGGAACTTTATCATGGCCCCAGACAAAGACGAGGTCTTTGACCATCTGGTGGACACCTTTATGGAGACCCTTTTGCCCTATGTCTCCAAA
>CAYSSE010000039.1:3871-22777 GCA_964433355.1 uncultured Desulfocicer sp.
CTTTGACCATCTGGTGGACACCTTTATGGAGACCCTTTTGCCCTATGTCTCCAAACCCTATTTCCCGGAAAAATATATTTTAAAAGTGTATCGGGAAAAGGATAAGGCGATTTGTTAAGGAATGAGTCCGAAATAACTTTTCCATTTCGGAGGCGGGGACACTATAGCGCACAAATGGGCAACTTATTTAAAACTCATTCCTAAAAAATCTGGGGATGGCCATAACTTCGGTTAGCTGGGGAAAATGTCTGAAATGAAGGGATCTCACAGGAAAGGCTTTTTGATAACAATTCTGGTTTTGACTGCTATCCTTCTGGCTTCGGCTCCAGTATCAGCGGACATCTACATGTTTGTGGATAAAAACGGGGTTCGTCATTTTACCAACACCCCCACATCTCCCAAATTTCACCTGTTCGTCAAGGGAAAACGGCCCCGCCACAGAACGCCTCTGAATAAAAAAGACTATGACCTCCTCATTAAAAAAGCCGCTCTAAAATTCAACGTGGATTTTTCATTGATCAAAGCGGTGATTGAGGTGGAATCGGCCTACAATCCCCAGGCAGTATCTCCCAAAGGTGCCCGGGGTCTTATGCAGATCATGCCCTTTAATTTTAAGGCGCTCAAGCTTTCAGATCCCTTTGAACCCTCCCAAAACATCATGGCAGGTACCCGATACCTCAATGACCTGATTCATCAGTACAAGGGCAATATCAAACATGCCCTGGCCGCCTACAATGCAGGCCCTGGAAATGTGGACAAATACAATGGGATTCCGCCCTTCCAGGAAACCCGAAACTATGTTCAACGGGTCATGGCCCTGCACCGTATCTACCGAACCAGTTCGTGAATCCAAAACTAATTTAAATCAGTATCCTTGTTCTCAGAGCACAGATTATAATCCATATTTCTGATAAAATGGGATAATTTTTCTCTGATATCAGGACGTTCCATGGCAAAGGCCAGATTAGCCATCTGAAACCCTGCCTTGTCACCACAGTCAAAACGTTCCCCTTCAAATTTATACCCGAAAACCGGCTGATCACGCAGTAGTTTCTCCATGGCATCCGTGAGCTGAATCTCCCCCCCTGCCCCCAATTTCTTCTCCCCCAGGTATTCAAAAATCTTTGGGGTCAGGATATACCGGCCCACAATGGCCAGATTGGAAGGGGCATCTTCAGGGGCAGGTTTTTCCACCATCCCCTTGACCCGCACCACATTGTCCTCTATCTCATGGGCATCAAGGATACCATACCGATCCGTCTGATCCCTGGGAATCTCCATGACAGCGGCAATGCTGGCCCTTAACCGATCAAACCGACTGATCATCTGGGAAAGAACCGACTCTTTAGATTTAATCAAATCATCGGCCAGGAGCACGGCAAAGGGTTCATCCCCCACAATATCCCGGGCACACCAGATGGCATGCCCCAACCCCTTGGGCTCATGTTGACGGGTATACACAATGGTTCCTGTGGGGGGGACCAATTTTTGAATCTGCTCCAGGACTTCATCTTTCCCTTTGTTTTTCAGGGTCGTTTCCAGCTCAAAGGAGCGATCAAAATGATCTTCCAGGGCTTTTTTCCCCGGGCCAGTGACAAAAATAATCTGTTCAATGCCCGCAGCAAAGGCTTCCTCAACGGCATATTGAATAATGGGTTTATCAACCACCGGGAGCATCTCTTTGGCCATGGCCTTGGTTGCCGGAAGAAACCGGGTGCCAAGCCCTGCCACGGGAAAAACCGCTTTCCTAATTTTCATATTGAACCTCCATATACTCAGTGAATATAATGATATATCCGTTTTAGTATGCACAATTATTGCGATTTCCTCAAGATCTTTCGGCATCCTTCATATCAAGCCAAAAGTACTTTACACTTTTGGGGCAATACTCCCCCCAAATGGGATTATTGCTCAAAAAGTGTAAACCGGCAAATGAAGGATGCCGATCTTTCCAGCAATTCAATGTTGGCAGCCTTTAAAAATTCATTCTATTTTGTAACTCGTCAGTCCTAAGTTCTCTGCATGTTGTGTACGAAAATTTGCGAGCTGTGCGGGTAGGTCATCACTGGCCTATTTGAACCATAATCTCAGTGTTATTTACAAGATATAGATACATATTGAAGGCTCAAACAGCTCTAATTTATTACACTTGTATTGTTAGTGCGCTGCAAATGATTGGTGCCCGCACAGCTCGAAAATTTGCGAACCCCCTGAATTTATAGAGCCTGCGTCTCACAACTTGATTTTATAGGTTTTAATTATTTCAATTAGTTATGAGAACTTAGAAGTCTTGAGTATTGTAATTGGTTCATTTGCAATAAATTTACTGGTCATCGATGGGACCTGTGGCCATGATAGGAGATGCATCAATTTTTTGGGCTGACATTAAGTGAACCACCCGCTCAAATCCACTTAAAATCATAAGTTGTTCCCAGTTTTCAAGTTTGTAAAATCCATCGGTAAAAGTTTGCTGTAGGGGAGGAGGAAGGGTTTTCATGATATCATGCCCTTTTTCGGACAAGGAAAGGTAAACAGAACGTTTATCACCTTCCTTTTTTTCACGCAGAATATATCCTTTACTTTCAAGTCGTTTGGTGATGTCTGTAACGGTCGCCTGGCTCAGGCTGGTATGACGGGACAGGGGCGTTACACAAATTTCCTTCCTATTTGATATTTCCTGGAGGACTATTAGCTGGGGCACGGTTAGCCCAAATGTTTTATTAAGATTTCTTGAATAAATATCAATGGCCTGAATGATTTTTCGAATGGATACCAGTAATTCCCGGCAGCGTTGATCATTTATTTGATCCAAAAGGTGTCTCCTGAGTAGAGCTTGTCAATTTCAGCAACCCTGACCCCTTTCCCAGGTGGCCGGTGTTGTGATCAAGGCTGCAAGTTGAATGGGTGAGTTGATGGCTCTCTGCCGAATATTTACCAAATAATCTACCCGTCTTTACTTAAAATGTGCTGTAAATACTGACCATTAAGTTTGAAAGTGGGTAGTTTTATTTCTATGAAGCCCCTTAGCTCAAGGGGTGTTGACTCAACCTTTCTTCGCTTGATCAATAAACCCATAATGATTTATTCCCTCAATCATACCCGCTGCAAATGTTTTATTTGCAAAATAAATATTTTTCAATGATTTCATCGCTTTCAGTTCAGGACTGTAATTGCCGACAACAACACCCAGCGGTTCTCCTTTGAGCATCTCCTCATCATTTCCTGAATCACCGCAGATCAAAAAGTTTTTTAGCGGGATAGACCATTTGTAACTCAAATATCGAATTGCTTTTCCTTTTGAGGCTCTGTAAGGTAAAATATCAAGATATTTTTCATGGGAATAAATTAAATTGTAATGACAGCGGTGCCGGGTAAGAAGCTGATGAATTGCGGGCAAACGATCTTTATCTGGCGTCATATTGTAACTGAGTTTATAAGGTCTTTGACCCGCTTTTTCCTGCAATTCAAGGTGGTCGATATCCTTTAGTTTTGATGCGATGAGGTCTCGTTTCCAATTTTTAGAAATATGACTTTCCCAGCCTTTATCATGGAGGAGAGAGTCTCCATATGTGATCTGGCTTCCCACAGAGGATATGATGATATCAGGCGTTATGATTCCGTTTGCCTTGAGCACCGCTACCGCAGATTCAAAAACCCGGCCAGTGGCAACACCAAAACCGATGCAGTCTTTATTCTGTTGCAGTAAATCCATTAACTGCCTGACCTCTTTTTCATTGCCGCCAAGAAGGGTATTGTCAATGTCGGTGATAAGAATATAGTTTAGATTTGCCAAGCGCTTGCCAATACTTGGGGCTGCTACTTCATCATTCATATCTGAAATTTCATAATGCCGGCACAGGGCGGTTGTTTTTTCAACGTAGGTATGAACATGGCTTTTCCAAGTATAATATTTCCTTGTATTCATAACGGCGTTTTTTGAATGAAAATTCCAGGTTTCCGGATTGACAATAATTTTTTTTATGGCATTGGAAATGGCTCTTGTATCCTTTGGGTCAACAAGCAGACCGCCATTGCAGTTTTTATTGATATCCTTGGGGCCGCCGTCGTTGGTCGCCACAATTGGCAGACCGGTGGCCATGGCTTCAAGCAACGTGAGTCCAAAAGGCTCCACAAGGGCGGGGTTTACAAACACGCCTTGTTTTTCTGCACAAATTCGGTAAAGCTCGGGCACTTCATGTTCAAAATCATGTTTTTTAGGGATGGCCATTTTCCCATACAGGTTATACTTGTCCATCAGCAAAAGCATTCGAGTTAGCACGTCTCGCTCGCTGTCTGATTTTTTTGTAATATCTTTTCTGATACCGGCAAAAACGGCAAGATTGGCAATTGCCCGCAGATCGGTATCTTCACCATATGCCTGGATCAGCCCTTCGATATTCTTTCTCTTGTCCGGGCGGCATAGTACCAGAATCATGGGTTTATCAGGATGCTGAAAAAAACGGTTCAATTCACGATTCAATGACTCTTTTGTGAAAAGGGCTTCCTCCTTTTGTTCACTGGTGGGAAACCCACTGTGATAAAAAGGATAAAATTTTTCTATGTCGATACCCGGGGGAATTACTTGATATTTGGGCAATGCCCGATTTTGGTAAAGCTCGTATTGTTCTTTGACCTCCTGGTTTGTACTTGTCACAACAAGATCTGCATACTTAAGGATTCGTTCCTCAACATTGATTCTATGATCAAGTTTCAATTTTTTGTTGATCTCATCAATGTTCTGACCTTCTCCCAGCAATCTGGTTTTTTTGGAGCGTCCTAATGAATGACCGGTGTAGACAAAAGGAATACCAAATACCCTGGCAAGTTCTTTGGCAACATACCCGGCATCTGGATAATGACCATGCAAGATATCTGGAATGGCCTTCTCTAATTTAATAAACTTGATTGCTTTGTCGACAAATTCGTCAAGAAACGGCCATAATCGTTCTTTCCGAATATATTTTCGCCCACCGCACTGGATTCGGACAATCCTGAATTTGTCATCCACCTGTTCAACCGGGAGGCTGTAATCACTTGAGTAGGCTTTGTCTTTTATCAGTCGGGTAAACAAATCCACTTTTCCGATATTTTCATTTTTTGAAAGGGCTTTGCATAATTCAATCACATATTTAACCTGCCCGCCCGTATCGGAATTCTGTCCAAGTTCCATATTTTCTGCCCGAACCAGCCCGTGTATACTGTACATTTGCACATATAACTTTTTTTTCGGCATTTTATTTGACTCCCAGTTGTTTCGCTAATGGTTGATAAATAGATAGATCTTCCGGAAGCGCACCCTTGTTTTGGCAGATATGGGAGGCAAATTCAACGGCAAGTGCAGTGATTTTTTTCATCGGCAGGCGACAGATAATTCCGGCGGCACAGATCGCAGCATAGGCATCTCCAGCCCCGACAGTGTCAACAACACCTTGAATCTCAGGGATAGTTTTTTCATAATGCTGGTGGTGATGGAACCAGTGACTTGCCTGATCTCCCATTGTGAGGATCACGGTTTTAATATGAAAGATATCTTTCAATTGAACGACTCGGTTTTCAAGGGAAGCGTCGCTTAAAAACCAGCTTGATATTTCATCGAATTCGTCCTGGTTGAGCTTTAAGGTATCTGTTATCAACAAAGAGTTCTTTATGGTCTGCCGGACATAGCAGTCAGGTCTTAAATTAATATCACAAAATGTGGCTGCATGTTGCGGTTTTAGACGCATCATATCTTGAAAGTTTTCTGCACTGATTTTCCTTCGCTGGATTAAACTTCCAAAATATATCAGTCTTAAATCCGAATGAAAATACTGTTTTGGTATAATATTATAGTCAATATAATCATATGCTTTATTCGGGACGATGGTAAAACTATGACCACTTCCCTGACAGGTTTTAACCTCCACAACGCCGGTACCATGGCTCTCATCAATTTGGATATCTTGCGTATCAAAACCATGGTCTGCCAAAAACGTTAGTATCTCTTCTCCATTCTGATCATTGCCAACTCTGGAAACGAATTTAACCGGAAAGCCTAATTTTTTTAAATGAAAGGCAAAGTTGAACGGTGCGCCACCAATACGTTTACCATTTGGGAATATATCAAAAAGTATTTCACCAATAATTAAAAACATAGCTCTCATTTTGACATCCTTCATATGACCCCAAAAGTTCTTTCCAGTTTTTTTAAAAAAAGCCCCTGCAAATGGGGAATGTTATCACAAAGTGCAAATTACTTTTGAAGGATAGTCTCGTAAAAAGTCCAGATCTCATTACAAAGGTATTCGGGCTGATACAATGAGGGCTTCTCCAATTTTTTCAGACTGTTTTTCTGTTTGCTCCATATGTTGATATACAGATCCGTCATCTATACTTGAACAAATCAAGGCATTTGTTTTGACGATTTCCTCTGCTGATAAAAAGCAATAGACTGAATCGGACTTTTGGAAATCAGTATCCAAGGCCAACCGGGGGTCACTATAATATTGTTCTTGAAATAACTTTCCAGAGGGTATGGTTGTTTTAATATCTGTAAATCCTAACTCCTCAAGCCTGGATAAAAGTATTGGGACAGGAGTAAATTTTGCCTGCATTGCAAGGGCTGCTTTTTCGATGTATCTATAGTTCCAATATACACCGGAATTCGGATTTAGTTGTTCCTGTGTTGATGTGTTGATGGTCAGTACACCGCCTGGTTTAATGACACGTCTGCTCTCTTTTAGAAAAAGGGTCAGATTTGGATAGGAGGGTTCTGTATCAAGGTGGTGCAGCACCTGGTTAACCATATAGGCATCGAAAAAATCATCAGAAAAAGAAAGATCAAGAATATTCCCTATTTGCAAATAAACATTTTTGGCATCTCCAACTTTTTGTTTGGTTTTTTCATATCCTTGTTCAGACCCCTCCACACCATAGATTTTTTTCATAGGGTGCCTGATCTTATCTATGTAGGCACCTGTACCAAATCCACCTTCCAGAACTACTTGTTCTTCAAAAGGTATCCGGGTTTCTTCAAAGATGTTTAAAAGTTCCGTCAAGCCATTGGGTTGGCGATTTTGATCATAAGAAATAAAAGTATCATTATAATCACAATAGGAAGAAGCATTTTTTTTTTCCATGTCTTTAATATACATCCTTTTTAATTTTTATAGAGGGATAAAAAATAATTTTTCAGGTTTCAATATTTATGATATCCCGTGTGGGTTGGTTTGGAAATCCATTAATGTTACTCATGTCGTTTTTATCTCGCTTGAAGGTAGGATTGCTTAAGAGATATTCGAAAATCAAATTTCCACTGTTTTTAAGTGTTGAAATGTGGGTTCTTTCATACCCGTGGGACGCATCAACCCCAAATCCCACCAATGCCGTTCGGATGTCACTTCCGGCTTCTATGGCAGAGGCGGAGTCAGAACGATAGTACCGGAAGATGTCCTTTTCATAAGGAATATTTTTATTCTTGCAGATGTCTGTCAATTTTTTATTCAGATGATAATCAAAGGGGCCTGCTTCATCCATCATGACCAGCGTGGTGGCAACGTCTGTGGAGTTCTGACCCGGGGCAATCATGGCAATGTCAATGACGATCATTTCAGTAATATCATTGTACAACACCTCTGTGGCACCCACACCGATCTCCTCATTGATGGTAAAAAGCAGATGGCAATCCACCGGAAGTGTGATTTCATTTTCAACGATGGCCCGTGCCACGGAAAGAAGGATGGCCACACCGGCCTTGTCATCAAGGTGGCGAGAGTTGATATAACCACTATCATCCATCTCCGGGCAAGGATCCACGGCAATGAAATCACCGGCTTCAAATCCCAAATGCTTCAAATCCGATTTTTTCTCACAATGGGCATCCACGCGAACTTCAACCTGTTCCCACGTCACCGGTTGGGTATCAACCTCTTTATTAAAGGTGTGACCTGAAGCCTTTAACGGGAGAATGGTGCCGCGATATTCTCGATTTTGTGTAAATATAGTGACACGGGCACCTTCGGCAAATCGACTGGACCAGGAACCAATGGGCCAGATGGCCAGTCTGCCGTTGGATTTGAGCTGGCTTACCATGGCACCCAAGGTGTCCAGATGGACACAGACTGCACGATCCATGGACTTGTTTTTTCCGGCAAGGGTGGCACGGATGGCTCCCCTTCGGGTGACGTTGTAAGAGAGCCCCAGGGTTTCAAGCTCATGGCACACATAATGGACAATCTGATCGGTATATCCCGAAGGGCTGGGGATTTGTAACAGGGATAGCAGGTGTTCTTTCAGGTACGCAGTGTCAAGGTTCATGGTATTCCAATTTGTACGGTTTCAGGAAAAAGAAAATCTATGAAACGCCGGGCAGTGGGCTGGGGCTCATGGTTGGCAAGCCCGGGCCGCTCATTGGCTTCGATGAATGCATAGTCGTCTCCGGCAACATTAGGGACAATAAAATCAAGCCCGGTTACCGGGATATCCAGTATTTTGCTGACGGTTATAGATGCATTACAAAGGGCTTCAGAGAGAATGGGAGTCACATCATGAATGGTTCCACCAGTATGAAGATTGGCGGTTTTTCTGACTTTAATTGTTTTTTCTTTTTCAAGGACAGCATCGTAATCATACCCCTGAAGCTCCAGAATTCTCAGCGTCTCCCCGTCTGCCGGAATTTTGCTTTCTCCCCCGGTGGCCGCCATTCTTCTTCTGTTGTACTTATCCATGAGTTCTTTTATGGTATGGGTGCCGGTACCGGTGATGCACGGCGGCTTTCGTACGGCGGCTGCCACCACCTCATGGTTGATTACAATAACCCTGAGATCATCGCCTTCAACAAAGCCCTCCAGAATCACATCGGAACAGACTTTTTCGGCCTTGGATACGGCCTGTTTTAATTGCGTTTCCCGGGAGATATCCACACTAATGCCAGCACCCTGTTCCCCTCGAACCGGTTTCACAACAACCCGCCCGACCTGTTTCATAAATTCAACATCTTTTTCAATGCAGGTGTGGTCTATCTGGGGGGGGACCTTGATACCGCCGGCGGTCACCAGTTGTCGAGTCAAACGCTTGTTATCGCATTTTGTCATGGCCACGGCAGATGTCATTTCCGAAAGGGATTCCCGGCAGGTGACCGTTCTACTGCCAAGGGTCAGTGAGAACAATCCCATTTCATTATCAATCACCTCAATGAAAATGCCTCGTTTTCTTGCTTCATCCACAATCAGTTTTGCATAGGGGTTAAGTTCGGCCGTTGTGGTGGGGGGGGCTAAGTAAAGCGCTTCATTGATGGAATTTTTTCTTTTGATACAGAACGCCGGAATCCTGTGGAATCCAAGCTTAGAGTATAGCTCAATGGCATTTTTATTGTTGTGCATGACGCTGACATCCACAAATGCCCGCCCCTTTGTAAAATAATGCTCCACCAGGTGTCGAACAAGACGGGTTCCCACCCCGGGACAATTTGACTGGGGATCCACGGCCAGTGACCATAAGCTTGCCCCATTTTCAGGATCGTTAAAGGCCGCCACATGATCCACCCCTGTTACCGTACCAACAATCCTGTTGCTGTTCAAGGTCTTTGCAATAAGATAAGTTCTTGATTTTGTGGCATATTTATCCGTTACAAACTCTGGATCAGCACCTTTCATATGACAGGTGGAATAGATTCTATTGATCTCCATGGCTTCACTTTTGCTTGACAGTCTCTGAATGATAAGTGAATCCGAAGATCTGGTTTTGTCGGGCTGGTAGTCATAATGCCAGAGCCTGAATGTATGTGAAGGATCCAAAAACAGTCTGTCCGGTGCCATGGAGAGCGCCACATGGGGATCAATGACATACATGGCAATATCCCGGGTGTCCTGCCCTTGGTCGCACATGGTTTCAATAATTTTTTTGTTTGAATCAAAGGTATGTGCAAAGACCAGACGTCCCCATCCCATTTCAACAAAGGCATTCAATCGCATGTTTTTTGTCGCCGGGCTTTGAATTTTTTCCCAGTTTCTCAGGGATTGTCCAGAGCCCTTATCAATTCTATGGTTTGATTTTTTCATACCGATCCTTTTAAATCCTGTTCTGCTGCATCCAGAACTCCAACAGGGCAATCTGCCACAGTTTTGATCCGTTGAGGGGCGTTAGATGGGACTGGGGCGCTTCAAGCAACTGATCTACATATCCCTTATCAACGATATTTCTGGAGACAGCCGTTTCACTTTTAAGAATATCCCTTACAAAATTGAGATATTCCCCTTTAATGTGTTTCAATGCCGGTACGGGAAAGTATCCCTTGGGACGGTCGATCACCTCATTTGGCAAAAAGCTTCGGGCAACCTCTTTGAGGATGTGTTTTCCACCGTTCATGATTTTATGTTCCGATGGAATTTTTGCCGCCAGTTCCACCAGTTCATGATCCAGGAACGGTACCCGGGCCTCCAGACCCCATGCCATGGTCATGTTATCCACTCGTTTCACCGGATCTTCCACCAGCATGACGGTGGAATCCAGTCGGAGTGCCTTTTCAATGGCCGTATTTGCCCCGGCCCGGGAGAAGTGGTTCTCAATGAATTGGGTACTGTAATCTTCACCCCGGTAAGGTTCCTGCATGATCTCCAGGAACTCCTCATGGCTTCTGTCACAGAATCCACTGTGATAATCTTGAACCGGAGAGGTGCTTGACATCAGGGGGGGGTACCAGTGATATCCACCAAAAATTTCATCGGCACCCTGGCCGCTTTGAACCACTTTAACATGTTTTGCCACTTCCCGGCTCAACAGGTAAAATCCGATACAGTCATGGGAAACCATGGGCTCTGCCATGGCCTGGACACAGGGTGCCATTGCGGGGAGAACCTGCTGACTGTCCACCTGAATTTTATGGTGATCGGTGGAAAAAGTACGGGCAATGATATCCGAATAGTCAAATTCGTTGCCCTCTTCGCCATTCACGCTTTCAAATCCAATGGAAAACGTTTTAATCTCTTGTTGTCCTGCCTCGGCAAGCAGAGCCACAATCAGACTTGAATCCAGTCCCCCAGACAACAGAACGCCCACAGGCACATCGGCAACAAGCCGACGTTTCACGGCTGCCATTAGATGTTCCCGGAGATAATGCTTCCAGTCTTCAAAGGTATAGAGGCTCTCTTCTTTGTCTCTTTCACAACTCAGGTTCCAGTAGGTATTCTGGGTAATGTCGCCATTGCGCTGGAGGGTTAATGTAGTGGCTGGCGGTAATTTTTGCACCCCTTGGATAAGGGTATGGGGGGCAGGCACCACTGAATGAAAGCTCATGTAATGATGCAGAGCCTCAGGGAAGATATTTTTATCAACCTTACCCGTGGATAGCAGCGCTGGCAGTGTTGAAGCAAAAAGGATAGTGTCTGTTGTCTTATAAAAATAGAGGGGTTTAATACCCAGACGATCCCTGGCCATGAAAACCGATTGTTTCTTCTGGTCGTAAATGGCAAAGGCAAACATGCCGTTGAACCTTTTGACACAAGCTTCACCCCAAGCGTGATAGGCTTTTACAATGACCTCGGTGTCGCCATTTGTATTAAATGAATACCCCATTTGTTTTAATTCATCTCGAAGGGATCGGTAGTTGTAAATGGCTCCGTTGAAAACAATGATCAGTCCTGAAACTGTATCAATAAAGGGCTGGTTTGAATTATCACTCAGATCTATAATTTTTAATCTTCGATGTCCCAGTACTGCCCAGAGACCGTGGTAAATATTTCCATGGTCAGGTCCCCGATCCGTCATGGTTTGATTCATTTTTTCCACGGAGTGTGCCTGGGGCAGTTGATCATTTAAAAATATTTCTCCACAAATACCACACATAAAAACTCCTGTTATAATAATTAATTTTTACTCATGTTTTTATCAAAATCACAGCAATAAATATATTGTGTTCTATATTTATTGTCAAGCAGTATCTCTGAAGATATGCAGGCTACGAATTTATAAATCCACATATTTGGAAAGACTATATGTGATTTTTTTGGGAATAATTATGAGATTTTTTTTAATTAACAATTTGATATTTAATGATTTTTATGGTTAAGAGGGCTAAGCACAGATAAAAAAGAAGACTACCCACTTAAGCCGGGGTCTCCTCAAGGGTTTTCATGTGGGTAATCAGCTTTCAACCCCTAAATTTCAGGCTGTAAGACGCTTTATTTTAAAGGCTGTCCCGCCTTAAATGTGTAGCCAAAAAGAAGGTTGCCATGCAGGATATCTTGTTAATAATGAGGCTGATTTGTGATCCGACGATGATCCATAGAATTTATAAAATATACATAGAGCAAAATACATTATATCTTGATTTGCACTTGTTGTGGTGCAATTATTTTTATAGCCGCCAAAGGCGAATCATATTCTGACCCGTTCTGTCTACAACGAAACATAAAAGAATGTTAGATGTACTTACTTTATCATATAGAAATAAGGTATATATATCCTGCCGAACGTAGCCAGTTAAGACTTAGGATAGTCAAATTGGGCTTTTACAAGCTCCTTCTGAATCTTGATTCAGGAAGGATAGGTTACCTATCATGATAACAGAGGGTGAGGAAAAAAATTACTCACATACGCACAACAATGTCCCATAATAAAAAAGCCTTGGATTGACAGTCTGTCAATCCAAGGCTCCAAATACGATTCTGAATTCAGCACCCTTAACATTGCTACAAAATAGTTGACAGTTTCTTAATTCCAAACAAATCCCAATAAAGGAGAGAATGTTCTTAAAAACTGTCAAACAATGAATGTAAGGATGCCCTGAATTCTAATTTTAGTGCTGGCAGGGAGAATTAGGATCATGTCCACAGCCATTTTCACCAGTGACCAATGTTTTTTCAAGATAGGCCTTTACCAGATTTTCCGGTGTTTCCACCGGGGCTCCGGTAACCACATCAATACCGGCTTGGTCAAAGAGCTGTTTTGCCATTTGTCCCATGCCACCAGTGATGATGACATTAACCCCTTGTTCATGGAGCCATTTTGGCAAAACACCGGGCTCATGGGCGGGGGGATCAAGAACCTGTGTGTCTGTAATGTTTCCCTCTTCAACATCCATAATACAAAATTCTCGACAGTGACCAAAATGTGTGGTCAGTTTACCCATTGCCATTGGAATTGCAAATTTCATCTTTGATGTCCTTTCGTTATTTTTAGAATATTCAGAGCCTGTTTAAAAATTCTTCCCAATGAGTCAAATCGGCTAATTCCATCAAATTTATAATATGGGATTTAGCCCGTAAAACCCAAGCCTTCAGGCTTAGGTAGTTGACACCTGGGTCATAGCAGAACTTAGCGCCCTATCGGGCGTACTTTTTATAACCTATTGATTTAATAATTGATAAAATGAAAATTCTTATACTATAAATTCAACCCTGTTCAAATTATTTTTGACACAATGTGGTATCTTTAAGACAGTTTATCAAAAAATCTGGCGGTTAAAAAAATATTATGGCAAAAGTTCCCAAGTATTACAATAAGACAATTGAATGCGTGGAGAAAAGTTTTCTTAAACCCAATGCCCTTCTACATTGGGGCCACCGGCATAGCTCAATTCTCCGGCATTAAATTTTTCCACAACTTCCTTTACGGTGCCCTGGATACCGGTGATGATATGAATACCGGCTGTTTCCAGCACCTTAAATGCTTTGGGTCCACAATTTCCAGTGAGAACCGCTTCCACACCTGTATCAGCAACGGTTTTCCCCGCCTGGATTCCAGCCCCCTGGGGCAAATTCAAGTTCTGGCTGTTCTCCTTGACCTCAAAGTCCATGGTCTTGGTGTCCACCACAATAAAATACTGGGCCCGACCAAAACGGGGATCAAGGGGTGCATCCAAATCTTTTCCACTTGAGGTAACTACAATCTTCATTGTTTTCTCCTAATCTAATTTTACTTCATTGGTATTCAAATTAACAACATTATTCGGGTTTGATAAAAACACGACCATTTTAGAAATGGGTCAAGTCTGTGTTTTATAAAAAATCACCAAGGTGCTGAAATTAAAGGACTTTCGCTTTTCGTTGTGGCATTGGTGACTGCCATGTATGTTTTTTTATAAGAAAGTCTCACCAACATGCTGGAATTAAAAGACTTTCATTTTTCGTTGTGGCAGTTGTGACTCCCATGTATGTTATATATAAAGCCTGATAAAATCCTCAGCCTCCAATAACACAAGTCTGACCCCGTTAATTTACAATCCGCCGGATATGGCCATTCTTAATTCTAACAATTGAGCTACATGATTCGTTCCAGTGTGGTGCCCATAAATTGCTGAACCTCTTTCCAGATGGATTCCACTGCCAAGGCCGCAGGTCCCCGGGAAAACTGAGTTAAGCTCTGATTGGCCTTCATGGCATCAATCACCCCCCGATCAAAGGGAATTTCCCCCACAAAATGAATCCCGTTCTCCTTTGCAAAGGTCTTTATGATATCAGCTGTCTCTTGGTTTAAATCCGCCTTGTTAATACAGAGCATGGTGGGGATTCTCATCTGATCTGCCAGGGATTTTACTCTCTCCATATCATGCAGGCCAGACAAGGTGGGTTCGGTGACAATAAGCAATGCATCGGCATTGGTCACCGCAGCAATCACAGGGCACCCAATGCCGGGAGGGCCATCGGTGATGATCAGGGGAATATTCTTCTCCTTGGCCATCTCCCGTGCCTCCTGGCGTAGCTGACTCACCAGAAGACCCGAATTTTCTTCGGCAATGCCAAGACGGGCATGGATCATGGGACCCCAGGGGGTTTCTGACACAAATTTCTCCCCACACACCTGCCGTTCAAAGGCAATGGCCTTTTCCGGGCAAAAATAGGCACACACGCCACACCCTTCACAGGAAATGGGATCAATGATAAAATCTTCGGAAATGGCATTAAACTGGCATCGTTCCCGGCAATCTCCACATTCAGTGCATAGATCGTTGTCTATGCGGGCCAGGCTCCCCCCCTTAAAAAATGAATTTTCAATGGTCTTATGTTCAAGGGTTAAGAAGAGGTTGGCAGCGTCCACATCGGCATCCACCACAATTCTATTGGGGGCAAGGGTGGCAAAGGATGCCGTTACACTGGTTTTTCCGGTTCCCCCCTTGCCGCTTATAATGGTTAACTCCTTCATTTTCCCACCTCCCCGGCCTTTTTAGGTTCGGACAACACGTTGCTTAACCTGTCAAACAGCTCCAGGAACAAGACTTTCATTTCCGGCATTTCATTTACCAATAAGTCGCCCTTGGAACAAATTGAGGCAGCTTCCCTGCTAAAGGGAAAGCGCTGGAGAATTTCAATTCCCTCTTTTTTGGCATACGCTTCCACAATCCCAGGCTCGTCATCGGCCCGGTTTATGACAATGCCTGTGGGAACTTTGAGTTTTTTTAACGCTTCCACTGTCAAGGCAAGATCATTTAACCCAAAGGGGGTTGGTTCTGCCACAAGCAGGGCATAATCCGATGCACGCAAGGCCTCAATGGCAGGACAAGAGGTACCGGGGGGGGCGTCCACAAGGGCAATTCCCCCAGGTTTAATGCGCTCTTTTACCTGACTGATCAACGGGGGAGACATGGCCTCCCCCACCCGTAACTCTCCCCAGGTAAGATCAATTCCCTGGGCATTTACACCCTGGTGTACACTTCCCAGCACACGAAAGCCGTCACTGATTGCATCTTCGGGGCAGACCATTTCACATCCCCTGCAGGAGTGGCACATTTCCGGAAAGGTCATAATTTTTTTTGCCACCAGGGTAATGGCACTAAATTGACATATCTCTTCACAGGCACCACACAAGGTGCAGCGCTGGGTGTCTATCTTTGGCACCATGACGGAAATGGGTTCACTGGAAATATTTTCAGGTTTTATGAAGATATGGGAATTGGGTTCTTCCACATCACAGTCAAACACCGTTACATCATCGCGGTCAATGGATGCAGCCAGGTTCACCGTCACCGTGGTCTTCCCTGTCCCTCCCTTACCGCTTGCTATGGTAATGATCATTTACTTTATCCTTACGCATGGGTTTGTCATATTTGAATCAAACGAGCATATGCTATAAATATAACCAAAAGAACCCCCTTGTCAAACTTAATTTTAAGCAATCACTCCAAAAAAGAATTAAATTCTCTGGGTTCTTGCGGTCAGAGCTACATGTTTGGGGTCACTCAATGTCCAGGATGGACAAGCGCTGTATTATGGGAATTATTGACATTCCGCCTAATTTTATATATTAATGTGTTGAATTTATTTGGGCTTATTTTTATTTTTGGCCAATTTTCGGATGGGATCAGGCATTTTTTTTTGCACATGTTTTTATTTTTGCATTTATGCCACAACCGTGGACAAAGGCAACACTACGATGCCCCTCCTTCCCCAACAACGTTTAAAGTGGGCCAAAAGTAGAACCAAGCCCATTGATTTAATCTTTAAGGAGTTTATTAAAAAATGAATGAAACAAGTGGGAACAGCAGCGGATCAGAAGTATTACCGGTTCAGATGGGCTATGAAAGCAAATTTAAATTCAAATGCCATAAAGGGATCGAGTGCTTCACAAAATGCTGTAGGGGCATAGACATCATGCTCACCCCCTATGATATATTGACCATGAAAAAACGGCTGGAACTGACCTCGGAAGAATTTTTGGCCATATACACGGATCTGCATCTTCTGGAAAGTGCAGACCTGCCCGTTGTCACGTTAAAGCTGTTAGATGATGAGCGAAAATCATGCCCCTTTGTCCAGGATAAAGAAGGATGTCTTATCTATGAAGACCGCCCCTCCACCTGCCGGTACTACCCTTTGGGAATGGGATCATTGAGCTACACCACCGACCAGGAAGCCGGAGAGGCAGATGATGCTTTTTTCTTCACGGTCAAGGAAGACCATTGTCTGGGTTTTGAAGAAGATAAGGAGTGGACTGTTGCCCAATGGCGCGAGGATCAGGGGGTGAATATCCGGGATGAAATCAATGCCGGATGGACCAATCTCATTGTCAGAAAAAAATCCGTCCCCAAAAGCATGAAATTATCCGAACAGAGCAAGCAGATGTTTTTTCTGGCCTGCTACAACATTGATAAATTCAGACAATTCATATTTGAAAGCAGCTTTCTTACACGGCATAAACTGGATGATGCCCTGGTGGAAGAGATCCGAAATGATGATATTAAACTGCTTAAATTTGGCTTTGAATGGCTGAAGTCAACTTTTTTCAAGGACGGAGAAATTATCAAAGGAGATAAAATAACCCCGGCACCACCACTCAAGTAGTTTCAAATTAAAAAAGGCGCTTCCGTAGATAATATCCACTCAAAAGCGCCTTTGTTTACACAGATCATCATGACGTCAAACGGACTCTATATAACATACATGGCTGTAAAACCAGCCACAACGAAAAATGAAAGTCTTTTAATTCCAGCATGTTGGTGAGACTTTCTTATAAACGGGCATGTCCTGTAGGACACAACGAATATTGGGTCGTAGACGCGGAGCCAAATGGTATTATGCCGCCGCCCCCCCGACGGGCAATGGGCCCGGACCGGAACTGTAGACAGCTCAATTGTCCGGTTCCTATTGCCCATCGGGGGGGCGGCTCTGCTGAGGTTGCCTTGGAGGCTGCCTTTTCATATAAAGGTCTGCCCGTGGCAGTTATCAAAAAAACCGGATCATCAAAAATCAATAATCATACCAGAGATTTTTTTGGTATTCAGGATTATTAAGCCGATCCCACACATCAATGCCAAAAAAATCTGCCAGGGGCTGCAGAATTTCAGGATTAGTCTCCTGGACTGTTTTGGCTGCATCCACAACAATGGCAAGACCTTTTTCCGTCATTTTTCCCAGAGGTCTGCGGCAGGGACCTGATGGTACACCCAGAATTTGCATAAGGGTTTTTAGTGCCAGGGGATTCCTTGCCCGGCATGTCACTTCACCATAGGGGGTCACTTCTTTTGTGTTCACGGTGACCAGCCCCAGGAGAGGTGCCAGGGCCTGATTTAATGTTTCTGCTCCCTCCATATCTCCCTTGTCCAACAACATAACCATCTCCACAAGGGAGCCAGGGACAATATTGGACAGCACTGAAATACCACCGCAGGACTTTATGGCAGGATCTTTCATTATCTGGGCCACCAGACCATCATCCCCGGAAAAAATTTTAAAATCCTCCCCACAGCACTCCCGGGTACGGCGCATGTTTGCAAGATTTCCAGTGGCCTCTTTCACACAGGAGACATTTTTATATTTTCCGGCCAGGATGGCCAGATCCTCGGGCAGCAACTGGGCACCTGTGCGGCCGGGAATAATATAGGGAATGATCTCCAGGGACGGAAAGGCCTTTGCCACCGGCTCAAGGTATTCCCTGCGGATTTCAAGGGAACTTGGGCCATTGTAATAAGGATCCACCATGAGAACCGCATCAACACCCACCTCGGCAGAGTGGGCCACAGCCCCCATGGCCTCCTTGGTATTATTACTTCCTGAACCGGCAATACACAGACATCTTCCCTTGGATGCCTTTGCCACATCTGCAATCACATTGAGATGGTCTTCCCATTTAAGGGTGGGGCTCTCCCCGGTGGTTCCTGCGGCCAGCATGCCGGTTATCCCGTTTTTAATCTGAAATTCAATGAGCTGATCAAGTCCCTCACCATCCAATGCACCATTGCTTGTGAACGGCGTGATCAAAGCCGTATAACATCCTGTTTTCATAGAAGCTCCTCTACTATATTAACTCAACTGCCACCCTGCTGTCAGCCCAGCGTTTCAGGTGACATAAAGTTTGGCAAACGGGAGATGAACATCCATCCCTTAATCTTTAAAATTGGGGAGGTTAGACCCCCTTAAAATAGGATTTAGAATGTACCATATACCCAAAAGGGGTTCAACCTTCTTTTTCCTTGACACAAGCAACACATAAAAATATTAT
>CAYSSE010000040.1:0-22522 GCA_964433355.1 uncultured Desulfocicer sp.
ATCCAGGCGGTCTATGGATGCCGTTACACAAATCCTCCTGGTGTGGCGTACCGCTGCTACACCGGCTGCATTATCAATTTCTTTCATGATAACACCTCCGTGAACGATCCCTGCCGGATTTGCGTCCTGGGGCAGCATAACCCTTGATATGATAGCAATGCTATCCTCTGTGTTCTTCTGATCTTTCATTTCCACTCCTCTCTTATTTTAACCTTAAATGTGACCCTATCACATTTTTAGGATTTAAATACAATATCTGTAATGCTCAACAGTCGGTGCGGCAATTCTCAATTTTAAACCGTTGTCAGTAAGATTACCTAAATTTGAAATATTGCACAGGAAGAAACATTATTGACACAAAAGAACCATGGGTATAAGTCATAGTAAGTTTGTCACAGGGCCAGACCATGGAATCCCTCCTTAACCCCGTGTCATGTGGTTTGAGGGCGAATGTAGGTATAGAATCTATTTCTGCACCCTGCCCAAAGTCCTCCTCGACCCGGAGTTATGTAATTTGCTCAGTGGGTATACCTTTAAAAAAGTATTAAGAAAGAACAAAAATGAATTATATAATACAAAATACTGTGGTAAATTTTGTCTGGAATATAGCGGATGATGTTTTAAGAGATGTGTATGTCCGTGGTAAATACCGGGACGTTATTTTGCCCATGACAGTTATTCGCCGCCTTGATGCCCTTCTTGAACCCACCAAAGAGGCGGTGCTTAATATGAAAAAGCATCTTGATTCGGCTGGAATCGCCAATCAGGATGCAGCGCTTTGTCAGGCTTCAGGCGAAGCGTTTTTTAACAGCTCTCCCTTTACCCTCAAGGATTTGAAAAACCGGGCCAAGATCCAACAGTTGAAAGCAGATTTTAAAGCTTATCTGGATGGATTCTCACCATTTGATCGACAAGAACCTGCGCCGATTCCAGGGGCTTTGCAGCCAAGCAAAACAAGCCGACCTTTATTTAGTAGTCGAAGCTGTGGCCGTCGCTTCCGGTAAAGGCCCCCACCAGAACTACAACAAATTTCTTGATACGGTGGAATCCAAGGCAAAAGAGTTGGTTGTTAAACTTCCGGCAAAGAGCAAAAATTTCCTGAAAGCCAACCTTGCTACCATTGATGAATCAGCAGAGCCGGTCATAAAAAAAGTTTATAAAACGGGTAAAATTGAACCTGATCCCCTTTACGGCTTGTACGAAACCACATTGAACGATAAAAAAATCGTGGTTCAATATGAGCCTGATACTAACCTGCGAGACTCGGAACAGGTACCGTTACTTGAAAAAGGAGGAATTGCCACCTTTATTGAGCGGGAAGTACGACCTTACACGCCGGATGCCTGGGTTGATGCTGCCAAGACTCAAATTGGGTATGAAATATCCTTTACCAAACATTTCTATAAACCCGTTCCCATGCGGACACTTGCCGAAATCAAAGCGGACATCTTTGCCATAGAAAAGGAAACAGACGGCCTGCTTGAAGAGATTATCGGGGAGGCACCGTGATTAACATTGAGAATAATTCAACCTACATCTCCTGGCTCAGAGAAATTAAAGAAAAAATTTCCCGGGCTCAGATTCGGGCAATCCTTGCCGCAAATCGTGAGATTATTCTTTTTTACTGGGACCTTGGAGAGTCCATTGCCCAAAAGCTGAAAGAAAATGCCTGGGGCAATAAGGTCATTGAACAACTTTCAAAGGATCTTTCATCTGAATTCCCGGAGATTCAGGGTTTCTCACGTACAAACCTTTATTATATCAAAAAATTTTATGACTGCTTTTCTGCTTTCTCAGATTCAGATGCAATTGTCCCCCCGGCGGGGGGACAATTAAAGAATGCAATAGTGCCCCACCTGGAGGCACAAACTATTCCGGCAATTATCCCCCACATCGGGGGACAAATGTCATGGAGCCATATAAAAATCCTCCTGGATAAAATAACATTGATATGAATGCCATGAAAAATTATGATAAGCAGAACGCCCGCATTGAACACGACAAAGTCCTTGGGCGTGTAATGGTTGAACTGATTGCAGATCACACAGAGTTATTCAAACAGTTCAGTGATAATCCATCGTTCAAGAAATGGCTCGGAGACACCATATTTGGTGCAACTTATCAACAAAAGGACTCTCAATATGATAAGCCACCGGTCCCAGGGGAGATACAATAATGAATCAGCTTTTAATTGACGGCAAGGCTCTAAAAAAAGGAAAATATCATGACCAAAGGCAATTTTAAAAAACTCGGAGAATCAACAAAACCAATGTATGGACCCAGAGCCATATTGATATGCGGTTTCACACCGTTAGAACATGAAAAAATAATGAAACTATTCAGCAATATCCAGTTCACGGATGTTTCGGTAATTTTTGCCACAACAATGGATAACAAGAAACATCTGGGTGAATTACTTTCCAGACCGCATCAATCAGGGAAAAACGAAGATTCTGATAATACCAGAGCAGTAATAATGTCCGGAATTACCGAAAAAGAACTTCAACAACTTCTATCCTCTTACAAAAAATCTGAATTGTCCCGTCCTTTGTGGGCGGCTTTAACACCATCTTCAGAAACATGGACACTTTCGGCCCTGCTGGATGAGCTTAAAAAAGAACGTATTGCCCTGAAAAGAAATAAGCGAAAGTAAAGTTAAGTACCCGGGCATATATTCTCCAAAATAAAATCCATAAATATCAATGATATATGGCTGTGAAATACCGAAAAACATATGTGTGGGTACTTATGCCAGCTAACCAAAGCCATGACACTTTGTCATTTTATGTTTTTTTGTTGGCAATAATCATTACAATAGCCTATGACCAACCAAAAGTTCATCAGCATGCGAAGCGTGTCTGTTGCAACTTTTGGTTGGAAGGCGAGCGCAGCGAGTCCTTCCAACCAGGACTTATAACTGATAAACTCATAAAAAGGAGGTAATAAATGAGCGACACACCATCAACACCTGGCATTGAGTTTTCCCTCACCCCCGTGGGGTATGTGGAAAATACCATCAACAAAATGACCTTCAGCCCCCATGGAAAGGACACCCCAAAAGAGAGGCAACGACAGGTTCAAAAGCACAGGGAAGAGACCCGGAATACCATCACCACACTCAGGCTCCTCCCCCAATTTGAAGAACTCCTGGACGGCATTGAAGATTTTTCCCACATTGTGGTGATCTACTGGCCCCACAAGCTCTCAGCAGAGGATCGGCAAATTAAAAAAGTCCATCCCATGGGACGAAAAGATATCCCCCTCAAGGGGATCTTTGCCACCCGAAGCCCGGCCCGGCCCAACCCGTTACTGATCTCCACGGTGCGCCTGCTGGAAAGGAACAAAAACACGCTCAAAATCCAAGGACTGGAAGCCTTGAACGGCAGCCCCATCATGGATATCAAACCCACAACAAGGCATTTTGATAGCGGTGAAAACCAGACATTTCCAGGCTGGATACAGGAACTCAATCAAGATATGAAAGAAAAGGAATCGGAATAGTTCCCATGAATCCTGCCCCCCGTTTTATCCCCATGAACCTCAAAAAGAATCTCCCCGTGGCGGCCCTGGTTGCCGCAGTGCTGCTGTGGGGGACTTCTTTTTCCACCATGCGCACGGCCCTGCTTGTCTTGGATCCCTGGAGCGTCATCTGGTTGCGCATGGTCATTGGGCTTATCTGCATTTTGCCCATATTGCCCAAGATATTCCCCGGTGCTTACCAAAAGGGGGACTGGAAAATTCTTATCCCCACGGTGATGCTCCAGCCCTGCCTCTATTTTTTTCTGGAATCCAGGGCATTGATGCTCACCACCTCATCCCAGGCCGGGATCATTTCCTCTTTTAATCCCCTGATGGTCACCTTTGGCGCCTGGCTATTTTTGTCTGAAAAGATCACCTGGCAAAACTGGTCTGGCCTCTTTCTCTCCATCTCCGGGGTGGTGGCCCTGACGCTGTTTGAGGGCTCCCAAAATAATGCCGTAAACCCACTCCTTGGCAATCTTCTGGAACTGGGTGCCATGACTGCGGCAGCAGCCAACATGATTTTAATCAAACAGCTCTCCAGCAGGTACAACCCCTGGACGCTGACTGCCATGCAGCTAATGGCAGGGACGATTTTTTTCCTACCGGGATTAAAGTTCATCATTCAAGCCCCTGGTGATATCTGGACCTTTAAACTGGTGATGACCCTTCTATTTCTCGGATCCTGTGTCTCTCTTGCTGCCTTTGGTCTTTACAACTGGGGAATAAGTAAAGTAAGGGCATCCCGAGCCGCTTCATTTATTAATCTAATCCCGGTGACAGCCATCATCATGGGGTGGTTTTTGTTAGGGGAATCTTTAAATGCGATTCAATGCGGTGCGGCGGGTGTCGTCATTGCAGGGGTTGTTCTGGGACAGGGGCGGGGGGAAAAGAATTTAATTAAACGCAATGACATCCTTGAACTTCATGACATAAGAAACAATGGCAATTAAAAGCCCATAGACAAACAGGGTGGAAGACAGAGAAGGTGCCCTTAGTTTCAGGGCCGTTCCAGTGTATTTATTAGACTGGGGTAACAGGCCGAAAGGCCAGGACAGGGAATGAAATTCATCCATCATCAGATGGGTGACCCCGCCAGCAAATACGGCAATGCCAGCGGAGATAGACATATATTTCCCCGAGGGGATAAAGAGAAAAAAAGTGCAAATGCCACAAAGCAGCACAAAGGGAATGCTGTGCATAATTCCCCTGTGAACGGTGAATTTTTTAATAAGGTTGTTGATCACATAATTAATAACAAAATAGGCCACAGCAAAATAGCAGACGAGAAATTCAAGGGTCAATGCATAATATTGAACCATAACTTTCAACATAAAGGCAGGGGCAATTAAAGACAGCAAGGCAGATAAAATGGCCAGGGGTTTTCCCGTATTGCTGTCAAGATCTGGTAATACACCCCCGATGACGGCCATTAAGCACACGGCGGCAAGCTGAATTTTATCCAAATGTCCGGGGAAAAACAAAAACTGAGCCCCGGAAAGGGTTATTCCAGTGACAATTCCTCCCCGGACATGGGCCTTAAAATCAGACATATATTAAAAATATCCTTATCAGCGATAAGTTTTCTAAGGATCACACATGAAATAAATTGAACAAAAATAACGCAGACCAATTTATAAAATCTGGTGGTTCATCCCAGGCGCGTTAAAGGTTTAATCGCAGACCTGCGTGAGGCCTTTAATACAATGCCGCAGATGGGCCATAAGACCAGCTATTTAGTTCAAATTATAAAATTTGCGGTCCTAAAAATCAGATTTTGCATGATAATCAGCCTACAAGATGGCTTTTCCCACCTGATACACCCCCACGGCAAGGCCAAATGCAAGTGCTGTATTGAATATCACACTAAAGGCTGCCCATTTCCAGGAAGTCTCTTTGATGATAACCGCCACCGTTACAAAACAAGGGGCATATAAGAGGACAAAAATCATGAGAGCCAGGGCACTTACAGGGGACCACAGGGGATCTGCAAGAAGACGGGCTCCCAGGGAATCAGAAGCTTCGGTGTCCACGGCACCCAGAGAATACGCGGTGCCAAGGGATGAAACAATGACTTCCTTGGCAGCAAACCCTCCCAACAGGGCAATGTTGGTGCGCCAGTCAAACCCCGCCAATTGGGTCATGGGCTCAAAAAAAGACCCCACCCTGCCTGCAAAGGAATATCTCAAGGTTGCCTGGGCTGCCAGATTATCAATGTGATCCAGCTCCTGCTGCAACTGCGGGCTCTTTGTTGGGGATGCCGTCATTTCAACCTCAATGGCCGCTTTTTGGGCCTGAAATTGTGAAGACAAGTCACTGGGAATTCCCGGGAATGTCATGGCAGCCCAGATAAGTATGGAGATCCCCAATATCACAGTTCCCGCTTTTTTCATGTATTGCCATGCCCGCTCCCAGGTGTGTATTAAAACCCCCCGAAGTGTTGGCATTCGGTAGGGGGGTAATTCCATGACAAAGGGGGTGGCCTCTCCCCGGATCACAGTGGAGCGCAACAGTTTTGCCACCAACAAAGCCACCGCCCAACTGACCAAGGTCATGCCAAACATCACTCCTGCGGCATTTTTGGGAAAAAAGGCCGCAGAAAGCAATAGAAACACAGGCACCTTTGCCCCACAATTCATAAAGGGGGCAGTTAAAATGGTGGCCAGTTTTTCTTTAGGGCTTCGCAGGGTTCTTGCCGCCAGCACACCGGGCACGGCACACCCGCCGGGAATACCACCGGACACAATAAAGGGCATAAGAGAGGCTCCATGGAGTCCGAATATCCGGAACACCCGATCCATCATATAAGCCATCCGGGCCATGTATCCCAAATCCTCAAGAATGGTGATGGCCATGAACATGACCATTATCAAGGGAACAAATCCCATGACGCCTCCCACGCCACCAATGATGCCGTCCACCACCAGGGACTGCATCAAACCCGCAGGTATAATTGCCACAGCCACCCCGGACAGCCACTCAAAAAAAGCCTCCACCCAGCCCATGGGAATCTCACCAATGGGAAAGGTGATCTGGAAAATCCCATAAAGGGTGGCCAGCATGATGATAGGCCCCAGGAAGCGGCTAGTCACCACCCTGTCAATGTTATCGGACAGATTGATGCGCTGTCTTGTGGTATCCCGCTTTACGACCCCCTGCTTCATCATGGCAGCAATGTGGCCATAGCGATAATCCGCAATAATGGCATCCGGTGCCATATCCATATTTTTGATGCACCGGGTTTTGGTTTTTTCCACCAGGTTCAGTAGTTGGCCATGGCAGTCTCCAACAGAGGCTTCACCCAGGGCCATGATCTGCTCATCTTCTTCAAGATACTTTAATCCAATCCAGCGTGCCGGAAAGCGATCCGTCAGAAACGTGTTTTCCGTAATCAGATCTTCCATTTCCCGGAGTACAAGATCCAACACGGATCCATAGGAAATATGCAAGGGCTCCCACGGTTCTTTTTTCTCCCGGATAAAGGCAATGGTACGCTGGATCAGCTCATGTTTGCCTGCACCGGTACGGGCAACGGTTTCCACCACAGGAAGACCCAACAGAGATGAGAGTATCTCCACATCAATGGTTTTTCCCTGCTTTTTTACGGCATCCATCATGTTCAGGGCAATCACCATGGGAACCCCCAGCTCCATGAACTGGATGGAAAGATAGAGATTTCTTTCAAGGCTTGTGGCATCAAGGATATTAATGACCACCTGGGGACGTTCGTCCACAATAAAGTCCCGGGCCACCAGCTCCTCTGGAGAGTAGGCTGTCAGGGAATAAGTACCGGGAAGATCCACCACATCCATGATCGTCTCCCCGGATTTCACGGTGCCGGATCGTTTCTCCACGGTGACCCCAGGGTAATTTCCCACATGCTGCCGGGCTCCGGTGAGGGCATTGAACAGGGTGGTTTTTCCACAATTTGGGTTTCCTGCCAGTGCCGCAATAATGTGCTGTGCCATTGTCAATCCTCCTGGATTTCCACTGAGATGTGGTCGGCCTCGTTATTTCTAAGGGTGATGGTGAAATCCATGATACGAAGGGCCACGGGGTCTTTTAAAGGTGCCCGGCCCACAATGCGGACTTCTGTGTTGGGAACCAGGCCCATGTCCCTGATCCTGCGTCCCAATTCCCCGGTTGCCCGTACCGAACGGATCATTCCAGACTGATTCAGTTGCATTTCCCTTAAATTAACTATGGCAGACATTATTTCTCCCCATTTCTATCTATAAAATGTATCATAAAGCAGATTTCTTGATTTAAATAATCTTGGATGGGGGAACGTCTTGCTCCCCAATAGAAACGGTGTCACAACTGCCCGCCTTGCTACAATTTTTGCAGGATGAGCATCCGCTGTTTCCAGTCATAAAGTGCCGAATCATATAAACAAAAGCAGCAACGACGATTGCTGCTGTCAATCCAATGTCAATAAATTCCATATGATCCTCCAATAAAAAGCCAAGCCAATTTCATTATTCAATAACTTACATTTAATATCCGGCATAGGGGGTTTTTTTTGACTATTTATTTCCGTAAAATCATTTTTTTATTTTTAACCCCGATAGCCCAAAGCACCATGGATTCTAACAGTGCGCTATCTACCACAATGTAAGATCACCCTGCCAAATATGCAAATCATACAGGAAAAAAAATCAATGTCAATGAAAAGTATTAGTCACGTCTAACATTTTTTTATATCTCTTCATAAAATCGAGTTTGATGGACCAACGGGATCATAGTTATGTTATTCCATTCAAAATCAAGTGAGTGATCTGCTCTGCCGTTTGATCTGTGGAGACTTTTTCATTAAAAATAACCCGATTGAGGCAGGCATGCTCGATGGTGCCAAAGATGGTATGGCGAATCAAAGAGGGGGGAATATCCCGTCTTATTTCACCGGACTCCACTCCCTCTTTAATGATATCCAGGAGAATTTTGTTGAATTGTCTTACCAGGGCATAGGCTTCACTTTGAAAATATTCATCGGAGTTTCTCACCTCAAGCAATATAATCCTGGCAAATACCCGGTGGTTTGCATACCTATCAATACTGGACCAGATCACCTTGGCAAGTTTATTCAATGCACCGGACACGCCGTTAAGATCCCGATCAATCTGGCACAGGAAATACTCATAATGTTCCTTAAGAACATGGTGGAGCAATTGACGTTTATCTTTGAAATACTTGTAGATTAATCCCTCTGTGACACCTGCGGTCACGGCAATGTCGGAGATGGTGATGGTGGAGAAGTTACGATCCTCAAGAAGGATTCTCATAGCATTGATGATTTTTGTCTTACCGGGTGGGTGTGTCATTTTTTAATTTTAGTCCCGTCGAATTTTTATCGGAGCCATGCTCTGCATTTTTGATCTTCTAAGTAAATAATATTTACTTGAACACAGTTATGGATGTCAAGGCACAATATGCAAGGCTTACGAATCAAAACATAAAATTTGAATGCTGGACAATACGTTTTTATGATGAAATACAATTTCAATGCATTTGCCCCGGACGAGTAAGTACCTACACATATGTTTTTCGGTATTACACAGACATATTCCATTAATATTTATGGATTTTATTTTGAGGAATATATGCTCGGGTACTTAGTTTTAATCACTTGACAAATAAAATCATATTAGATAATTGTAAATAATATTTTAATATTCTAACTTCAATAGGCGGCGCGTATGAAAACTTTAGAAACACCCAGTAAATCCCCAAAAGCATTAACCTCAGTGATGGAGGATTATCTGGAATCAATTTATGATCTGGAGATGAAAAAAAAAGTGGTGCGGGTCAAGGATATCGCAAAAAAGATGAATGTTAAAATGCCCACTGTAACCAGCATGTTAAAAAATCTCAACAACAAAGAACTGGTCAATTATGAAAAATATGAATATGTAGAATTGTCTAAGGAAGGGAGAGAAATCGGTAAAGAGATGCGTCACAGACATGAAGTGCTTCTCAAATTTTTGACTGAAATTTTGAATGTTGATTACAAAGTTGCCGATGAAGAAGCCTGCAAAATGGAACATACTCTCGGTTCCGATACCTTGCAATCCTTTGCCGATTTTATGGAGTTTATCCAAACATGCCCTCGGTCTGGAGATGAGTGGCTCAATTTTTTTCAGGAATTTCGACGTCATGGTTGTCGCCCTGAGAAATGCCGTGAACGTACTGACGAGATGATCTGTAAAATTCAAGACCAAATGGGTGGTTTAAATCAAAAAAAAGACTGACCTTACGGTATCCTTCAAAAGTGATTTACTTTTTAGAGCTGTGCGGGTAGCAATTATTTGCAGCGCATTAACAATACAAATGTAATAAGGGACTTGCCCGAGTATAAACTACCACCATGCCCAGTTTAATATGTTGATATTGCATGATAAAAAAATTCAAATTGGTAGTTTTTTTTCGTCCAAGTTCCTAATTAGGGCTGTTTGAACCTTCAAGCTGTATCTATACCTTGTAAATAGCACTGAGGTTCCGATCCAAATAGGCCCAGCGATAACCTACCCGCAGAGCTCGAACTATTTCAGGATGGAATCAGCATAATGTTGGGCAGACGTGCCTTTTCGGATAAAGCTGGCAGGCCGAGAACAAAAGAAATGATAAGATAAGATAAGATAAGATAAGATAAGAACAATACCTTCGCCAATTTTATTTTGGCCCAAAGTTTAATCAGCATGTAGCATCTTTAAAACCATGATTATACAATATATGGTATATTAATTATCAAAATTTAAATCAACTTTTAATTTGGCGAAGGTGTTGAAGAAGGTGGTCTGTCCCTTATTTCCCTTATCATTTTAAAATTGCTCTAATCTTTGCTAATGCCTGATTTAATATTTCTTCTGGGCCATCTTCAATGAAAATCAATCCCCGCTTTTCAAAATCTATCATTTTAATTTGCTGGCACAGAATCACCCCTTTTGTCTTAAGATCTGGGTTCTCCAAAGCCACCTCAAAAGCATGGCCCCGGATCCGGCTTGTAATCGGTGCGGCCAGGGCAAAAGAAACTATTTTATTGTATCGGTATGAAGAAAGAATAATGGCTGGTCTTTTGCCTTTTTGCTCATGCCCTGCTGATGGATCAAAATTAGTCCATACGATATCACCACGTTTCGGAGTATATGATTTTACCATACTTCTTTACCCACCGGTTTAGCGTTTATCCATTCTTCATCTTCTGTACTTAAGACAAATTGATTTGGTGAACATTGATCTAAAAGGTCATCAAGATCATATTCAATATTTGTAACCGGCGTTATTATTAATTTACCACCCTTGGTTTCCATATTTACCTTTTGATCAACACCAATGTTTAAGGTTTTGGCAAGAGCAGCCGGTATTCTGGCAGCTAAACTGTTACCCCATTTTCTGATAACCATTTCCATTTTTTGCACCTCCATTTTTCCCCAATCAAACGTATATACAAAGTATCATAAATGTTATAATGCGTCAACCAGGAATTTTTCTACAGCCGTTCTCTGGATGAAAATCTGAAGACAGATATCGATACGCAATCACCTCCCTTTCTTTATTGATCAGTACAAAATTGGTGCTGGTGGAACCCCTCTCCAGAGGTAAATATTTACAAAACCAACCCGAATATTTATCTCCATTGACCGAGTAAAAAACTTTGTGTTTTCATTTTTTTATTAAAAATAGATTCTTCTAACTTAATTGCCAACTACTAATTTGTTTTTATAAAGCTATCAATAAAAAGGTTGCATTATAATGATAATGACCTTGTTTTTTTGTTTTATAAATTGCTTGTAGATAGAGTAATATTTTAAAATTCCCGTAAAAACATTTCATCTTGCCCCATGTTTACTACTAATTAATTCAATAAAATCATTTAATTAAAGATTTGAAACAAAAAAAACCACCGTCGCGTCAACGTTTATGTTTGAAAGTAAAAACTAACTTTTAATCAACGTTATATATTCGACTAACTTAAATTTGTTAGATCCTTCAACTTTTCTATTGAAATACTTTTTTTATTGGTATATGTATATCTCATTTTGACAGGCAACTGATTTTTTCTATTATTAACCAAAAGCATTTGGAGATACGTATGTCAGGATTTGGAAAAGGTAAAAGAATGAGAAAACGAGCCAATGGAGCCTGCTGCATGTTAAACGATGTACAACCGGGGTGCCGTGCAAAAATACATTGCCACCATGCCAAAGGCGCTGTCAGGCAAAGGCTCCTGGATCTTGGATTTGTCCCCCAGGCAAAAGTGGATGTCATTCGAAGTGCCCCATTGGGAGACCCCATTGAATGTCGCATAGACAATTATAAAATCGCCTTGAGAAAATCAGAGGCTGACCTCATTGAAGTTGAAAGTGCCTGATACATTTAATCAAGCGTATATTCAGAATTGAATTGTAACCCTTCATGGAAAAACACGATGTCAAGATCATCTGAGTTTGTAAACGAGAAAATTCTTGTGGGTTTGGCCGGGCAACAGAATGCCGGGAAATCGACCATATTTAACATGCTGACCGGTGCCAGTCAGCATATTGCCAACTATCCCGGCGTCACCGTCGATAAAAAGATCGGGTTTTATCGATATAAAGAGGTAAAGGTGGAAACGGTGGATCTGCCAGGGTCGTACAGCCTCACCTCATTTTCTCTGGAAGAACGGGTGGCAAGGGATTTTCTCATTAGCGAAAAACCCGATGTTATTGTCAATGTCGTGGATGCGTCCTCTCTTAAACGGAGTCTCTACTTTTCATTTCAAGTGCTGGAGATGGGGCTCCCTGTGGTGGTGGCCCTGAATATGATGGATGTGGCCAAACGCAACGGCACCGAAATCAATGTCAAAAGCCTGCAAGAAAAGCTGGGGGTAACGGTAATACCCACGGTGGGACGAAAAGGAATCGGAAAAACGGAGCTACAGGATGCCATTCTTGACATGTCCGGGTATAACAATCAGGATAAAAAACAGGACCGAGAGCTAAATCCGATCCATATTGATTACGATGCACTTGAAGAATCCATTGAGACCTTAAGACAAAAAATTATACAATCACCCCTGGGAGATAAATATCCGAGTCGCTGGTTGGCTGTAAAGCTCGTGGAAGGAGATAGCGAGGCAACACGAATTGTCATTGATGGGCTGGGTGCCGATTGTTCTGAGATTCAGAAAGCCCAAGGGGTTAAAAAAGAATTTGAGGAAGCGTATGATATTAATGTGGCAGATTACATGGTGGGATGCCGAGACAAACTTGCCTCCAGAATAATCCGGGAAAGTGTCATCGAAAAAAAAGACGGCAAGGATCGAATCACAGATATGATCGACTCCGTGGTTCTCAACCGCTTTGCAGCCCCCTTTTTTCTGGTGGCCACCGTATTTACCATTTATCAACTGTCCATTGTAAAAGGGTATGAGCTGACACAATACTGGTGGCCGATCTTGGCGAAATTCAGGGCGATAGTGGCCAACATATTGCCCGATGCAGGGATGCTGCAAGATCCTTACATACGTTCCATGGGGCTTTGGATGGTGGATTCTGCCAATTCGCTTCTCAATTACATTCCCATTTTTCTCATTCTTTTCGCCCTTATTGCCATTCTTGAAGATAGCGGTTACATGGCCCGAATTGCCTTTATTCTGGATAAACTCTTTAACTCATTCGGACTCCATGGTCAATCCACCCTCCCCTTTATTCTGGGCGGTGTCTTTGCCGGTGGATGCGCCGTTCCTGGTATCATGGCCACCAAGGGAATTCCCGATGAGCGCTCCCGAATGGCCACCATATTGACCGTACCTTACATGAACTGTTTGGCCAAGGTGCCGTTTTACACCCTTCTTATCAATGTGTTTTTTGTCCCCTACAAATCCTGGGTCATGCTCTTTCTTTCCACCTTCACCATATTTGTGGCACTTCTGGTGGCAAAGTTCTTGACATCAACCCTGCTAAAATCCATGGAGACCGCTCCCTTTGTCATGGAACTTCCCAAATATCACCCCCCTACTTTTTTCGGCGTGGGACAACGGGCGGTGGAACGAACATGGCAATATATTAAAAAAGTGGGTTCCATTGTTGTTGCCGTCTCTGTCTGTGTCTTTACCCTGCTGCAATTCCCAGGTCTCAGCGATGAGAAAACAGCTCTGTTTCAAGGAAAAATGGATCAGGTCATGGTCACATTTCATGAGAAGAGTGCGTCGAGCATCTATGCTGATAGGTTTAAAGATCAGGCAGCACTTATGTCTCTGGTGAACGTGTATACTGATTATAAGACTGCCAAGTTGACCATCAAGACTGCTAACGCGTCCAAGGCACTTGATGCAAAGTTTCAATCCAAGTACCCAGATCTATTCAAAATATTGAAACCAAAAGGAGATAAGGATGCTAAAAAAATAAATAAAAATCTGCGCAAGCTTGTCTCCAAACGAAAGGGATTGCGGCGTCAAATCAAGGAAGAGCAGATTGAAACCAGTTTTATGGGAATGGTGGGACGTGCCTTTGAACCATTGACTCAATGGGCTGGGTTTGATTGGAAAATTAACGTGGCAATTCTCTCATCCTTTGCCGCCAGAGAGTCCAGCGTGGCAACCATCGGCGTGCTCTATCAGCAAGGTGCCGACGAGAACAAGAGCCTTGAAGAGCGAATGGGGACCGAAACCCAAGGAGATAATTTTACCCCCCTCCATGCATTGGCCATCATGGTCTTTTTTGCCATGTACCCCCCTTGTCTTGCCGCCACCATCATGATCAAAGTGCAGACAGCTTCTTATAAATGGATGGTTTTTTCCATGGTTTTTCCGACAATCTTGGGCTTTATGGTTGCTTCGGCAATTTTTACCGGTGGTAAATTTTTTGAACTCAGCGGTATTCAGATGATGGGCGTACTTTACGGATTCACAGTACTCCTCACCGTTTTTACCGGATTGTTCAAACCTTGGAAAGAACGATTTATGCCAATTAGCGAAACATCCGTTATGCCTACGCAATAATTTTTTCTTTAAACAATAAAGGCATCCTTTATTCCGATTCTACACTTGTTGGAACAATCCACTGATGTTGCGGGAGCAGTCTCATAAGGGTGTAAAGTAATTTGGGGATGATATGAAGGATGCCACAACAAAAACACAGAATGTAAGGCAACACCTTTGTTATATGTAAAATCAGTCAACCCAAGGTCACATGTCGCACTTATAAAATCTTAAGTGCGCCTGGGGACAGATTTTCAAATCTGTTCCCACCCCCAGAATCAAAATGGACGAAGCGTATTATCCAGGCGTAGCCACTTCTTTTTGAGTATCATCGGAACAAAGCTACGTCTTTTATCGGGCCGATGACTTAGACATGTCTACCAATCTTCACAACCCTTAACTCGTTATCGGTTGTGAAAAAATGACCAGATGAACGGGTTTGGTTGATTCTCAGCCACCCAAAAATAAAAATAACAATTTGTTTTTTACAGTAAAAAAAGGAGCTTTCGCATGATTGAATGGAACACCAAACTGATCCCGGCCGGGCTGCTGGCCATCTCTCTTTGTTTTGCCGGTAGCGCATATGCCCATACCCCTCTTTGTTCTTGCTATGACAATGGAGACAACACCATTACCTGTGAGGGAGGATTTTCCGACGGGTCATCCGCTTCCGGCGTGGAAATGCGGGTGGAGGCCAAAAGCGGAAAACACCTACTTCAGGGTAGTATGGATGAAGATAGTGAGTTTACGTTTGATAAGCCGCCTGTTCCCTACAAAATAATTTTCAATGCCGGTGAGGGGCATGTTGTGGAAAATGATGGAGATGAAATTGTAAAGTAACCTACTAAGTACCCATGCATATGTTTTTCGGTATTTCACAGAGATATACCATTGATATTTATGAGTTTTATTTTGAGGAATATATGCTCGGGTACTTAAATTTTAAAATTAATTTTATGGGTGTGGCAGATAGTCTGCTACATTCGCTATTCACTAAATATTAGAGGAGTTTGTTCGATGAAAAAGAAAATTGTACTGTTTACCGGCTTGATGCTTCTTGCGATGACCCTTCCGGCCATGGCCCATTTTCAGATGATCTACACCCCGGAAGCGGCCTTGAACAAGGGGGGAACAATCCCCCTGGCACTGGTGTTCACCCATCCCTTTGAAGCAGGCCACACCATGGACATGGGAAAGCCGGAACAATTTTTTGTTGTACGTTCCAGAGGTGAAAATGCTCCCAAAAAGACCGATCTTCTTTCCACACTTACCCCCATGACCTGGACCAGCTTGACCAATTCCGGTGCTGCCTGGGAAACCATCTATACGGCCCGGGGGGGTGATCATGCCTTCTGTCTTATTCCCGCACCTTATTGGGAAGAGGGAGACGGTTTTTTTATAAAACAAAACACCAAGGTGATCATCAATGTAGGCGGCGAACCCGGTGCATGGATGGAACCGGTTGGACTTCCCACCGAGATCGTGCCGCTTTGCAAACCGTATGACCGCTGGACCGGCAATGTCTTCCAGGGTCAGGTGCTTTTCAACGGCAAACCGGTGAGTGGTGCTGAAATCGAAATCGAATACATGAACCACAAACCGCTTTTAGATAAAAAAGCCTTTGCAAAAGAAGCTGCCGCAACAGCACCCCAGGATGCCTTTGTTTTACAGACCATTTTTGCCGACGTCAACGGCGTATTTACCTTTGGTATCCCCAAGGAGGGATGGTGGGGATTTGCCGCTTTGGATCTGGACCCGGATTACACATGTAAAGGCAAAAAATGCTCCCGGGATGCTGTCATGTGGATCAAAGCTGTGGATATGAAATAAAGTTACAAATATCCACATAGATATTCGTGAATTGTAAATTCTCATAACTTATTGAATTTATTAATAGTGAAGAAATGAGAACAAAAGCTTCAGTTTTAACTCCCTATTCGCTTATTTTTTTATGTAATCATTAATTTTAATACCAAAATATATTGTGGTTAGTCGATTTAAAAACATGTTTAAAAATCAAAAAATACCAAAATATAATTTTAAAATGTACAAATTTGTTAAATTCTATTTGATAACAATACCTGATCTTCAAAATTAATGATTTAAACCTTAAAATGAGCGAATGGTGAGTTTTAATCATTTCAATAAATTATAAAATAATGGATTGGCAAAATCATAGAACTTAGGGGATTCATGACAAATAATCTACCCGTCTTCACTTAAAATATGCTGTAAATACTCACCATTAAGTTTGAAAGTGGGTAATTTTATTTCTATGAAGTCCCTTACAACTCACGAGATAGATGAAAGAAGGCTTCCATCGAAATATTGTTCAATAAAGAAAAAAGAGGAAAATTTAAAAGATGAAACTGTTCAAAGAAAAACCGCTCGTATTTATGGCATTGGCCAGTATGGCCTTCACACTTTTTTGTTTCACATCTCCCGTTACAGCAGAGCAACTTTCCAACCAAGAGCTTGGAAAACGAATTACCCAGTTGGAACAGCAACTTAAAGGGAGCGGAGAAGGTGGAACCTCTTTGGAGTGGTTGGATCGTATCAGCATAAGCGGTGTCATTGAGGTGGAAGCCGGATTTGAAAGCTTAAATCCAGATGATCCCGATGCCGAAGATGAGGATTCCAGCGACCTTTCCCTTGCCACTGTGGAACTGGGCATTGAAGGAGAAATTTCCGACCATGTCAACGGCTCCATGCTGCTGCTCTATGAAGATGGCGAAGATATTGTCTTTGATGAGGCATTTATCACCCTGAAAGGTGGAGACGATATGCCACTTTACCTTAAGGCGGGTGAATTTTATCTGCCCTTTGGTTCCTTTGAGAGTAATATGATTTCCGACCCTCTGACTCTGGAAATTGGAGAGACCCGGGAGACCGCATTGGAAATCGGATATGAAATGGCCGGATTTTACTGTTCTGGGTATCTTTTCAATGGAGATGTGGACGAAGATGGGGAAGACAATGATGTTGATAATTTCGGCCTTAATGCCGGATATACCATGGAAAACGATGCCATGACCATGGATGTCGGCATCAGCTACATCAACAATATTATCGATTCCAATGGGTTAAATGATATTCTGGACAATGCAGAAGAAGACATTGCCCTGGACGAGTATGTGGGGGGTATTGCACTCCATGCAGTTCTTAATATTGGCCCTGTGACGTTGATTGGTGAATATGTTGGGGCCACAGATGATCCCAAATGGAACAATCATGATTTCGGTATCTCAGGAGAAGGAGACAAACCATCCGCATGGAACACTGAAATAGGTTACACATTTGAGATGGCTGGCAAAGAGACCGTTGTTGGTGTGGCCTATCAGGGAACGGACAATATGGAAGATGAACTTCCTGAAACCCGGATGAGCGGTGCCATTGCCGTGGGCATTCTCAAGAACACCACGCTGGCATTGGAGTATCTCCATGATAATTATGAAAATGACGATGAAGCAGATGTTGTGACTGCACAATTGGCCATCGAGTTTTAAATAAATTGGGCATCTTTCAGAAGTACTTTACACTTTTTTAATCATTCTCCATTTGCAGAGAATTTTTTAAAAAGATTGTAGAGTACTTTTCATTTGATTTTAATAGTGGTATCTACAAGAAATAATGGTGATATACTCTGGGTCTACCGCATAGACTAACCGATTGGTATCATCAATTCTTCTGGACCAGAAACCGTTAAGGTTGTCTTTCAGAGGTTCAGGTTTTCCAATACCCTTAAATGGATCATTTCGTCTGGTATCGTCCAACAGCTTGTTTATTCGCTTTAATGTTTTTCTGTCTTGAGTTTGCCAATACATATAATCTTTCCAAGCTTCATCAGTCCAAGCGAGTTTTTTATTCATTTTATTGGTTCTCTCTCAGTTACTTTTCCTTTTTTATACTGAGCTATCGATTTTGCGAGATGTTTAGCGTTTGAGGGAGATTTTAAAAGATGAAACGTCTCCAAAATACTGTTGAAAGAATCGAGAGACATTACTACTGCGTCTTCTGCATCACGACGTGTGATTACGGTATAATCAGCATCGTCAGTGACTTGATCCAGAACTGATTTAAGATTATTTCTTGCTTCGCTAAAATTTACGACTCTCATATGAACCTCCTTACCTGGCTTGTTTGTTGTACAAGTATAGATAAGTCTGGAGTATTTGTCCAGCAAATTAAAATTAAATGCCGATCATAACCCAACCTTAAAGGGCTGGGCTTGAATAATTTTGGCCTTAAATGATTTGATTTGACCTTACCTGTTTTCAGTAGTAGAAAAGAAAATTTATGGTTTTGTTAATTTTTAAACAAAATCTGGAATGGAGGCTTTTTGGAAAACTGGAAACCCTGTCTCGCTGGGGCATTTGTGGTTCTTATCTGGTCAGGATGGATAACAATTTCTCGGTATGGGGTCCACAGCTTGCTCACCCCGGCAGATATCACCCTACTTCGATATAGCACTGCTTTTATCATCGTCTTTCCCTTGATCCTTAAATATCCTTGGAAAAGGTCGTCTCTCCATCAGTATCTGATCGTCGGACTGGGGGTGGGCTTTCCGTATACCATGGTGTCCTTCTATGGTCTTATGGAAATCCGAGCGGCCCATGCCGGAGTGTTGGTAAATGGCATGTTGCCTGTATTTGGTGCCATTGCTGCCTGGTTGTATTTCAAGCAACGGGTTTCCCTTGTGCGATACGGTGCTATTTTTCTTATTTTTATGGCCAATCTTGTCATGATGGGGGGGAACCTTTTCTCCCTTGATCAGGTATTTGGTGTTCTTTTGCTGCTTAGTGCCGCTGTGATTTATACCTTTCACATGCTGGGTGTACGGTTATGGAATTTTACCTGGAAGGATGTTCTGGTGGTGGTTCCGGCAGTAAATTTTGTGTTGTTTTTACCCTTTTGGTTTTTCTTTCCTTCAACGAGTTTTCAGGTTCCAATATCTGAAATTTTTTTGCAGGCAAGTTACCAGGGGATTGTGGTCAATCTTGTTGCACTTCCCTGTGTTGCTTATGCTATACGTCATCTGGGAACGATTACAGTTTCATTATTTATGTCATTTGTTCCGGTCATCACGGCATTGTTTGCCTGGCTGATGCTGGGAGAAAACTTAAGTGGATTGGAAATCACCGGTATCCTTGGCTGTACTATGGGATTGGTTGTCTATAATCGGGGATAGAATCCTTTGTGGAGGTTTGTGGGATAAAAAAGTGATAGACTAATTTCGGATAAGTCAGCTATTCCCGGTCAAATTCAGGATAACTATCTATAATTGTTAGATTCAACCTTTTTAACTTCACGAAACCACATTGGGAAATATTAAATAATATCAGGTGGTTAAACGGCGACCAAAAATTGCTGGTAACGTGCTGAATTTACGTTGAGCGAAACCGTAAATTTGCAGTTTGGAAAGCCATCAAGTGTCATCATTAGAATTGCTGTGACAAAACTTGATTATTGAGGGCACCATTGCCTTTTTGCTGTCTTTGTAATATTAATCTTGGCATGAAAGATAATAATCTAAAAGACCCACTTTTATGGAAAAGAAAGGCCATGGCCTTTGTGACCCGAGCCCATCATCATCTCTGGGGTAAAAATAATGAAGACCCGCTGGTTTTTTTATTTCAGATTGGCTTATCCAATGCCACCATCAAATCCCTTCTTTTGGGTTGGAACAAATATGGACAGGAACGACACTACGATACATGGGGCCTGAAAAACCAACAGGCGAAAAATTCCCCCGGGAAAGAGGATTGTTTTTTTCTTCCGCCAGGCATTGTTTTTCCCCATATTATTGAAAAAGAGTTAAAGTCCATCTGGATACATCAACTGGACCCGGCCAGGCCGGTATTAATGGTGCCGGGCAGTGCCCCTGGACCCATCCTGCTTGGAAATCTGAATAACCCTGTTGTCACCGTATCAGATCTATTTAAAGGGCTTTGCCTGTTCCAGGAAAAAAAAGAGTCCCTTTGTGTAAAGATCCTGCTCCCGGAAAGCTGACAATCAAACAAAGGATGTTAAAATGAGCCTACAGTCCGTGCCCACCCGTGGCAGAACCCTTGATTATGCCGCAGGTGTATATGATATTTTTGAGCCCATGTGTTTACTGGGCAGGCAAAACCGCATCAACAATCAGCTAATTGACCTTCTTGAAATAGAATCCGGGCACAAAATCCTGGATATTGGATGTGGAACCGGATTTGTCACCAGAAAGATTGCCGACAAATTGAGTGCCGATGCACAAGGCTTTGCCATGGGAATTGATGCCGCTGGCATGATGATTGAGGGGGCCAGGGAAAAACGCGGAGACCAGACCTGTCGGTTTGAAGTGGCCGCAGCAGAAGACTTACCCTTTGAAAACAGCACCTTTGATTCGGTGATATCAACCCTGTTTTTTCATCATATTCAGCTTGATTTGAAAAAAAAGGCACTTTCAGAGGCCTTTCGGGTACTCAAGCCAGGGGGAAAGCTCATTATCTCGGACATGCATATTCCCAAAACCTTCATGGGTGCGCTGATCTCCCATACCTCCCGGTGGCTTTTGTTCCAGCCCCAGATCGGAGAGAATATCCGTGGGGTACTGCCGGGCCTCATGGAAACAAGCGGTTTTAAAACGCCCCGGATCATCACTACCTACTTTGGATACATTGCCGTTTTCTCAACCCGAAAACCTGGATGACCCCCCAATAAACATAATCTGGGTATCCAAATCCACGCCCTTGGGATCTTTTTTTGCCGAGCTTATGGACTTGCTGAGATTGATTGAAACCCTCTTTTTGACAGGCTTATCCACTAAAATGAGGTGGTTTATAAATTGAAGAAGTCAGAAGTGGGGATGAAGACGTCCCAAACATAACCCATGAGTCGCAATGTTTTATTCTTTGTGCGACATGTGCTGTTTAATTTTTTCACTGAACACATGATGTAAACCGGATAATTTATGATTCACAAAAATATCATACAACAGATCAAAAATCATGATGGCAAAGAGCCACAAGAAAATCCTTTTCAGCTGTTACATAATGAGTTGCGCCAGGCATTGTCCCTCTATTGGGAAATTGCAACCCAGATGTTAGACCAAAGCGGTATCACTGTGTTTCCACCTGAAGCTGATTGTTTTTCCCTGGAAAAAAATTTTTTTTCAGCGCTTTTTCTTTACTCCTATTTCAGGATGGAAATCCCCGTATCCAGAAGGATTTTATATGCAGCGGCAAACCAATGTTTACGGGGCATGGTCACCGGATGTGACAATATCCTTGATAATGAATACAAGAAAACCCTGGACACCGATCTTCCAGAACAGGCAACGCGTTTTCGCTCCATATTGGATATAATGATTTCCGACCGTGTTCTATTTGCCATTCTTCACAGGGGATACCTTAACAATGATCTGACCTTTGATCAGATCCAACCAGCAACTTTTGCATCCCTGCGTACCCTGGCAAAAAGCGGTGCCCAGGAAGCCTCGGAAGAGTGTGGAGCAGGCACGATATTGCCCCCTGAAGATATTCTCAATAAGGTTCATCATTACAAAACAGGCATCCTGTTCCAATCCCCTTGGGCACTGCCCGATATCATTGACACCCCCCACTTAAAAGATACCGCCAGTGTAAAAGACGCCCTGTTTAATATCGGCATGGGCTGCCAGATATTGGATGATATGGTGGATGTGGCCATGGATCTTCGCATGAACCGGCATAATTATGTGGTTTCATTGATCCGCCATGGAAAAAACCAGAAAGAACGTACCGCTCTTGAGGCAATACATAGAGCCGGTGACACCGTTGAAGAAGAAAAAGATCTTCTGCTTGTATTTCCCCATGCCAGAAAAATCGCAGCAGGTACCGCACTGAGCTTTCTTAAAAATGGAACCCAGGCGCTTTTTGCACAAAAACATAATTTTATGATTGATATATCTATCTCCATGATCACCCAGAGAATCGGCGCTGAAAATCTGTTGTTTGGCGTTTAAACATATCAAGTCTGGGGTGTCCAAACCATCATATTCCTTTGCTCAAGATTTGGCACCTCCCTCAG
>CAYSSE010000041.1:0-22304 GCA_964433355.1 uncultured Desulfocicer sp.
AAGCCTATGAAAAAATCAGCCAGAAAAAACAACAGGCCGAATAGGGTGATGATGCTTGATGGGTTTAACCGAATTTTATTTCACAAGGAGCATCCATGAACATACGTATATTTATGATCACCCACATATACAGGAGAGTTATGACCAATCTCAATTTTGTAAACTCAATTTAGGAATAGACAAATGACATATCAGAAAAAAATTCAACTCATAATTTTCATGTTGATCTTGGTGGTAATGGGAATACTTCCGGGTCATGGAAATGCATCTTCAACCGTTAATCTTTCAATGGGGCAGAGCGTTTATGTTGCAATTTATTCTCATATTTACCATGGCAATATAGATAAACCCTTTGATTTAACAGCAACACTGAGCATACGCAATACAGACATGGAACAGGAAATAACTATTATTTCAGTTGATTATTTTGATTCCAATGGAGATTTTCTAAGAAACTATATTGAAAAGCCTATTTTATTAAAAAAGCTTGGTGCAATTCGCTATATTGTTAAAAGCAAAGATAGATCCGGAGGGTCTGGGGCTAAATTTATTGTGAAATGGAAATCCACCCAACCTGTGAATCCCCCTTTGATAGAATCAATTATGATCAGCACAAGGAGCAGCCAAGGAATTTCTTTTATTTCCAGGGGCCAAGTCATAAAATAATCATTATTTCCATAATCCTGAAAAAACTTAAGAGTGCCTTTACTGATCTGTTGCCCATTATTCTGGTGATTGCATTTTTCCAGATTGTTGTTTTAAAAAAGCAATATTGTTTCAGAGCCTGCCCTTATAGCAGTGCCCTGGGAAGCCCCTGAAATTGCATCTCAGGGAGGCCTTGTTGATCCAGGCCAGAAATCTTTAACTCAATATGTCTTTGGACTTCGCATGTCTGTGGCTTTTTCCGTGGGATTTACCATTCTTATCGGTGTCTTGAGATTACCCCCTCCCCGGGGGCGGCATACAGCCATTTGGCTCCGCGTCTACGACCCTATATTCGTTGTGTCCGGCAGGACATGCCCATTATCCTGAAAGCCAATCTTGCGTTTTATGATGAAATGACCATTCCACTGGTGAGAAAGATCCTAAGCTATATCAAAAAAAATACTATAGATAGACGCCAAGTTTCATACTTTGGCCTTATAAAACGAATAATATGTCACCGGAATAATCAGCAATGTAAACAGGGTTGAGGCAAACAGCCCGAATATCAATGCCCAGGCAAGGCCGGAAAATACGGGATCAAGCGTGATGGGAAACGCGCCGATGGCAGTAGTAAGGGCCGTGAGCAGGATGGGGCGCATCCGGATGGCCCCGCTCTGTAGTATGGCCTCCTTGAAATCCATTCCCCCTGCCATGGCATCCTGAATGAATTCGATAAGTACCAGGGAATTTCGTATCACAATCCCGCCAAGGGCGATCATACCGATCATGCTGGTGGCCGTTAAGAAGATGGGATTTTCAAAGCCCCCGGACGGGGTGGTACCAAACATGTTCAATAAGACAAATCCCGGCATGATCCCCAATAGTGTCAAAGGGATGGCCATCATGATCAGTCCCGGCATGACAAAGGAGCCGGACTGGATGATCAGGAGGACATAAATTCCCACCAGAGCCGCGGCAAATGCAATTCCCATGTCCCTGAATACCCGCAGGGTAATCTTCCACTCACCTTCTCCTGCCCAGTCCACACGGGTTCCCTGGGGCATGGGGGCTTCCTTCAGGCGGCTTTGCATATCCAAAACCGCTTCAGCAGGGGCACGACCTGCGGTTTCAGCCAGCACATACACCACCCGCTCCAGATTCTTGTGATAAATGGTCTTCTGATCCGGTAGCTTTTGAACTGAAACGAGCTCAGCAAGGGAGATCATTTTTCCGTTTGCCGCCTTTACCGGGATTCCCTTTAAATCCGTGATCCCCGATTTCAGATCTCTTGGCACGGTCACCCGTATTTTCAGGGGCTGGCGCTCCCTGGGAAGATGCACAAATGCCGGAACAAGACCGGTCAACACCCCATGAAGCGTGGATGTAATGGTACGGGTATCAATGCCGTGCATGGCGGCTTTTTCTTTGTCGATTACAAACTCAATCCGTTCATGATCGGATTCTGTCATGTCGTCAATGTCAACTACAAAGGGTTCCTGGGCCATGATATTTTTCAGATGTGCAGCAGATTCCGTTAGTTTCTGATGGGGCAGATCAAGGGTGCCATAGATTTCCCCCACAATGGTGGATAGTACCGGCGGCCCTGGAGGCACCTCCACCAGGCTGATGGAAGCGCCGTTTTCCATGGCAATGGATTTCAACTCTTTTCTCAGTCTAAGCAAAATGCCATGACTCTGCTGATCCCGCTCCTCTTTTGGAAGAAGATTGACCCGGATATCGGCAAAATGACTGCCCTTGCGCAGATAATAGTGCCTCACCATGCCGTTGAAATCCATGGGAGAAGATTCACCGGTAAAGGAGACAATGGATGTAACCTCCTTGACCTTCCTTAGATACTCTTCAAAATTCTGAACAACGGCATCTGTGGCCTCAAGGGTGGTTCCCTCGGGCATGTCTATGACAATCTGGAATTCATTCTTGTTATCAAAGGGCAGAAGCTTTAACGGCACCATACGAAACACCGCCAGGGCACAGGAGATGAGCAGCAGAACAAACACCCCGGAAAAGAGAAGAAATCGCTTGAATCCTGAGTTCAAGAAGGGCTCCACAACGGCTCTGTATATTTTAAACAGCCGGGTTCCAGTGATTCTTTTCTGGGGTGGTTTCTGGGCCTGATCCACACCGTCATCATTAAGCGCTGAGTTGCCTTGATGGTCCTCCTTCACAGGGGGCTGGGAAGCGGGCTCGGACTGTGCTTGAGCCGTTATGTTTGAAGCCTTGTCCCCTCCTGGCCCGGCAGAGGGCATGTCAAGGGGCTGTACATAGGGAGACGATGATTTCAAAAGAGCGTGGGACAGCCAGGGCACGATGGTCAAAGCGCACAGGGTTGAAAATGACACGGTCAAGGGCACATTGGCGGCCATGGGGGCCATGTAGGGACCCATCATGCCTGTGATGAAGAACAGGGGTAAAAAGCAGGCAATGATGGCCAGGGTGGACATGATAACCGGCGGCATCACCTCATCCACGGCTTTTAAGGTGGCGTTAAAAGGGTCAAGCACTCCATTTACAATGTGACGTTGAATGTTTTCAACATTGGTGATGGGATCATCCACCACAAGCCCAAGGGAGAGAATCAAGGCAAACAGGGTGACCCTGTTTATGGTGTACCCGAACAGATAATTTACGAAAAGGGCCAGGGAAAAGCTGATGGGAACGGCCACGGCAACGATGAGGGCCTCCTTCCATCCCAGGGTAAAGGCAAGAAGCACCACCACCGATGCCACGGCAAAGAGAAGGGAGCTCAAAAGCCCTCCCACCTTTTCCTGGGCGGTGGCCCCATAATTTCGCGTGATTTCCCAATGAATTCCCTGGGGAATCAGATCGGCTTCAAGGGCCTGAAAGGCATCAATGACATTTTGGGCCACCGTTACCGCGTTGGTGCCTTTTTTCTTGGAAATGGCAAGGGTTATTGATGCGTATTTTTTTTTCGGGTCAACACCGGGCAGTTCCCGGGCATAGTCGTCGGAAAATAGAATCCTGGAATAGGTATCTGCCTCCTCAGGGGTGTCTTCCACCCTTGCAATATCCCTTAAATATACCGGCCTGCCTTCGCTTCCCCCCACCACAAGGGCTCTGATTTCATCGGTATGGGTCAAAAACGCACTGGTCGAAACCGTGTAGGAGATATCCCTGCGTGAAAAGGCTCCGGCCGTCAGGGAAGCATCCGCGCCCTGGAGTGCTTGCTGTACTTCCATGAAGGAGATATTAAAGGCCTTCATTTTCTCGGGCAGGAGATTTACCCTGACTTCCCGCTCCCGTCCCCCGTGGATGGTTGTTTTGGATATGTTTTTCACCTGGCTTAGGCGTGCAAGCACCTCTTCGCCCACACGCCTCAGCACATAATCGCTTTGTGTATCCGAAAACAGGGTAATGTTGACGATGGAAACATCATCGATCTCCACCGGTTTTATCACCCATCCCTTTACAATGGGGGTTGCTTGATCCAGGTTCATGGAGATTCGATTATGGAGTTTGATCAGGGAATCTTCACGGTCTTCCCCCACAAAAAACCTTACCGTGACAAGGGCCATGTCTTTTTTGGACATGGAGTAAACATACTCCACGCCATCGATTTGCCACAGATAACGTTCCAGGGGAGTTGCCACAAGCTGCTCGATCTCCTCCGGGCTGGCGCCTGGGGCAGATATGAACACATCGGCCATGGGAACCACAATCTGGGGTTCTTCTTCCTTGGGAGTCACCATGAGTGCGGCCCCGCCAAGGCACAGGGAGATGATGATCAGCATGACCGACAGTTTGCCGTCTAAAAACTTTTCGACAATCTTGGAAAAGAATCCCCTTTCCTCATTTTTTTTTCCGTTATGTTCTGTGACATCATTCATGGCTGGTTAAGTCTCCCTGCTTTGATCTCTTCATTGCCCTTAAGTCCAGAGAGAATCTCAATCATGTCACCGGAGCGTTTCCCTGTCTTAACATATCTAAGCTGCCATGTTTCACCCTGCCTGACCCTTAGAAGTTCAAGCTGGCCGGTTCGAATGACCGTGTTATAAGGAACCATGACCACCTCCTGTTCCGACTCCGGTATGAGAAGCTTTCCATACATGCCAGGATACAGGCCATTGATTAACGGCAGGGCCGCCTTGACCAGAAAGGTCCGGGTGGATGGATCCGCATAGGGAACGATCTCCTCCACGACGGCATCGCAGGTCTCTTCAAGGGTGACAACCTCGGCCTTCAGGTGCATTCCGATCGTGACCTTTCCGATGAGTCCTTCGCGCACATGGGCTTCGATTCTGAATCCATCTTCGGTTCTAAGGGAAATCAGCGGCTTGCCAGGCAAGGCCAGATCCCCAGGCTCCACCATGCGCTTGATCACCTCACCCGGAGCCGTCGCAGTGATCCGTGTGAATCCCAGGCCCACCGTGGCCTCGGATACTACCTCCATGGCCTGGCGGATACCAGCTTCAGCCCCGGTCATGGCATCTTTTGAGCGGTTCAGCCCCGCCTTTGCCTGGAGGTATCCTGATTCTGCATTTTCAAGTTCTTGTTTGGTCGCCGCCTGGGAGCTGTAATATTTTTTAATTCGCTCATAGTGTAATTTAGCCTCGTTATAGGCGGCTTCAGCGGCCCTGACTCCCTGTATTGCCTCCTGCTTTCCTGCCCGGGCCTGGTGCAGTGCCTGTCTTGCCCTATCCAGACGGGAGGCGGGCTGGCGGTTATCCAAGGTTATCAGAATATCTCCCTTTTGGACACTGTCCCCTGCCTGAACATGTACATTTTCAACCTGGGCGCCCACCTGGGACTCGATTATCATCTCACTCCTTGGCTTTACGGTTCCAACGGCGGTATAGGTCTCGGTTACATTGGTAAGTATGGCTTGGACACCCCCGTCTTCAGGATATTCAGGCGTTGGGTCAGGCGTATCCCCGGCCCATAATGGTGTCATTCCCAAGAAGGTGGAAAAAAGAACACTTATTGCGATCCTTGAAATCCATATTCGCAAATTATTGTGTGAAGCCCTATGTGTAAAGCCCATTTTTAATTCTCCTGTTTCTCACTCTTTGACCAAATCTGTGAAAGCATCCCAAGGGATCTTCCGATACCACTCAAGGCAATCTTCTGATCATAAAAGGCCGCTGTTTTGTTCATGCTCGCCCTGCTCCTTGCAAGCTCGGCCTCAAGATAACGGGTCACCGGGGCAGAGCCACCCTCATATCTGCTTTTGACAAGGCTCAGGGATTCATCCGCCAGGGCCACACTGCTCTTTGAGACTTCAAAACGCTGCACGGCATCCTCCAGGCTGAGATAGGCATTCCTGACATCCTGAACGATATCGAGCTCAACCTTACGATAATAGTGTTCGGCGCTTTTAAGACCGTGGCGGGCCCGTGACAGATCCGCCTTGGTGGACATGCCGGTATATACATCCCAGTTCATTGTTATAGCTGCCGTATAATTATCATTTTTAATATCATAGGACAGGTCTTCGTCATCAATGTAATACCTGGCATTTAAATCTATACGAGGCAGATAGCCGGCCCCGGCTTTTTCAAGCGCCATCCGGGCCATTTTAAGCCTTTCCCTGGCCTGGATAATCTCAGGTCTTTTTTCCATGGCAAGGATTATGGCTTTTTCACAGGTATTTGGAAAGGTTACAGGGCATTCACAGGTTCGTGATAAGATAAGGTTGTCATCCAATGTTTTTCCAAGAACCCGGTTAAAAGCCGTCAGGGTTGTGGTGTATAGATTTTTTGCCTGAACCAGGTCTTTTTTTGCCTCGGCAAGCCTGACCTGCAGGGAGAGAAGGTCGGATTTTAACACCCCTCCCCCCTCAAAACGGATTCCCATGATTCTCAGCTGTTCCGCCACCGTTTCAACAGACTGGCCTGTAATGGAGACATATTCTTCTGCCTTTAAGACGGAAAAAAAGAGCTGGATGACCGAAGCCACAATCTTGTTTTTTGTATCTTCAAGCCCTGCACTGGTGTCAGACACCACTGATTGGGCAATCTTTGCATTCAGGGTATCAACGCCGCCCCTGTATATGTTCCAGGTTGCAACAACGCCGGTTTCAAGATTTATAAAGGATCCTGGGCCATTGAAATTAAGGTCAGATGGCAGATTTCTTTGATCAATGGTTTTAAAAAGATATGCCGAGGGTGCATCCCCTGTTGAGTATTCACTGTAAACGGAGAGTCTTGGCAAAAATAATGACTCGGTCTTTTTAAGGTCAGCCTCTGCCATCTTCACCCCTTGGGCCACCATGCTGATGTCTGGATTTGTCTTAAGGGCCATGAGAATGGCCGCTTCTATGGAGACAGCATCCTTGGAGATCACGTCATAAGTGTCTGACGAGGCCGCTGAAAAACCATAGCTCAGGCAGATCATCCCAAGCGATACAAGCAGCGGGCCTATAAAATCAAATAAAAATCCGTTGTTGTTTAAGCTCCTTTCCATGAAAAATCTCCCCTGTTTGAATCTTTTGGCAAATTAATCCGTCGGTACATTGTAATGGCTTTATACTCATAATTAAGAACCAGGGTCAAGAACTGAGGGGAGTCCGTGCAAATAAATTGCCTGTTTTTTTGGGTTTAAAATCTTAAATCTATCGGGGATAACGCAACTGAAACACATCTGATATTCAAAGGTTAGCTTCACGAATAACCCCGAGGAATTTATGATTAGGTGTACTACTGCATTGTCATCACTTAATTTAGGGATTGCCGATTTTCAAGGGTGCCGTTGTGTAATGCTCTGCGGTATGTAAGTACCCGAGTATATATTCCTCAAAATAAAATCCATAAATATCAACGGTATATCTCTGTGGAATACCGAAAAACATATGCATGGGTACTTACAATCCTAAATCTTAGTCTTGACTATGCACTACGTTATTTTTTCCCTCTGCTTCTTCCCTTTCTCGGTATTGGGCGGGAACGGGCTTCTGATCGGGAAAGTTTTTTCTCAAATTTTTTCGCTTTTTTGCCAGATGGTGATTTTGATACATCCCCGCCACTTTTGCCGGAATCGGAATTGGTGGTTTTGCTGGCAGCTGCCTTTGCAGCGTTTCTTTTGCTCACCACCTCCTTTATCCCCTTGTCTGCCTTTCTTTCACTGGCGGGATTTTTGGGACGTAGTAATACAAATTGGGGAACTGCACCATCCACGGTGTAGCCGTCAATGGATTCTTTGGGGATTTTTTGTTTCAGCAACTTTTCAATGGCCTTTAAACTGGCGTTTTCATGATGATTGACCAGAGAGACAGCCACACCGCTTACCCCGGCACGACCCGTGCGACCAATGCGATGGATATAATCCTCCGGGGCCCGGGGCATGTCATAGTTCACCACATGGGGTAAATTACTGATATCCAGCCCCCTTGCCGCCACATCCGTTGCCACCAGGGTTCTTACCTCCCCTTTTTTGAACTCCTTGAGGGTTCGTGTGCGTTGGGATTGGCTCATGTTGCCATGGAGGGCCGCAGCACTCACCCCCTTTGCCATTAATTTTTCAGTCAGCTTATTTGCCCCATGCTTTGTCCGGGTAAATACAAGCACCTGGGGCCAATTTCCCTTGGTGATCAGATGAATCAACAGGGGACATTTATTGCTCTGTTCCACCAGATGAACCTTCTGAGCAATGGATGCTGCGGCTTTAATGTTTGGTGTCTCCTCGATGTTTTGAGGATTATTGAGCATTTCATCGGCAAGTTGTCGGATCTCCTGGGTATAGGTGGCAGAAAACAACATGGTCTGGCGGTGGGTTGGCATAAGCTCAAGGATTTCGGATATCTCCCCACTAAAGCCCAGATCCAGCATTCTGTCGGCCTCGTCAAATACCAGAAATTCTATCAGGGAAAGGTTCAGATCCCTGTGGGAGGCCAGATCCAGAAGACGACCCGGGGTGGCCACAAGAATATCTATGCCCCGCCTCAAGCGGTGGATTTGAGGGTTGATGTTGACCCCACCGTACACCACCGAACACCGAAGAGAAACCCTTCTGGCATAATCCTTGAGGCAGTCCCCCACCTGGAGGGCCAGTTCCCGGGTGGGGGTCAATATCAGTGCCCGGGGGTGCCGGCCAGTGCCTTTTTCTTGACTTAGCATATGCACCAGTGGCAGAGCAAATGCATCGGTTTTACCTGTTCCGGTCTGGGCCCGGGCAAGGACATCCCGTCCCTGCATAATGGCCGGGATAACCCGGCTCTGGATGGGGGTGGGGGCGGTGTAGCCATTGGTTTTAACGGCTTTAAGCAGTTCGACCCGAAGGCCAAGTTCTTCAAATGACATATTGATTCCAAGTGGTTTCTTAATTTTTATGGGGGATACTTTGATATCCTTCATCTGCCAGATATGAATATAACAAAATTGGATTATCGGATCATCAAGCAACAGAATTCCTTTTAGTTTAATTGGGTATTATACCATAATCTGATGATAATGTCCCACAATTTTCAACTATTTAACCAAAATGATTTGTTTTAATCTTCTCCATAAATGCCCATGTGTATTCCAGGGGCCACAGGCACAAGATCTTGTTATTTTGGCCTGGGTAAAAATGATGTTTTGAGGATAAACGGATAACAACGCTTTTGATTTGAAATCCGTCGGGTTCCTTTTTTTTGTGACAGAACTTGCATTATAAATTCAATAATCATATATTCAGTTTGTTGATATAATTTAGGTTCTAATTATTCCCCTATGCTTTTCAGTTATTACATAATGCTCTCGTTAAAATTAATTTAAAATTTTTTGCCACGCCATATTGTGCTTAAGTCTTTAAAAAAACAATATAATGTGTGCTAAAAACACAGTATGTGATATTTTATATAAGAATCAAAATGCAGTCACTTCCTTTCAGATGTCACCCGAATTTTTAAAAAAACGTATGAATCATAAAAAGAAAGGAATCATAATGGCATTGCAACTGTATAGGAGTTTAACTTCTGTCCTGGCTCTGGCGTTTTTTTTACTATGCATATACTATCCTAACTTTTTTTCAGAATACAGGAATTAATGAACGTGCCATTGACTGACTTAGCTAAACGCCATTCAAAACTTCTGATCATCTCTGCTACCTTTCTGCCGGTGGTGTATATCGTTTTTCTTTTGACTTTCAATTATCAGAACACCCAGGCGCTTCATGACTCCTCCATAAAACGCTTTCAACTGGACATTGAAAAACAGGCTAAAACCTTGGCGTATTTTTTTCTGGAGAGTAAATATGACGTGCGCAGCCTGGCGGATTCCGTTGAGGTAAACACCTATTTTGCCAACCGTGACATGGGCATGTCAGAACAGTATGGTCTTAAAGTAAGCCTGTTTGGGATCAGCCAGGCAATGAAAAAAATACGCCGAAGTCAAACCATCAACGGCGATATCATTTATGATAATTTTGCCCTCATGGGAAAAGATGGTATACTTCTGGCACAGGCCAGATCCAGATCCCGATCCAGTCAAAGCCTTCCGGGGATAGACCAATTGGCCCATGTGACGGCAGAGCCCGAGCTACTCCTGAAAAAAAATGGAAACGGCCATGAAATTCTCTTGGCCGCACCATGTTTTTACAAAAAACAATTTTACGGATGGATTATTGCCTGGCTGAACATGGACTCCTTGCATAAAAATTTTATGGAATCGTTACTGGGCAGGTCTTCCAAACGCTTGAGTCTGACCCTGGCAAATGGGGAGTTCATACGTCTTCAGGAAAAAACGCTTCTTCCTTTTTTCCCGACAATTCCCCGGGAGACACTGGCGGAAGTCAGCAAACCGTTATTGATCTCTGTGGTTACCTCATCCGGCGCTGATTCCCAAATGTTTTTGACCCGCATCCAAATACAGCCTCTGCCATTGTATCTAACCGCCTTGGTGGAAAAAGAAGAGATCATGGGCAACATTGAAGGCTGGCAGTTCCTTGTAGGAACCGGTGCGTTTATATTTCTACTTCTCCTGGGACTTCTTTTGTTTGGCAGGGCTCAAACACGGCACCTTATCCTGGAGGCACGGTTCATAAAATCAGAAAAAGAGAATGAAGAGCGGTATCGGAAACTTTTTGAATCCTCAAGTGATGCCATTCTCATTGTTAAAAATGCTCAAATCATGATCTGCAATCAAAAAACCTCCGAACTGGTGGGTATGGATCGCCATATCATTATAGATCAGCCCTTTTATTGTTTTTGTCCGGATACCCAGCCGGATGGTCGTCGGTCAAAAGATAAAGCCATGAAAAAATTGACCCTGGCACTGGCGGAACCCCAATTTTTTGAATTGACCCTCAAAACCAGTGATAACCAACTCATTGAAACAGAGGTAAACATGACCGCACTGGTGCTTGAATCGGAAGCCTGCGTCCAGGTTATTATTCGAGACATTACCCAGCGAAAACAGGCAGAAGCTGAAAAGTTAATCGCCCAAGAAATTGCAAATGAACATCGAAAGCATGCTCTTATCGGTCGAATTGCCGGAAAAATGGCTCATGATTTTAATAATATTCTGGGCATCATAATGGGCAATGCTGAATTGGCCATATTTGATTGTCCAGATAATCAGATAAAAAAAACATTACAGCTGATTTTTGATCAGACGGTTCGTGGAAAAAATTTGACAAAAAACCTGGTTGCTTTTGCCAAAGATCAGGAACCCCAACAGGAATTTTTCAGCATCAACGAAAAAATTGACCTTGTTTTAAATCTGATGAGAAAAGATCTGGATGGCATTGAGCTCCTTGAGGAAAAAAGTCCAGGTCTGCCAGAACTCCTTGCCGATCCTGGAATGATAGAGAATACACTTGTAAATCTTATACAAAATTCAATCCATGCCACAAGTATGATAGAATATCCCAAAATAACCGTCAGAACTTACCGTTGTGATAACAATATCTGCTTTGAGATTGAGGACAATGGATGCGGCATTTCAAAAGAGAACCTTGCCAATATTTACGATCCTTCTTTTACGTTAAAAGGAAGCAGGGATATAACAGCATCCTATAAATCTGATATCAAAGGTACGGGTTATGGAATGTGCAATGTCAATAAATATATTACGCAACACAATGGTATTATTTCAATTGAGTCGAACTTAGGATCAGGGGCAAAGTTTGTCATCACGCTGCCAATCATTAAAAAAGAGTTGACAGGTGAAGAAAAAACAGAAGTCCAAGCATGGAAATCACATTTTGGAAAAACTATCCTCCTTGTTGAAGATGAAACAACCATTGCAGATGTACAACACAGAATATTGACACAGGAACCCTGCAACCACAAAGTTGATATTGCCAATAACGGGCAAGCTGCAATAAATTTGTTGGAAAAAAATAGATATGACCTTGTCAGTCTGGATTATATTCTTCCAGGAAAAATTAACGGAATGGATGTCTATCATCATATCAGAGCGTCGGACGAGATTACTCCTATTTTGTTTATTTCAGGCAATATCGAATTTTTGGAATCCATAAAAGAACTAAAACAAAAAGATGCCAGAATTGATCATCTCTCAAAACCCTGTCAGAATAAAGACTATTTAAATGGTATAAATGAATTATTTGAAAGAATTTCGGAGTCACCACCGGTCAAGGCATTCATAGAAAATTAGAAAAGAAATGGGTTAGTATCATAGCGCATTTCGGGCTTGATCATATTTTATTTTGCTTTCAATCTCAATTTATATATTACAATTTTATTACCATACTGGCACAAAATATGGTGTTTTGATTGCCAAATTTCAAATCAGTTTTGAATTTGGCAAATGTATTGAACATGCTATAGCCTACACTCGATCACCAGCACTGAAATTAGAGACATGTTTTTCGCAAACAACTTTTATTTTTAAATCTGGCGGAATATGAAAAATAACAATTATGAAATAACAGAATGTCCCTCATGTCAATGCAGATACCAAGTTCTCCAGAATTTTATAGGACATAAGGTGTCATGCAAAAAGTGTGGTGTCAAATTTACAATTGAATTTAACGAAAAAGATGCAAAAAATAGCCCAAAAATTCCACTGGAAAAAGGTAAATTTGAGAAAATAGCCCAAGAGAACTCTTATTTGTTATTGGGAAAACTGGCAATAAAGTATGATTTTATCAACAAAGAACAACTCCGGGATGCATTGGCCATTCAAGCTGCCCTTCCCCCCCCAAAAAAACAGTATTTAGGATCAATTCTTGTCGCCAAAGAAATGATATCACAAGCCCAACTGGATTTTTTAATCTCAACCCAAAAAATTTTTGAAACAAGAAAACTGGACAGTAAATTTGGAACCATTGCCGTGGGTAATAAATTTGCCACCCAAGCTCAGATAGATTGGGCGCTACAACAACAAAACATACGCTTTAAAAAGACAAAAAAACTTAGATTAATCGGGGACATACTGATTCAATCCAATGTGATGACAACAAAACAGCGGGATGCGATTCTTGTAAGACAAAAGCGATTTAATGAAAATCCCTCTGTTGAAACCAACCCGCTAACTCCTCTTCCTTTTGAAGAAGAGCCCAAAAAAAACACAAATTTCAGCCTGTCGATTTCAATGAATAAACTTTTCGTCACCTTACGCATTAGCGATAAAGCCAATGAACCTGTTACCATTGAAGAGATCAAACAAGCTCTTCAATTGAAAGGCATAAAACACGGCATTCTAACCGATTCTGAAATAGCGATGTGCCTTAACCCTGAAGACAGTAACAAAGAACCCCAGATCATTGCAGAGGGCATTAAACCGCACCCCCCAAAGAATGCCACCATTAAATATTATTTTGACACAGATTCATTGAAGATCGGTACAATCAAAAAAGGGGGTAGCATTGATTTCAAAGCTAAGGGCGATTTCCCCAAGGTGACAACAGGAAGTTTACTTGCACAAAAAGAGCCTGCTGTGGAAGGTATCCCGGGAAAGGACGTATTTGGTTGTAAAATACCTGTTTCAAATCCCCAAGACCCCAAACTAATCTCTGGACAAGGAACGAGCCTCTCCCAGAACAATCTCAAAATAATGGCAACAACAGACGGCATTCCTGAAATCTCCGCCATGGGTAAGGTTTATGTTTCTCCGGAACTAAAAATTTCTGGGGATGTTTGCATGGAGACCGGTCATATAAATTTTAATGGTAAAATTCATGTACTCGGATCAATACAAAATGGATATCATGTGCAGGGTAACAGCCTGATAGCCAGAGAAATTCTCAAAGCTGAAATTAAAATGGCTGGAGATATTATTGTGAACGGTGGCATTATCGGTGCCCAAATCAAAACAGACGGAAACATCCAAGCCAGATATATTCATGACTCGCACATTGAAGCATTCGGAGATGTTGTTGTTGAAAAGGAAATCATTGACTCACAGATTGCTACCAGTGGGCAATGCCTTGTCAATGAAGGCCCTATCCTATCTTCCAAGGTTGCTGCAAAAAAGGGGATATGTGCAATGAATATAGGATCTGAGATTTCAAAACCATGTCACCTGATCGTTGGTGTGGACAAAAACGTAAAAAGAAAAACGGAACAAATAAAAACAATAATACCCCAGAAAACGGCAGAGATAGAAAAGTTAATAACGCTTCGAATTCATCTTATGACATTACCTGGAAAAATTGAAACAAAAATTGGATCCTTGGTTCAAATACTGGATAGGGCCATGGTGAAACAAAGAGAACTGAAAAAAATAGTGGAATCACTCGATCCACAAAAACATAGTGAGCAGTTGACAGATCTTGGGTGCCAATTAAAAGAGGTGATGCTCAAGATCACAGGAGATGAAAAAAACCTTGACGACCTTTTCAACGAACAGGATCACATCACCACTAAAATCTCGAATAACCAAAAAGAGATCATCAGCGCCGAGACAGAACTCAATAAAATAAAAAACAAACTTGAAGAAATTACGGAATGGTCAAGCAGAGAAATGGGAAATCCTGAGGTGGTGGTCAAAGCGACTATATTTGCCAATACGACCATTACCGGGATGTATTCATCCTTGTTGATCAAACAAAATCTACACAAGGTATTTATCAAAGAAGAGGGTTTGCCGGGGGCTGGAGAGTTTCATAAAATAGGTATCAATAGTAGTAAATCAGAAAGTAAAATCACCATTAGACCGCTTTAATCTTAAATGCCATCCCCTTTCATTGTGACAGGGCTGCGGGGCATAAATTTATGGGATAAAAATTTTCGGGGGTGGTCATAACATGGGTCACTTTGAAGCCATTTTTTTGACCTAAAAATAAAGTCAGTAATTACAACTAATTGACAATAACATATATTCAGTTCCCGTGTAGTGGCCCATCTTATGGCCACCCCCGAAAATCATTCCCATGGATGTGGCCGCTTGCCCCATACATTAAGATACCAACAAAACAGTGCCCGGGTAAAGGCCTGGCTTGTTAATACAAAACGCTAAGGAGTGACAAATGAATTTTACCAAATTTCCCAGAAGACACTATGTACCGACCCCCACCCCCCTCGAAGCCATGCCTGCCCTGAGCAAAGCCCTGGGCGGTGATGTGACCCTTTACATCAAAAGAGATGATCTTCTTCCCGGTGCCGCCGGTGGAAACAAAACCCGTAAACTGGATTTTTGCATAGCGGATGCCATGGAAAAGGATGCAGACACCCTCATTACCTGCGGTGCCGTACAGTCCAACCATTGCCGGCTCACAGCTGCCTGGTCTGCCAAAGAAGGGCTTGATTGTCATCTTATCCTTGAAGAGCGGGTCAAGGGAACTTACAAGGAAACAGCCAGCGGTAACAACTTTCTCTTTGAACTCCTGGGTGTTAAAACCATCGGTGTTGTGGCTGCTGGATCCGACATGATGGGTGAAATGGAGAAAAAGGCTGCGGCCCTCAAGGCAGAGGGCAAAACCCCTTATATCATACCTGGTGGTGCCTCCAACAGCATTGGTGCTCTGGGATATGTGGCCTGTGCTGAAGAGACCATGAACCAGCTCAATGACATGCATCTCAGCATTGATCACATTGTGGTACCCTCTGGTTCCGCCGGTACCCATGCCGGAATGGTTGTGGGCATCACCGGTGTCAACGCCAACATCCCCGTATCGGGTGTGAATGTCTCCAGGCCCAAGGATGTCCAGGAGGAGATCGTCAACAAGCTGGCCGTTGAGACCGCAGAAAAAGTGGGTGTAAAAGGCGGTGTGGCCCGGGAAGATATTGTCTGCTTTGACAGCTATGTGGGACCGGGATACTCCATCCCCACCGATTCCATGGTGGAAGCGGTGAAACTCTTCTCCATGAAGGAAGCCATTTTGCTTGATCCCGTATACTCCGGTAAGGCAGCGGCAGGCCTCATTGATCTGGTTAGAAAAGGACATTTCCCCAAGGGATCCAATGTGCTCTTCCTCCACACCGGCGGATCTCCAGCACTGTATGCGTACCTGGACACGTTCAGATAATACCTGCTTCACCGTCCGAAACAAAAAAATTTCGTAAATATTCGGTCAACACCACATCTTCACCTAAGTTTGCCCTGCTCACATAGCATTAGTATGCTACGCAACCCCAAATAGGCGAATATGGGGTACTGCCCAAACATTTACAATAGCAACCCGAATATTTACAAAATGCCGCCCCCCCCGATGGGCAATGGGCCCGGCCCGGAACCGTAGACGGCCCAATTGGCCGGTTCCTATTGCCCATCGGAGGGGGGGCTCTGCTGAGGTTGCCCTAAAGTTTTATTTTCTAATAAAAAGAAAATGCAGCACTGGAACGCCGATAGTAAGTACCCACACATATGTTCTTCGGTATTCCACAGACATATCTCATTGATATTTATGAGTTTTATTTTGAGGAATATATGCTCGGGTACTTAGAGGTGTTATTATGGTGCAGAATCTTTTAAAATACTTGAGGAGCGAATCATCAAATGACACAAACCAACGAAAAAGTAGTGGGTATTCTGGGGGGTATGGGGCCCGAGGCCACCGTGGATCTCATGGAACGAATCATCCGCCTCACACCAGCTCTGGACGACATTGACCATATTCGCTGCATCGTGGACAACAATCCCAAGGTTCCCTCCCGCATAAAGGCCATCATTGAAGGCGGTGGTGAAAGCCCCGGTCCCTGCATGGCTGACATGGGAAAGCGCTTGGCCGCTTGGGGAGCTGATTTTCTGGTCATCCCCTGTAACACCGCCCATTTTTATTACGATGATGTGAACAAGGCGGTTGACATCCCCGTGATAAATCTCATTGATCTGGTGGTGAAACAAGTTACCACTACCCATCCCCAATGTTCCAGAGTGGGGATTCTGGCATCTCCGGCCATACGCATCACAGGGCTTTACCAGCAACGGTTTGAAAACCTGAACATCACTCCCATCTACCCCGATGCCCCCCACCAGGAAATTCTTTTCCAGGTGATTAAAAGCGTTAAAGCCGGAAATACGGGGAAGGCCGTTTTACAAGAATATGCCAAAGTGTGTACCCACCTTCTGGCCCAAAAAGCGGAGCATGCCATTGTTGCCTGCACAGAGCTCAGTGCCCTTAAAGGGGCCTTGCCTATTGAAACCATGGATGCGGCAGAAATACTTGCCACGGAAATTGTTCAGGTAATTAAAGAGGGGAAATAGGGTCGAATCCCAATCCGAATTCATGATCCTCTTCCCACGCATCGCTAAGGAGTTTGGTATAGCTTGCTCTGAAATCCACCGTCAATAGGCCGCTGTTTATGACATATTCCTGAACTGCGGAAGCACTGTCATTAGCCGCAGCAACATAGCCATTTATGAACTTGAGCACGATCGTAGAACCCTTTGTACACGATTATAGGCTTCCACTGCACCCAGCGAGCAAACAGAGCAACAAACTTAAAATAGTCATTCGAATCACGGTTTTTCCTCCGTCAACGTTGGGGATCACCTGCAAAGAATGGCGCAGCTATTCTTTGCAGGTGCATCTTGATTGTTGTGCGATGCTCACTCTCGCTTACTGATAGGATCAACCATCCTGCCCATGAACAGGATGCTACCGGTTTGATTGTCCCGGATCATGAATAGAAATGGATGATCGGCACGAAACATCAGAAAACGGTATGCCGATTTTGCTCCCATCTCAACGGCTGTAGCGGCAGCGGCCTCTGTACCTTCCTCAAAAAGTATCGAACGCCAATCAGAAATCAAATTTAGTTGAGGTGATACCATGGCAAACTATATTGGTATCCTATTCAAATTTCGGGGTAAACGCCGTTTAACTCCAAGAATTAGTTTTTTAGATCCAGTAACTACAGTAAGTTATAAAATTACTCATTAACATCACATAATTTTACCCCGAAATTTGAATAGGATACTCAAATCTAAACTAAATTCAAGCAGATGGTTTAATATTATTATGATTTAACAAGTTATACTTGTGATTTGTTAGCATATTTATCAGGATCTTCTGGCAACAGATGATTAAGGGAATATTCAAAAGTTCCAGGGAGAATTTGTTTATCAAAAAAGACCGGGAGGAAGCCGCCTTGATCGTATGAATAATCTTTGTATTTAGCCATTGTCATAGCACCAGGCGGCAAAAGAATCGTCCATGAGGAAGGTGGAAGGTGAAGTGCCTGGATGTTTAATCATCATTTTTCTCAATTCATCTGTTGTTTTTGCGAACATTATATACCTTTCATGGTGTGGGGGGGTAAAGTGATATGGAAATTTATGATAAGAACACTGGACATGGGCATGAAGTTTCACCCCGTAAAGCCCTAATTCAAAGGCCTGTTCCAGAATCTCCACAGCGCCTTCCTCTCCGGGAAACACCGTTGCCATGCCCAGAACCCGACCTGAAAACCGATGACATATTTCACTCATATACTGGTTCAAAGATCTGGCAATCCCGGGTTTATGGGCATATTGAAGGGCCACGAACCGGCTCACCCCCCGGTTCAAAAGAAAAGAAATCAAATCGGGACTGCTTTCCTGGTAGCGAATTTTCCAGGCATGGGCATCAAACCAGTTTCGGACAGCAGAAAAAATCTTGTCCAGAAAGATATGAACATGGGCATCCATTATCCAGGGCAAACCCAGAGGAATCTCTGTTCCTTCGGGATCATTTAAAAAAGGCAGTTTAGGTGTTATCATGGCATCTCATTTTTTTAAATTTCAGCCTGTTCATTCCAGGGGGTTATGGTGTCTGGCAAATGGTAGCTCATGCAAAAAACTCAAGAAACAATATTCTGGAACCAATAAAGACCAGAATCAGGCCGCCGAAAATTTCCATGCGCTTGCCAAACAGAACACCCAGCCGTTTTCCAATACCGATGGCCAAAAGAAAAATTCCAGCGGTGAACACCCAAATAACAGACCTCCTACTTTTTAGCCATTTCTAGCCGTTATTTTTGGACATTTGGTAAAGGAAACGTATGAAATATTTTCTTGAACAGGGCGTAACATACTGAAATTTATGCACCTGAAAAAAACATGAGTGTCCAATTTTGATAAATAGCCTTGTTTCTCACCTTAACTTATTGTTTTTGAATGAAATACAAAAAATGTTCATTTTTACCTGTAGGAGGTCTGAATAAACGGTTCGACCGGTTCATTTAAATTGTTGAAATTCATATTGCCCCCGGACTCAACAAGTGTGATGACTATTGATCAACCGAATAGGGGTTTAGAAACTGCCGTCTCCAAAAAAGCTGCTTATCCACCTCATTCAACCCAGCTTCTTCACAGATGATTTCCCAATGTTGTTCGATTGCGGAAATCAGGCTATCGAATATTTCGCGGGCTTCTTTCTTAGAAAGAAGGAAATTGTGTGCGGTCTCAAGGCATGTCTTGAGCCTGCTCAGATTGTTGTTGCCAGATATGAGCATGGCCTGTGAAGCCTCATTGCCTGTGCGGCCTTGAGGACAAATATCATAAGCAGGTGTCAGTGTTAGCGCTTTACCATCCCAAAAGGCCGCATGGTTCCGAGCATGATCGTCGGTGTTGCCGCACAGAATATTAAAGGCAAGTCGGGAAAACAGCTCTTTCAGTGTATGCCTTGGACTGGTAAAACGGAGGCGGATAATCTCGGATAATGTTTCATAGCTAGCGTATCGCGCCATCATGTCATCCAAGCCAAAAAGAGTTAGAGCAGAGACCATGGCCTTTCGTGTCCACTTATTACCTTTTGCAACGCGGTCAAAGCGCTCGATCAGGAGGACGTCTCTGTTAGCCGCTTTTACCAGTTTCACTGGTGCAACATTCAACCCGGCCAATTCAGCCAGTCGCATGGCGATGAATTCTGCTTTAACAACGCTGTACAGATCAGTGCTGGATGAAAACTTAGCTACGTATTTTTTACCATGGTCTTGGATTAAGGCTTTAGGACGGGCACCGCCAATAGAGCTCCCATGGAATAACGCTTGATCCAGCTCCGGTGTAAGGGGGACACCTTTTTCGACCCGTTTAGCAGATTCAATCAACTCTTCCATGCTGACATTATTTGCGGTACGCGGTACGTATTCTGTCGGGGATTGCTGGAAATCAAGTGCACCAATCCTGTCCGAGCCAGACTCCAGCAGGTAGGTCAGCTCATCCAGCTCGGCTGTATCTGTGCCAGCGCCTTTAAGCCCCAATTTTTTATTGATAATCACACGTCTGCCCCACGCGTCAGGAGCGGCATCCCTGATACAGCCGGGCATGTTTAATCCTTCAAGCAGGGGAAACACCCCTGCTTTTAGCGGCAATTCGGGTTCGTAAATTGGAATCGCAGGCTTGCTGTCATTAATACGATTTAGATAGCTTCGACCATAATTGAACAGGAGAACTCCGTTATCAACTTCAAGCAGTCCAGCCACGACAGGCTCGGTTTTGCCTGGCAGCCATATCCAGACAAAAGCGTCTTTCTCTGTTTTAGAAATCATCGCGTACCACTTTGGATTTCTTGCGAACAGATTTTGGCAGGAGCGCCAGCTTTTCCTTGGTTTGGCGCAGATATTTCGGTAAAGCGCTTTCATCGGCATCAAACAGCTTGATGCCTACAATGGTTGCCACTTCAAATATGGCTCCGACTTCACATTTGAGATTGCCTTTTTCAATACGTTGCAGCAACCCTCTGGAAATACAAGCACGGTCGGCCAATTCTTGAGCAGTGAGTTTACGCTCATTGCGAGCTTCACGGATTAATGCACCGAGCAAGGCTACCGCATCACGGCTATAGCGTGAGTAGGTACGTGTGATTGTTTTTGGCATTTTCTCCTTTGATACTTATATAGACCATAAGATAGCTTAATGATCTTTCTATGAAGCACAATATAATGGAATTCAATTAATTTGTCAAGGTAAACAGGCCAGTCTCACCAAAGTGAGTGATGCTGCAATAGCCGCATCCCTTGGTTTCATGGTAAATGAGGCATTTAATATGCCCGATGAGGCAGCCGTGGCTTCCATGATCAAAAGGTCTGGATGAAAATTTTCATAGATCTGTTTCACTGCCGCCAGCATATCTGTCTGAAGGGTGCAGCAGATGCACCCCCGTATAATTCCCTGACCTCAAGGTCATGGCTTTTCAGAAAATCCCCATCCACACCGGTTTCCCCGATCTCATTTTCCAGGATTGCAATTTTGGGGTATTGCTTTTTAAGCCTGGGAAGGATCTTGAGCAAAAGGGTGATTTTCCCGGAGCCGAGAAAACCGCAGGTGATCATCAGTTTCATGTTTAGTCCTTTGCCTGATTTTTTTGGCAGCGGTCATGTTCATGATCAATATGATCCACAAATTTCTCAGGCACACCGCAATCCAGAAGGTAATTACGCATTTTTTCATGGATTTCAGCCGCTATTTCAGGGGGTGTATATGCAGAGAGAATCTGATCCACACGGGTTTTAGCCTGGAGTTTAATGCCATCGTTGTGTGGTTTCATGGCAGGAAATCTGGCTTATGAAGGGGGTCTTACGACAGTTTTGAACTGTACTCATGGCCGAGAGGAAATTACCGCCCTGCCCTGCTTTTCTAATTTCAGGAAAACAGATCTCTTCCAATTGTTCGGCCGGGTCCTGGGTGAAGAAATGCTTGAAGTATTCCACTCGGCGAATGATATCCATATCCACGATGAATTGTTCCAGTGAAACGCAATTGAAGCGGTCTAATACTACAGCGACATTTAGGTGTTTGCATAAGAAAATGTCCCTTGACCTATGATTAATGCTGATCCAGTACATTAGAACCAATTATCATGAGGTTTTTAGAGATGCATGAAGCCAAAGCCAAATACTGCCATTGGCAAGAATAGTTAATTCCCAACAAACGAATTGTTTAAGATAGCCTTGCCACCTTTAGGTGGTTCACGCTTTTAAGACCGCTTTGAGCGGTTCACAATACAAGCCTCCGGCTCTGCCGGAGGTCGTTGACTTTTGCTGCTACTTTCATAAGAACCTTATTTTAATAGTTTTATTTCACATTAAAGAATAGGCTCTCTTAATTTTAATGTCAAGTTTTTAGATATAAATACTTGACAAATTGCATGTTGATTTTTTCGTATCCTGTTTAAATTTTACAAGCTGTGCGGGTAGCATTTTGCTGACACTGTTTGAAGCAGCATTCCCGTGCTATTTGTAATCTAACAATACAAATTGACGGCTAAATTTGATCTATTTGCCTTGCCAAACACTACAGATAATTGATACCCGCACAGGTCGATTTTTCGACCTGTGCGGGTAGGTCATCGCTGGGCCTATTTGAACCAGAATCTCA
>CAYSSE010000042.1:0-22246 GCA_964433355.1 uncultured Desulfocicer sp.
GAAGGGCAAAAATACCCCCCGACGTTCCCGTTCCGGTCAGGGCAGTTGCCGGGGGTGGCATAATTCCATTTTAAAGTTTAAACAAAGACAAGGGCGAGGGGCATATACCATCCATAACTGCCAGATCCCCGGCCGTGCAATAGCCTTTGGAGACCCAGCCCTGCTCATATCCCTTTTGGGTAATCACCTGGAGATGGGTGTGATAAAACCAATTGCCATTTTCATGGAAATCGCCAATCATTGCAAAGGTCTCCCCTGGGCCAAAGGTCTCCCCCACCGACGGTAATTGTTTTCGGTTTAAATGCCCGTACAGGGAATAGAACGTCTCAAATCCCTCACCGTCGTGGCGCAACAGCACATTGCCACCATAATTCCCCGGCCCTTCTTCGTAGTCACTGTGCACCACCGTGGCATCCAGGGGCGCATGTAACGCGGTGCCCAGATCCACAATAATATCCAAGCCCAGATGATAATATCGCTGTTCCTTGCGCATCTGAGGGTAGGTATGAAGCAGGGGTTCCCGATTTTCCAAATACGAGGCAACCCCCCAGGTGTATTGCCCCTGATCCATGGTACGGTCAAGCCATGCCTGAAACGCCTTTTGATCCTGAAGATCCACCTTCTCATACACCGGCGCACCCGCACCCAGATCCAGCACCAGGGGATCCCCCATCAGATCTTCAAAAACCGGAGAAATTTTTACCAGATCACAATAGTCAATATAAGGATATCGCATCATGCCTCCAGATCAGGAAATGGGAAAATCATTGGTTTTAACAAGCCCCGGCAATGCCAGGACAGGCCGTCCATCCAGAGATTTTTCGACACCGGCGGGAAAGACAAAATCAGGAGACATGAAGCGGTAATACGCCTCATCATAACAGGTAAGTTTCACCTTGACGGCATCCCCCTCCCTGATAAATTCCGAAGTTAATCCATAATCCACCTCACCCAAGGGGGTTGCAATGATGTATCTGGGGATTTCCCTGCCCGACCCTTCCCGTCTCACCATGGTGGCAATGTCAACGACATCATACGAATCCACGGGATGGCTGACATTCCATTGCCTCTGGAGGGGAAGCCCCGCCACATAGAGATGGTGGAATTCAATACCGGATCTTCGAAGGGCATAGGCCAGATCATGAATAACGGTATCCGTGTCATTCACCCCGCCAAACAAAGGCACATTGGCATAAACGGTGATACCCTTATTATTAAGCCGACTTGCCACTGCCGCATGGATGGGTTTAACATCACCGTCCGTTACAAACCAGGTTTCTATTTCAAGGCGCAGGGGATCGGCAACCGTTAATCGATTGAGATCCCCCAGGGTGTTGACCACCCCCAGGGTATAGGCTTCGGGTGTTGCAGCAAATGCCACGGAACGCAGCCGCACGGCATTGACATGGGAAATATCCTGCAAACGCCGAACCAGTCGGTAAATATCGTACAGGTGATCCACGACGTCACCGTGGGCGGTAATCACCACATCGGTGATGCGAAAATCAGTTTTAATATAATCCAGTTCAGCTTCCCCTGCCTGATCTGCCACAAGCAGTACCCTTGTTTCATGGAGGCGGTCGATGTTTTCAAGCCCGGTGTCCACCACGGAGAAGCGGGTCTGACACTCGGATGACAGCTGGACCCGGAGTTCCTGAATCTCTTCCACCGTAGCCAGGGTATTTTTCGGAGCCATCCGGGAAGGCCGATTCCCAAGAAACAGCGCATCATCACCGATCTTTGCCAGGTATTGGATGTCAAGGGTTCCCTCGGCATTGGTCCGAATATTGGACAGTTTTTCAGTCACGGGAGTAAATGCCTTGAAATATGCCGGGGTATAGGGGGTTCTGATCCAGACAAAATTCTCATTGTCCGCCACTCGTTCCACGGCCCAGCCGCTGGTGTGCCAGTCCATCTTGCCGATGGGGGTCGCTGTGCAGATCCGGGGCATGACACGGTCTGAAAGATGTGCCCGGAGGTACTTTGCCATGTAGATACCGTCGGACAAGGGCTTCCAGTAAATAGAGTTCCCATGGATGGGGCTACAGGGAATGTAAATATAATGCAGCTCAGCACCGGCCCCCCGGAGGAGATGAAACAATTGTACAAGCTCAGGTCCTGTGTCATTGCAATCACTTAAAAACGGAGTCTGGATATACACGGCAATGCCGTTTTTAACCAGATCCGATATAATGTAAAGGCTCTCAGGGGACACCTCATCTGGATGGATAAAGTGAGTGGCAAGTTCCATGCGTTTGCCGTTCTGCTGAAGTTCCAGGCTTTTCTGCTTGAGATATTTAAGGTATGCCTCTTCTTCTCCCAGAAACAGATCCGGAAAATAGGCCACAGACCGGGTGGCAAGACGCAGGGTCTGAACATGATCCACGGTCATGAGCCCATCAATGGTGGCAGCCATGTTTGCACGATTCATGAAGGGATCTCCCCCGGTGATCACAATTTCTTTAATTGAAGGAGACTTTCTCACATGGGCCACAGCAGCCCGAACATCTTCCACCGTGGGATTATTTTCATTTCTGGATTCTTTGTGTTTCCTGAAGCAGAATCGGCAGTACACCGGGCAAGTCATGTTGAGCAGAAAAATTACCCGGTTCTGGTACATCTGTTCCAGCAGCCCTTCATGGAACTGGCCGATCCAGGTATTCTCATGGCCCACTTCATCCAGTTCTTCCACAAAGGGCATGTATTGATAGGCCACATCCCGGGAAACCATCATCTGGCGAATGGTGTGGCGGGAAAGGCGCACCGGATATTTATCCATGACCTTCTGCAGATCGCTTCTCTGTTCATCCGGGATGTCCAGGTTAGTGCTCTCTTCCAGCCGTTTGGGCGCTTTAATGGAAAGATACCCATGCCCCGGCATCACCCGCTCCAGCAGCCCCACCAGCAACATATGGGGCAGCGGCACATCATTTAAGACCATATCCTGGGCACGGCCACTGCCGATGGCTTCAAACACCGCCGAAAAAAAGCCCATGGCATCGTTTTCATATTTCGCTGCCCGCAAAAGTGTGGAGAATTTGCTTTCACCATTCCCTTCTCCCACAATGCCAACAAATCCCCGACCACAAAACTGCGCATTCCCGTAAAACTCCAGAAATCTCACCGCACCGTCCACCAAGGTGGACAATGGCACATCTGCCTCTTTTTTTGAATGCTCAAAGCGGATATTCAGCCGCCTATCCAGATTCTCTTTCATTTTTTTATCTCTCCAGCTTTGTATAAATAATACACTGTATTTCCAGGAAACCCGAAACCCATGATCCTGCCAAGAAACTTTTGCTCATTATTTGGCGGAATTCGGATCACCAAGTACTCCCTGGAAACATCCATGTCGATGACCTGTTGCCAGGTATACTTCTCTTTTTTTAAACAGGTGTAAGCCGCATGATCCATCTTGAACAGGGACGATTCCTGTGGATTCCCATCATTTTCGATGATGATATAGCTCCAGGAGGGATCCAGATGTTGCTTAATCCACAAAAAACTCTTTTTCAAGGATCCGGATTTCGAAAAATCTGCCACGCTGTTTTCACCTTTGCCTTTGTCAAAACGCAACTCTCCTGTTAAGGAATCAGTCTTAAATAACTTGCCCATTTCAAAATCCCCCACCGTTAAAGGATGCGGGTGTTTCGATCGTAAAAGGGAACGTTATTTCGGACTCATTCCTAAAACGCGATGACCCCACTTTTTCTGGGCGATTTTGCGAGAAGGGGTTCATCGAGTAAAAGGGCTTGATCACAACACCGAATATTTTTTAGATAGGATCAGCTCATGATTGCAGCAATCGACAGTGAAATGGATCCACCTTTACAAAGACATCTTCTCCCCGACGATAGGGCGCTCGTTTTACAAAATTTATGACATGCAGCACCTGTTTGCCGGGGAGTTCCACAAAATAACTCACCTCGCCCCCCATGTAGCTGCGATCCACAATGGTGCCATGAAAAAAATTCATACTTTCTTCCGGGGAATGTTCGGTTTGATACCCCAATGTCATTTTCTGGGCACGAATAACGATTTCCGCCTTGTCTCCTTTTTCAAAATCCCCCACAGGACTCACCAGACAGCTGCTTTTATCATCCAGACGAACCTTCAGAAAATCGTTGTGTTTTTCTTCAACAACCGCATTCAAAAAGTTGGAATGACCCAGAAAATCGGCAACAAAATGGTTCACCGAATTGTTGTAAACCTCTTCGGGGGTTCCCTCCTGTTGGACAAGCCCGTCCTTCATCACCACCACCTTATCCGACATGGAAAGGGCTTCCCGCTGATCATGGGTTACAAAAATGGTGGTCACCCCCAGTTCATCCTGGAGGTTATCGATCTCCCGGCGCATGTCTTCCCTTAAATTTTCATCCAGGGCAGACAAGGGCTCGTCCATCAACAGCACATCGGGCTCAATGACAATGGCCCGGGCCAGGGCAATGCGCTGCTGCTGCCCCCCGGAAAGCTGGGAGGGATTTCTGTTCCCCACGCCTGGAAGGCGCACCGTTTCCAGGGCTTTTTCAACCTTTGCCTTGATTTCAGACTTGGGAACATCCCGATACTTCAAGCCAAAGGCCACATTATCAAAAATGCTCTTATGGGGAAACAGGGCATAATTCTGGAAGATCATGCCCAGATTCCGTTTATGGATGGGGGTGTCATTAATCCGCTTTCCCTTGATAAAAATTTCCCCACCGGTGGGTGTCTCAAGGCCTGCCAGCATGCGAAGCAAGGTGGTCTTCCCACACCCAGAAGGCCCCAATAGCGTGACCAATGCGCCTTCCGGAATTTCCAGATCCATTTTTTTCACGGCCACCACCTTGCCATACCGTTTCTCAATTCCCTGAAACCTGACAAAAGCCGGATTTTTTTCTTGTGTCAAACCACTTTCTCCCACTGTTTTCAATAAAGCCCCCAAGGCTTTGTCGCCAAAACCAGAGGGGGCACTGGGTTATCCAATTGTTGTTGATCAGCCAGCCATGATCCGATCCCATTTTTCCGTCCAATCCAGTTGATGGGCATTCCAGTAAGCAGGATCGGCAAACAGGTATCCATTAAGTTTTCCAGTGGGATCAAATGCTGGCAATTTCTTCACTTCTTCTGGCATCTCTACTTTGGTGGGGTCCAGGCTGGTGGGATAGTTCTGCCCCTTGGCAACGGCAATGGCTGCTGCCGGTTCCAGCATGAAATTTAACAGTTGCTGGGCCACATCAAGGTCAGTGCCCTTGAGTACATACATGTACTCCATCCAGGAATAGGTGCCGTCCGGGGCCAGATACCCGATGGGATGCCCCTGTTTCTGCAATGCTGCCACCCGACCGGACCACGCCACCGTGGCATAAATATCACCGTTGGCCAGAAGACTCATGAGTTCCGATCCCGATGCCCAATATTTTTTGATCAGGCCCCGCTGCTCCTTTAAGGCATTCCACACGGCTTTCTCATCCGTGATGTTGTTAGGGCTCTGGCCAGTGTGCAGGGCTGCATACCACATGTTTGTCCTGAAATCACCGCCCCAGGATCCTACCTTTCCCTTCAGGTCTTTGTCGTACAGCAGGGAGGCACCCAGCTTTTCGGCTTTTTCTTTGGATATTTTATCCGTGTTGTAGGCAATACCGGTCTGGCCGAGATCGTAGGGCACGGCGGAGAGCGTCCCCTTGGAAATTTTACGCAGGGTGTCTGTCATCTTTGACATGACATTTTTTAAATTGGGAATTTTGGTCTCATCAAGGGCCACTCCAAATCCAAGATCGGTGTATCTTGCATAATCATACACCGCACTTAAATGGGCAATGTTAAATTCTCCCCCGGGTGGAATGGAGGCTTTCACCTGGGTTAAAAAGGCGTCCATGCCAGTGAAAGCCGCATCAATGACCTTAATGCCCGTGGACTTGGTAAAGGGATCAAAGGCAAATTTTCTCAATGCTTCTGAGGTGGTGCCGCCCCAGGAATGGCAGGTAATAGATTTATCGGCGGCAAAGGCCCGACTCACCAAACCGGTGGGACCCGCCATGATGCCAAGGGATGCACCGGCAATACCGACGAATTTAACAAAATCTCTTCGGGAGATATTGCCGTTTTTGTAATTCTCATACACTTCGTCCAGTCGTTTTTCCAAATCTTTTCCCATTCTTTTCTCCTTATTATTTCAGGTTAAACACCAGGTACATCCTTTGGAAACTTAATTTTTCATTTTCCCTTGCTCCCTTTGGCAAACCGCCGGGTCACGTAACCCGCCGCAAGGGGGATGGAAACGGTGAGGACAATCATCACCGCGCCCAGGGCATTGATTTCCGGGCTGATGGAATTTCTCAACATACCAAATATTTTTACGGGCACCGTCTGATTCTGGGCCGTTGCCCAGAAAAGGGTTGCCGTGACATCATCAAAGGAGATGGTAAAGGCGAACAGCATCCCGGCAAAAATGGCCGGGGCCAGCAGGGGAAAGGTGATCTCCTTAAAGGTTTGAAAGGGATTGGCCCCCAGGGACAGCGCCGCCTCCTCATATTCTCTCTTGATCCCCACCAGCCGGGCCTGGACAATGAGCAACACATAGGGCAAAGTGAGCACCACATGGCCAATCAGCAACAATGCAAAACTTTTGGGCTGCTGTAGCCACCGGATGAACAGAAGCAAGGCCACCCCCAGCACCACCTCGGGAATCATGATAGGGGCAATGAGCAGTGTATTTAGAAATTCTTTTCCCCTGAACTCATATCGAATAAAGGCCATGGCCGCAGGCACTCCAATGGCTGTTGAAAACACCGCAGTGAACCCACCCAGCACCAGGGAATTTTTAAATGCATCCAGAATAGTGGCATTGTGGGACAGCTTGACAAACCACTTAAAACTGAAGCCTTCCATGGGAAAGGTTCCGAACTGCTGGGGATTAAATGCCAGGATTACCACTGCCACAATGGGGGTAAACATCCACACATAGACAAGCAGCGTATATAGCTTTATCAACGTCCATCCGGAAATCATTTTTTTCATATCATAGATCCTTGCGCTTTGTATCAATACCGTGACTTTCTAACCTTTCATGATTCGTTGTGGGCAGGCCGGGTCCAAAATACGGTCTGCCCGTGGCAGTTATAAAAAAATCAGTATCCACTCAAGAGTTGCTCATGGATTTAAAAATCTGATTGATACCCAGATACCGGTTATAGGTGTAAACAATGAGAATCAATAACAAAAGTAAAATGGTGCTGATGGCCGACCCAAAGGGCCAGTCCAGGGTTCCGATAATCCGCTTGAAAATCAAATTGGCAATCATGCCGTTACCCGGCCCGCCAAGGATCATGGGGGGCAGATAGGTGCCGCATGTGAGAACAAATACCAGAAGGCACCCGGCACTCACCCCAGGCATGCTCAAGGGCAGCGTCACTTCCCGGAAGGCCTGCCATTCAGTGCATCCCAAACTTTTGGCCGCTTCTGTCAGGCTTTTATCAATACCGTCCAGACTCACATAAATATTCATGATCATAAAAGGCAGCAGGTATTGCAAAAGCCCCATAATCACAGCCCCCTCATTGTACAACATGGCAAGGGGGGTATGAATGATACCCATCTTGAGCAAGACATGATTGATCAGACCCGAATCCCCCAGGATATTAATCCAGCTCAGGGTACGGATGATGAAGCTGATCCAGAAAGGAAGCATGACCAGAACCATCAAATAGGGCTTGAGTCGGGATTCGGTCTTATAAAAAAAATACGCCGGGATATACCCCATGAGCAGACAAAGGATAACGGTTTCCAGGGCCACCCGCAGGGTCTTTAAAAGAACGGAAGGGTAAAAGTAATCTGCGAAAAATTTGGCGTAATTCCCCATCTGAAACGCAGGAATATCTTGACCGCTGGGTGCTCTGAGCCAAAAACTGTAAACAATGACAAAACACACCGGAACCACAAGAAGTAAAAATACCGCTGCCAGTGAAGGCGATAGCAGCAACCACGGTTTCCATGTTTTTTCTTTCATAAATCAAATTCCTGTTTGTAAACCCATCAAAGTTAATTGAACAATCTATAAGTACAAATAGCATGCCTACCTGAACATTATTTCATATCATACTGAATTTAAAATAAATTTATCATTCAGGTATCGACAGTATAAATGGATCATAGGAGATTTAATTCATAAATGAATCGATCTTTATACGACAACATCTTGAATTTGCAAAACATATGATTAGATACAGAAAAGAATCTAACAACAGAGTATTATAAACCTTATCATAACAGCGATATGAATGAATTTGATTTAAAATTGAATCGCGCTACAGGGCATTTTTTTTTGCGATTTCCCAGTTCACGAATGTTGTGTTGCCTTCTTTGACACTTTTCTCTGGTCTGTCCAATCTGTCTTTGTGCTATTGAAAAACCGAAATTTGGATTTGCTTGCGGTCCGGTTAACCTGCGGGTTCAGTCAATCTGCCTTCAAACTCTTCAAAATCTTCTTTGCCAGTGGTTCTTTAATTTCGGTGTGCCGAGGAATCGTTTCCGTAATCCCATATTTCGGATTAATCCAAAGTGAATGAGAACTGCCTTCACGCTTCAGGTAGCAACCCGCAATTCTTAACTTTCGTTCAAGTTCGCGTCATTTCATCCAACCATCACCGTGTCTTGAATAACGTCATCAGGCAAGCCACGCAAAATGTCATCTTTGCGATCTTCAAAAATAAATTCGATTGCTTGCCTAAGATTATTCTTGGTTTCTTCGATGGTTTCACCCTGTCCATTCGCACCAGGGACTTCCGGACAAATAGCCCAGTACCCACCTTCAGGTGCTTTTTCAATAATTGCTGTGAATTCTGACTTCATTTCATCTCCTGTGAATGACCGAACGTTTCGCTTCACCCTCTGTAAGGAGATACGAAACATTTAATATTATTTATAAATTTGATTAGTCTGACAATTTAAAAAACACGAAATTAGCCCAGTCATATGTGAAGGCGATTATTATGACACCTTACACGTTGCCTTTTACCCATTCATTCCCTTCACTAAAGAGCATACCAAATCCTTCCGAACCAGACAAATACATTCATCTTTATTGCACCAATCCAATCCCCACCCATTGTTCTTTTTTTGAAGAGTGATTTTTACAATTTAACTAAGGAATGAGTTTTTAATAACGTGACCCTTTCTCTAAAAACATTACCCACCTTGGTAAATCTGGGAGCGCTGGTGTCCCGCCCGCTTCGCTTTAAGTATTTGCAGAGCGGGCGAGACGCCCGCGCTCCCGGGTGAGGAAAGTTATTTAGGACTCATTCCTAAAAGCACCTGTTTACAAATCCATGGGCTCTCAGAAGGATTAATTTAGCCTGCCCAAGCCATGTTTTTTCAACTTTCTAACAACAGTGGGCTGACTGACCCCGAGAAAGGTAGCTGCCTCCCGGGTGGTCCGGCATTGCTGCACCGCTTTCAGGAGCATCTCATGCTCCACAGCCATGAGCTTCCCGGGAAGATCTGTGGGATTTTTCGTGGCTTTAACCGCTGGCGTGCATATTTTTTGGGGTTCAGTGACATGGATGATGTAATCATCAAGTAACCGTCGATCGCACATGACCACGGCCTGCTTGACGATATTAATCAACTCCCTGACGTTCCCGGGGAAAGCATATGATTTCAATGCTTCAAAGGCCTTATATCCCACATGGGTCCGGCGATTATATTTTTTATTGTACTTTTTCAGACACAGTCTCACCAGTTCCAGGATATCCTCGGGCCGTTCCCGCAAAGGGGGAATGGACAAAGGAAAGGTGTTCAGACGGTGCAGCAGATCCAACCGGAACTGTTTGTTCAGAACCCGCTGATTCAGATCCCGGTTGGTGGCGGCAATGATGGAACAGTCAATTTTTTTACCGGTGGTTCCCCCGATGGGCATGATTTCATGGTCATCCAGGCACTTTAGCAATTTGGCCTGAACCCGGGAGGGCATCTCTCCAATTTCATCCAGAAACAGAGTGCCCCCGGATGCCAGGGTAAAAAGGCCGGGTTTGCCCGTCTCCTTTGCCCCGGTAAAAGCCCCTTTTTCATACCCAAACAGTTCTGCCTCCAAAAGATTTTCCGGCAGGGCCGCACAGTTAATCTGGATAAAGGTTTTTTTTCGCCGGGAGCTGTGGGCATGAATAAACTTAGCAATCAATCCCTTGCCTGTTCCGGATTCGCCTTGAATCAAAATATTGGATGCATCAATGCCTGCAAGCTTCAGGGCCAGGTGCAGGGTTTGCTTCATGGAATTGCTCTGGGCCACAATATTATTTTCTTTTAATTCCAGCAGGGTAATTTCCGTGAGTTCATTTCGGATTTTTTCCGATTCTTCGAGGGTCCGGGTCAGTTCCTGCTTCATGTTTTCAATCAGGGAGACATCCCGTTCATTGACCACCACAAAAGAGATGTCATGATTGGCATCAAACACCGGTGTCCCCGTAACAAGTAAGGTATACCCCGATTTGGGAGTGAGCTGGACTACGCTGACCTGACGTTGGGTTTCCAGCACCTCCTGGGTGGCGGATCGATCCAGGAGCCCCTCTTTTACCAGGGTGTCAACATCCCTTCCCAGCACCTCGGATGCCTTGATCCCATTGAGTCTTTCAGAACTCCCATTGAGTTTAAGTATTCTTCCCGTTGCATCACAGATCATCAATCCATCTGTAGAGCGATCAAAGATGGTTTCAAGATACTGAATGTGGCGCTCCCTTTCATCCATGAACCACCTGACCGTTAAAAAGTGTCATGATCACGGTGGTTTCATTAATTTCTTCTGATGGTATTTCAAAGACATTTCGATCGGTCACCACCATATCCGCCAATTTTCCCGGGGATATAGAGCCCAGAAGATGACCGCACCCGGAGGCCCGGGCCGGGGTCAGGGTATATCCCTTCACGGCCTCTGCCACAGTAAGTGCCTGCTCCATGTACCAGCCCTGGTGGGGTGTTCCGTCCATGCGTTTACGATTCACCGCCGCATAAATACCAGCAAAGGGATTGGGATCGGCCACCGGCGCATCGGAGCTGAGCATCATGGGAACCCCGGTGTTCAAAATATTTTTAAGGGTGTAGGCATACCTGCCCCGCTCTCCGGCACACTGCTCAATCATGGAGATGTCCAGGCTTAAGTTGGATGGCTGACAGGAAACCGCCAAGTTTTTCAATGTGGATAAGCGCTGAAGATATTCGGGCAAAATCATCTGGACATGCTCCACACGGTGGGGAATGGTACACCGACTTTTCCCCCGGGCTTCAACCCGGCCATACATGGCGATGATTTCATGGCAGGCTCGATCCCCCACAGCATGAACCATGCACGAAAGTCCGGCCCTGTCGGCCAGGGTCACCGCCGCTTCAATCGCTTCCACCGGGGTCAGGGTCATGCCATAGTCGGCATCCAGATATTTTTCCGTAACCCATGCCGTACGAGCCCCCATACCTCCATCGGCAAAGAATTTCAAATGCCCAATTTGTAACAACTCATCTCCAAAGCCGGTGTGAAGGCCCAAATCAACCGCCTGTGTTGTCATTTCACCAGGCAAAGAGACATGGCAACGAAGATTAAGTTTCCCCCGGGCGTGGAGGGTCTGCCATGCATGAAGGGCTGTGGGCCCTTCCTTTCCCCCCATGAGACGAATATCATGCACCCCGGTCAAACCCATGGCATGGGCCCGGGACATGCATGTTTCCATATTGGCAAGAAGATCCGATTCAGACAGCTCTGGCAGAACCTCCCGCACCAAATTGGGAGCCAGTTCCTTGAGCACACCGGTAGGATTTCCGGATGTATCCCTTTCAATCACCCCATCTGCGGGGTCTGGTGTACGGCTGTCAATACCGGCAAGTTCCAGTGCCATGGAGTTGGCCACGGCCAGGTGGAGATCACATCGCCAGATGCACACCGGGTGATGGGGGGCCACCCGGTCAAGATCATGGCGGTGGGGCATTTTATTTTCCGGCCAGTCCGATTCATTGAATCCCTGGCCCAATATCCAGCAACCAGGCCTAAGGCTGCTTGCCCTTTCCCGGATGGCCTCTTCCATGCCTGAAAAACTAAAAACACTTGAAAAATCAATGCTGTTCAGATTCAGTGCCCACTCGTAAAAATGAAAATGGGTGTCTGTAAACCCAGGGAGCACCAGCTTTTTTTCCAGATCAATTTTACGGGTACCGGAACCGGCCAGGGCAAGAACCTCCCTATCATCACCCACAGCTTGAATATGCTTCCCGCATATGGCCACAGCGGTGGCACGGGGTCTGTCAGAATCCAGGGTATACAAAGCTCCATTGAACAATATGAGATCAGGAGTGGCGTTCATCAGATGATAAATCCTTCTTTAAAGGGGTCTGTCTTATCAAGGACAAAATGATGGATACCGGTGACCCAGGCCCGGCCTTTAATCCGGGTAATCATGGCATCCAGATGACTGATTTTTGTTTTACCCACAAGGGCGGCTTCAAAGGTGGTTCCCAAGGGACTTGCATTGATATAGGGTTGATGCATCCCGATTTTACCATAATGATGGAGCAAGGTCAGCTTGGCGGCCGTGCCCGTGCCACAGGGGGAATGATCCATGTGGGATTCGCCGTAGATCACCATGCCCCTGCCCGAGGTTGCCGGAACCTCATCTGTGGATTCATAAAATTCCGTCACATCCACGGTGGTAACATCAGGCCTTTCGGGGTGCACCACCTTGAGTTGGCCATTGGCAGCATCAATGATCTTCATGCCAAGGTCCACCAGCACCTTTTTGTTTTCAACCACCGGTGCAATCCCCAACTGTGCCGTGTCCACCATGGCAAAGAAGCCCCCGGTACACACCAGATCAATGGATATTTTTCCAAAGCCTTCCACCGTGATCTCCCGGGCGGTATCATACACAAAAGAAGGCACCATATCCATGGCCACCGTCTCCACCTCACCGTCCCGAACCATCACCGCCACGGTCATTACCCCTGATGGGGTATCCACAGAAACGGTGTTCCCCCCCTCCTCCAGCACCAGATAACCGCACTGGGCAAGGGTTACCACCGCCCCAATGGTGGCATGACCGCACAGATACGGGTATCTTTTTGCATCCATGTATAAGAGGCCAAAGGCCCCATCCGCAGTGACGTTGTCGGTGACCATGGCCGCCAGGATTTCTTCCCCCCTGGGGGCTCTGGTCAAAAGGCATCGAACCCCATCGTGATGGGTTTTAAAATAATTGAGCTTTTCCATCATGGTGCTGCCGGGAATCTCCGGCAATCCCTCCACAATTAATCGGGTGCCCTCCCCTTCTGTGTGGGAATCAATGGTGGTAATTACGTCGCCAAAGCGGTCATTTTTTTCTATGAAGGATGTCATAATTTCCTTGTTCATTTTTCTTTCTCCAGATTATCCAGCACGTTTCGTATGCTTTTTGCCATTTCTCTCATTACCACAGGTTTCATTACAAATTCCTGAATGCCCAATGCTTTGCTTTTTTCATCATCTATATGGTAGCTGAAACCCGTGCATAAAATAACCGGAATATCCGGTCTGATTTTTTTTATACTTTCTGCAAGCTGGACACCGGTCATGTTGGGCATGGTCATGTCTGTGATTATCAAATCAAAGGCATACGGATCGGCTTTAAAGGTTGCAAGGGCCTCAAGACTTCCGGTAGATATGGTTATCTTGTAACCCAGCCGCTCAAGCATTTGCCGCTCCATTATGATAATGGCCTCTTCATCGTCAACAAGAAGTATCTTTTCCGTGCCTCCCTGGATGGGCGCATCCCGGCCGATGGGTTCATCCTCGGCCATTGGGGTAATGACAGGCAGATACACCTTGATTTCAGTGCCTTTTCCCGGTTCACTATAGATGGCGATATCGCCATTGCAGCCTTTCACAATCCCCAAAACCACGGAGAGGCCCAGGCCCGTTCCCTTGCCCGTTTCCTTTGTGGTAAAATAGGGATCAAATATTTTATCCATGATATTCTTTTTAATGCCAATGCCCGTATCTGAAACACGGAGGCGTGCATACTCCCCGGGAGCCAATTCCGGAAAAAAGGATGGATTGGATTCAAGGCGGATTTGTTTCAGGCCCACGCTGAGCCTGCCGCCGGAATCTTCCATGGCATGATAGGCGTTGGTGGCAAGATTCATGATGATTTGATGAATCTGGGTGGGATCGGCAACAACGGCATTGCAGTCTGTATCCATGTCCTGTTGAATATCGATGGTGGTGGGAATGGAAGACCGAATGAGCTTCAAGGCCTCTTTTACAATGGGCTGAAGCTTGATGGGTCTCAGGTGTTGATCCCCCTGGCGGCTGAAGGCCAGAATTTGTTTTACCAAATCCTTTGCCCTCAAGGCGGCAGTCAGAATTTCATCCACATGACCATGTAACGGGCTGTCAGGGGGCAAGTCGTCCTTAAGCATTTCAGAATATCCCAGCAGGGGAAACAAAATATTGTTGAAATCATGGGCGATGCCACCGGCAAGGGTGCCAATGGCTTCCATTTTCTGGGATTGCAACAATTGTGCTTCAAGACGCCGACTTCTTGTGATGTCAACAAAACTCTCCAATCCGCCGACAATGTTCCCGTTTGCATCTTTGAGTAAATCCATATTTTTGGAAATGAGCATATCCCCGTGTTTGGTATTAATCGGGCACTCTCGTCCATGAATGGGTTTTTTGACCTTATTCTCAAACAGGCAACAGGGCTTTTTACACTCATTTTCTCCAAAAATCTCAAAACACGTGTTTCCAATCACTGCCTCATGTGCAAAACCCGTGATTTTTTCGGCATGTTTGTTCCAGTATGTTATTTTTTTATTCAGATCAACGGTGTATAACCCGCTTGGCATGGTATCAAGTATCAGACGGGCCCTGGCCTCGGATTCCTGCAAATCCTTTTGTGACTTCAGCAGCAGGGTTATATCACGGGAAATCTGGATAATGCCAAGGACCGTTCCCTCCTTTATAACCGGATAATAATTTATACTCAGATCCAGCCTGCCTTTACCTGAGAATTCTAAATTTGCCTGATAGGTGACAATTTCCCCTTTAAGGCATTGATCAAGATGGGGTTTTATCTTTTTTAAAAAATTGTCTTGTCCCACAAGATCGGCGGGGGTGTGACCAATAGTATTTTCCCTTGATCTTCCGGGGAAAAAATCAAAATAGGCATCGTTCACCGCCTTATACCTGTAGTTCACATCTATAAAAGACATCATATCTGTGATTGAGGATACAATCTGTTCATACAGGCGCAGTGTTTTCTCTGCATCATCCCGTTCTTTTTCTTTTGTTTTAATTTTTACTGCCATTTTGTTGAAGGCCTGGGCAAGCTCACCGATTTCGTCCGAGGTTTCAACATCTTCAAAAACAAGATCATATTTTCCCCGGCCAATGAGATGAATATGCTTTATCAGGGTAATAAGCGGAATCGTAATGCGGCCTGCAAGAAACCATACGGTTAGAATAGACAGTATGATGCAGACGGTTCCAACCAGTATGAGTTGTTTTGTAAGGGCTGAGGCTTTGGCGGTTATGACATTTCTGGGTATGGTGACACTGACCCACCATGGATGGAAATTCATTATCTTGACGGGGGCAAAAAACGCAATGTGATCTTGACATTGTGTTAAAAACGCTTCGTCTTTATCCAGTTGCGTTTTATACTGCCTGAAATTATGAATAAGTTTGATTGCATTCTCCCCCGCCATGTCCTGTCTGCCTGTTGCACCAAGGATTTTTCCTCCGGGGCTGAAGATGGTAATCCAGCCCTCCTTTTTATCTATACCAGACTCATCGGTCAACGCCTGGAGCCCTTTCAGCCTCATATCCATACCGATGATGCCAAGAAATTTATCTTTTATAAGAATGGGGAGAATCAGTGAAACGGCAAGAAAATCTTCTCCTTCGATGTCATGGATGCGGGGTTCTGTAACCTGCGTATGTTGTATCTGATCATGGAACGGTCGATATTTATCTGAACCTGTTTTTTCGAAATCCGTCAAGGGCATCACATCAATTATGCCGTATCTGTTTCTGTACCAATAGGGTGCAAATCTGCCTTTTTCACCATGACCGGGTTCATTTTCGTAATGGCTGTCCTTACCGTCAAACTTGTTGGGCAGCCAGGAGGTATAAACGCCGATAATATTTTTGTTTTGTTTCAGAAGCGACTCAAGCAGGGTGTCGACCTGGTCACGATCCAGGATCAGGGGGTCCAGTGGGTCTTTTGTTTTTTCAAGGATAAGGGCCAGTGTTTGCAGCTTGTCCATTTCCCTGCTAAGTAGTATCCCAACATGATCTGCCCTGTCATGGGCCAAAAATTTCTGGTGATCTTTAGCGCTTTCTATGGAAGTGTTTCTGACAGATATGGCAGCCAGTCCAATGATTGCGCAGCCCATCATCAGCAGGCTCAGGCTTGTCCAGAATATTATTCGGGTGCGAATGGAATTTAAATTCATTTTTTTATTCCCGGGTCATTTCCATCACGTCTCTCAATCGATCATAGGAGGCGTCAGAAAGTACTTTGAAGCCCATAAAATCCATAGCCTTTGTCTTTGTTGCTTGTTCAGGCAAAAAGATCAATGCGTCTGTGATCTTCTGGACTAAATCTCCAGAAAGGCTGCCGTTCACCGCAACAACAGTTCCTGGAATGGGGCCAAATTTTCTCAAACGGTTGAATATATATCCATATTTCTTTTCAGCTTTTTTTAAAGGCCCTGGAGAAACCGTTCCGGCATCTACTCGTCCCTGTGCAATGGCATCAAGGACATTGTTATGGAATCCCAAAAACGCAACATTGCTGAAATAGGTGTCAGGTTCAATCCCGTTTTCCTTCATCCAGGCCAGGGGATACCTGTATCCGCCAGTGGATTCTGTTGAACCAAAGGCAAAGGACTTGCCCTTTAAACTCTGAATGCTCAACAGGCCAGAGCCTTTCCGTGTGATGAGGTAGGAAAAATAAATGGATTTGCCGGTATCTTTCCACACACTTGTAGCAATGTATCTAAGACCCGGGCAACGTTTTTTTGTTTCAACATAGAGGGCCGCTCCGTAAACCCCGATATCCACCTCTCCCACCGCTGTTCTTTTTACCATTATTTCATAATCCTTTAAAACAATCAGGACAACTTCATTTTCAAGGATATGTCCAATGTGCCTGGCAATGGGGTCAAAACTGCTTCTGGTGGATTCCCTGCCCCAGTAGGGAGGAATCGCCATGACAAGTCCCCCCCGGGCATGGACTGCCTTGATGAGCCCGTCATTTGTTTGGACTGTTTCCGGATTGGGTGCCACCTTTTGATCTGCAAAACTGGGGATAGAAAAGAGAGGGAGGCAGGCTGCAAAAAATAGAATTTTAAAAATTATTTTCATGGCATCCTTCCAATAGCGTTTTAAAACAATTTGATTGGCATAGTCAGGCGAGTACATTACCTGAAAACTTGCCTGGGTGAACATGCCCATCAATGCCCCTGTTAATTTAATACAGATTGCTGGATTATAGATACGATATCGTGTGTTTTAAATCAACCAAGACCATGCATATCGTGTTCTCATTTTGCAAAAAGCGACTTAATCAACAGGCTCATCAATGCCCACAGGTCTCCATTAAAGAGGCTCCGATGATCAGACCGATGTGGACAAAATTAAAAGCGAATCCGGCAATCCTTAATTGACATTAAATTTTTCCAATGGCGGCAAAAAGATCAAGCCCTCCATGGAAAAACGGCACCCATTTGCAAGGAAATGAGAAAGAGTCTGCCAAATGACGATCCGGCATGATAACAACCACAGTCCAGCCTTTAAAATCAGATGCCAGTTTTTCACCAATCTGCTCAAATAATGCCTTGATGGTTTCAGGGGCTCCGATGCGTTTTCCATAGGGAGGATTAAGGGCCACCACTCCAGGTATGGCTGACAAAGAGCCGGGTCTTAAATCAAAAAAATCACTGTGAAACACTTGAATGGTGGATGACAGATGAAAGTCTTCTATTGTTCTTCCCAGGGCCTCCAGGCAGTGGGAATCAAGATCCGAGGCAAAAATAGCTGGCCGGATTGGCATAACCATATCCTTTTTAGCCTCATTTTTCAAATACTGCCATTGTTTTTCACTGAAGCAAGGCCATTGCTCAAAGGCAAAGGAGCGAAATATCCCCGGTGGAATGTTCCGGGTGATCATGGCCGCCTCCAGGGAAAAGGAACCTGATCCGCACATGCCGTCAATGAGGGGAAGTCCAGGGGAATACCCCGCAGCAGAAAGAAGCGCAAAGGCCAGGTTTTCTCTCAGGGGAGCGGCCCCCACATATTTTTTAATTCCCCGCTTGTGGAGCCCGTCCCCGCTACTGTCCAGGGAAATTTCAAACCGATCATCCTCTCCCCGGATCAAAATCCGCTGTCCAACATCGTGCAATCGGCTGCTTATAATTGCCCCTGTTTCAGACGACAATTGTTCAAAATAATCGATGATATTGTTTTCCACCCGCTGGGCAATGGCATCACTGTGGTATAATCTGCAATGGCGGGTCACCACATCGCAGGAAAAGGGCACCCCTTTTTTTAAAAAAAGTTCCCACTCTATCTCCAGAAGCTTTTTTTCCAGGGCTCTGAAATTTTCCGCCTTAAATTTGGCAATGCGCATTATGATCCGGGAGGGACTTCTCAGGTGAAGATTGGTTTTATAGCACTCTTCAACACTGCCCATGAATTCAACTCCACCGGGAATCATGGTTACCTTTTCCGGATCTGGTATCCGCTGGATGAGCTCCCGGTGGCATAGATTTTTTAATCCCGGGGCGCAGACAGCAAAAAAGGTATGCTCCCGGGCGGTGATTCTTCTCTTGATTCTTTTTTCCAATGCTGTTTTTTTCATCTTTTTGTTATATCGCGCATGGAGTGGCATGTAAACATCATTTTATACAGCCATATTGGCTTGATTACAGGTCCACTCGCTTTGGAATGGAGGGACATCAGGTTTGAATTTTTGGTGCTTTTGTTGATAGACTGTTGTTTTTTATATGAAAGTCTCGGCAAACCCAGATGCAACACAGGATTATGAACGTAGGGGCAGAAATAGATTCTGCCCCTACGTTGTGGGCAAGCCCAAAGGAATTTTCAATATTCATTGTATCCGTCAGGGCATGGGTGTTATAATCTGTTTGTTTTCAAAAAGTTCAAAAAGGACACGCCCCCTTCCCCAGTGTGTATCCAGGCTTGACAATATAGTAATCGAGCCTGGAGGGTATCCGAGTTAGCTGGGTCTGAGTATTTGACAGGCTTATCATATTGAGGTACAAATCTTCATGACAATTGAATGAAAATCATTAATTAACAGGAGCATCATATGGCAGGCGTAAACAAAGCAATCATCTTGGGTCATCTCGGTCGAGATCCGGAAATGACATACACTCCATCCGGTCTGGCGGTATGCAAATTTTCCATTGCAACTTCAAAAAAAAGGAAAGATGGTCAAGAGGTAACTCAGTGGCATCGTTGCACAGCCTTTGACAAGGCCGGAGAGCTGATCTCAAGGTATGTGAGTAAAGGGAACATGCTTTATATTGAAGGGGAAATTACCTACAGCCAATATGAAAAAGACGGCGTCACCCGCTATTCAACGGATATCATTGTAAGAGAATTTAACTTTGTTGGTTCAGGTGGTGGTCAACAGGGTGGATACCAGGGCAACCAGCAGGGTGGTGGATACCAGGGCGGTCAAGGGGGGGACGGTGGCTATCAACCCCAGGGCGGTGGTGGAGGTGGGTATCAGCCCCAAGGCGGTGGCGGACAACAAGGCGCCAGCCAGGGTGGTGGATACCAGCCCCCGCAACCCCCCCAGGGCGGTGGTGCTCCCGCGGGTGCTCCCAGCGGCGGTGGATATCAAGGGGGCGCAGGTTCTGGTGCCAGCCCGGCAGATCCGGGTATGACTGGTGGATCGCCGCCTGATGATGATATTCCGTTTTAACCGTTACCTACATTAAAACTGTAAACTTTTAGGGTGTAAAATATTTATTTTACACCCTTTTTTTGGTGTTTAATGTAAAATTTTGACAATGTATTCAAATGGATATATTGTCCCTGGGAACTCCTGGGCGTTAGGGTGTATTTTACAGAGTCAGAATTTTAGAGAATAGAAGCATTGGCGCTTAATATATAGTCCTGATTTATATTAAAAATAATAAAACGGATAAGTCTACAAGTGTTGACCTAAATTTTTATCAATAATTATAGTGTGTTTGAGGTATTGAAAAAACCATTATGCATATTGATGACCTGCATCCATGGCAACCCATAGGTCTCCCCACCAGCTAACATGAATGGGCTTTTACTTACGTTCTTAGCACCGGACATAAAAGGGACAAAATTTCTTATATTTGCCATGGCATTAAATAGGGCTTGAGTACATACTTTATCCCTGAAGCTCCCGACTTGATTCAATTTTCGTTTAACATTCTTCAAAAAATTATCCACTATTGAAGTGGTCGTGGTAATCCCGCTTCTTTGTTTATGGGAGGTGTAATGAACTGCATTATTATAAAGATCATCAATGCGCTCTTTTATTGATGGATAACTGATTGCCTCGTCATCCAAGTTTTTTAGTTGTGCCTTTAAAGCCCTTGCATGTGTGGCAGTATCAAGAATCTTTTTAATTTTTTTGTATAGTTCATTAACCTCTTTCCATGGGCGTTTTGTCTCTTTTTGATAGACAACAATCGCTTTGTTCAATTTTTTCAAAAAGTGTAGATGACAAAAACCGATCCACACCTTATAAAAGACAGACTTCAAAGCGTTGGTAGAAGGTTTCCATTTATCTTTGGTGACACCCTTTACGTTAAAGTTAATCCGCTGTAAAAAATCTTCAAAAGAAGTGCAAAGTGTTTTTTCATCAACGTGATCCACATAATCCATGTGCCAGACTAATTGGGTTTTGGGATCAGACATGACGACAGTATAGGTTCTCAGACCGGGTTCTTTCTCAAATCCCTCGTCCTCCTGGAAATATCCCTGACATTCAGCGCCACATTTGACCAAAAGTGTCGCCGGATGAACATTACCTGCCCATTGAAGCCAATTCAACAAGGTTTGGCGGCTCTTTATTTTTCGACCGCACATTAGCGTATTTTCAAGGGTGGCATTTAAACTTTGACTGAAGAGAACCATACCCCGTAGCACAGTGCCGATAATATCTATGGAAAAATGCTTTTCTCGTGGAATAAAGCTTGGCAGTAATGAGAATTTTTGTCCACAATCGCTGCACTCCACCATGCGAATCCGAAATTCTTCTTTGTTTCCTCCCGGTACAACAATTTTACGGGGGCATTTACGGAAACCTTTCATTTTGTAGATACCTCGACATTTGCATCCTGGCTTATGTTCTGTATCTTGTTGATAATTCATTAAATTTTCGACAACTTCACACCGAAATCTATTTTTATCTTCTACAAAATCATGATACGTTTGGGGATCTTGCCAGGGAAAGATAAGGCTCTTTTGGCCTCTTTGAGATAAAACAATTTTATGGTGCCGCTGCTTCTGAGCTTTTAAAAGGCTCTTTTCAAGCGATTCAGCGAGCGCCTTAGTAATTTCATCACTTATTTGAGTGCCAGGGTCTTCCAAATTAACAGAATACGCTACCAAATGATCAAGCATTTCCTTTATGGAACGTTGGATACTTGCTTGCTGTTTTTCTCGAAGCGTTTTTTTTTCCTTTTTTTTGCCGGGTGAATAATGACTCGTTTCTATCAAAATAGAAACTTGGTCGGCAATTACTGTTATAAACATTGCCAGAGACTCCTGAAAAACCTGGATACCACTAAAAATTTTATAATCTTTAGCCCATGTGCGAAGCCAACATATGGTCGAGATAATTTCAAAATAAATTTCAGGATATTGATTTTTGCTATACCAACGATGCCTTGCCAGACGCTCAAGTGTTTTTTCGAGCATGGTCAAACACCGAAAAAAATTGTTCAATACTTTGGCGTTTTCATCAGATGTTTTTTGCTGTTCATTCTGAAATTTTTCCTCTACAATGCTCATATTATTATCTCCTTACCCAAGTTGTTTTGGATGATTTTTGGAGATAATAATCATTTATTTCAAACTTTTAAAGTAGGTCAACACTTGTAGACTTATCCGTAATAAAAAACAGTTATTTATTTTTTAATAAAATATTATATAATGCATCCATATAATAAAATCAATATCTTATAATACTCAAATGCAAACAATCCCTTGATTTTTTATAATAAGTTGTGATTT
>CAYSSE010000043.1:0-21590 GCA_964433355.1 uncultured Desulfocicer sp.
TTCCTCCCCTACCCTAAAGGGATAGGGGTTTCCTTGCCACAAAAACATATGAATTTTGACATGAGTTTGCTCATTTTACCCCTGGCATTTGGATTGGATCTGCTCCTGGGAGATCCCCGGTGGTTCCCCCATCCCATTGTGTGGATGGGCCATGCCATCTCCGGGTGTGAAAAAACATTTCGACGCTGGATCAAAAATGAATTCAGGGCTGGCTTACTCTTTGCCCTGTTTCTTATTGGTGCCACCTGGATTATTGCTTTTTTTCTGGTACGGGTTTGTTCAACACTTAACCCGAACTTCGGTACATTGATGGAAATAATCCTGCTTTATTATTGCTTTTCTGCAAGAACCCTGGAAAAAGAAGCCACCCTGGTGAGAAAAGCCCTTGAAAGCGGGGGGATTGTTGCGGGGCGCAAACAGGTTGCCATGATTGTGGGCCGGGAGGTGGATACCCTGGATGAAACCGGTGTGGTCAGCGCGGCTGTGGAGACCGTGGCGGAAAACTATGTGGACGGTTTTTTATCTCCCCTGTTTTTCTATTTCCTGGGTGGGGTGCCCTTGGCCTTGGCCTATAAAATGGTGAATACCCTGGATTCCATGGTGGGGTATAAAAATGAACGGTATCTCTTGTTTGGCAGGGCAGCGGCCCGCATTGATGATGTGGCTAACTATATTCCAGCCCGGTTGTCTGTGATTTTTATTTCCCTTTCAGCGGGCCTGCTGTCATGGCACCGAGGTAAACGGACGTTTTTAACCGCCTTAAAAGAAGGCCGAAACCACAAAAGCCCCAATGCCGGGTACCCCGAAGCCTCCTTTGCAGGTGCCTTGGCCATCAAACTGGGTGGCCCCAATTATTACCATGGACAGTTGGTGGAAAAACCATTCATCGGCACTGGGTTTGCCCGGCCCGGGCTTGATAAGATCGCCATGGCCTGCGATCTTATGCTTATGGCCTCATTTTTGGCCCTGCTGGTGCTTTGGTTGGGTCGGTTTATGGCGGGATTTTATTGATGGATTAAATACCAAGGTGGTATCCCCTACCGAATTGGTGATGGAGTTATATATATGAATACGCAAACAAGGCCAGTATTTGAAATTAGCCGGAGAGCCACTCACATTTTATTCAAAGAAATGGGTGTTGTTGACACCATTCGATTTCTGAACCAGTTTACGGTGGGTCAAGGTGACTATACAAAAGAGCGTAATAGTTGGCTGGACGAGATATCCATGGATGATGCCATTGCTCAAATTAAAGCTAAAAAAGATGCATCCCAACCCCCAATCCCCATTGGCTGATATTTTGATAAAATTTGAAAGTTGAGTGATTAATGGAAAATGCACTGGAAAAATTATGTGTGATCATTGATGGGCCGCCAATTGTGGTGCCCTGGCTGGAGCGCTTTTATGAAGCCACGGAAATAGAAATGGCCTTGGCCATGGAACAGGAATGGAAAGCCGTTGCCTTTTTTAAGGATCGTTTTTCCATGGACACTGAAGCCGTTGAGCGTTCTTATGTGCGGGGCGTACTGGAAAAAGACGGCAATAGTAATTACAAAGTGGCAGATTTCCACACCCGATACGATATCTGGGCCACCTTTGAGGGGTTTAAAGACATTCCCCATGACATTGGGCAACAGTTAAATCAATGGGAATTCGAGAATTATTGCCGGAACCATGAAACGGAACTGGAAAAGGTTCGCAAGACCCAAAAACCGGACGATGTGAGCGGCAGCCCCCGGTATCTGCTTTTAGATGAGGCTCTGGAAACCTTAACCCATGTGGATAAAATTTATCTGTGGCCCTGTAATTGTCGTTCCATGATCAAAGGCTGTAATAAGCCGGTTTACACCTGCCTGCGCTTTAATAATAACCGGAATATCGGATTTGAAATCAGCCGGGAAAAGGCCCGGGAAATTGTGCTGGATGCCAACAAAAAAGGCTTGATGCAGTGTGGGGAATTTGCCAGGGAGGACAACGGTAAATTAAGCGGTGCCATCTGTAATTGCTGTTCAGACTGCTGCTTTCCCCATCAGCTTTCCCGAAAAAAGAATGCGGAAAAAATATGGCCTTTTAGCCGTTATGTGGCGTTGTATCAGGCGGATTTGTGTAACCTGTGCGGGATATGCAGTAGGCGATGCCCCTTTGGTGCCATTGCTTTTCAGAAAAAAACGAAGACAGAAGCGGCCTGTTTATCCCTGGATACTGATCTGTGCCGGGGGTGTGGACTTTGTGCCACGGGCTGTCCCACCGGGGCACTTTTGATGGAGAGTTTGCAGAAAGCCCAGTAGTAAGGATCTGCATAACTGTCATGTGGTATCGACAGGTTGTTACGGAACTAAAAATATCTTCACGCAATAATTATATGTAATTATTGCGATGCTAAATAAATACTATATGTTGTGATATTGTTTGTGAAATCATGTATTCCGTAACAGCCTGTTGACAGAAGCAAAAATAAAAATGGTATTATGCCGCCCCCAACGGCTGCCCTGACCGGAACGGGAACGTCGGGGGGTATTTTTGCCCTTTTAGGCTAAACCACAGAAACTGCGGGCAAGTGTGTCCTCAAACAAAATCTGTGCTTCTTAACGCCTAAAAGGGCAAAAATCCTCCCCCTTTGGTTCCCAATGTTCCGGTCAGGCCAGCCGTTGGGGGCTCTGCTGTCGGTATTTTCATATGAAAGGCAGGGACGTTTAGGCGCTCCCTGCATGGTGATAAGACTTTCTGATTAATCTCAAATTAATGAGGCTTCAATCAATGACAAATCAAACACCAGAGGAAAAGGCACGAGACAACATTGATAAAATGCTCACTTCTGCCGGATGGGTGGTGCAGCCAAAAAAGAAAGTGGACTTGTCAGCGGCAAGAGGAGTGGCCATTAGAGAATATCAGACAGACATCGGGCCTGCTGATTATGTGTTGTTTGTGGACAAAAAACCTGTGGGAATCATTGAAGCCAAACGGGTGGAAGAAGGCGAAAAAATAACCGTTCACGAAGACCAGTCGGCCTTTTATGCAAAGGCCACCTTGAAATATAATCTCAATGATGCAAAGCTTCCCTTTGTTTATGAAAGTACCGGCATTTTAACCCGTTTCACCGATTATAGAGACCCAAAACCAAGATCAAGATCTGTGTTCCAGTTTCATCAACCAGACACCCTGGCCAAATGGGTGGAGCAGCCTGAAACCCTGAGATCAAAGCTTGGGAAAATCCCGGAACTCAATAAAGAGAGATTACGGGATGCCCAGTTTAATGCCATTAAAAATCTTGAAATTTCATTTAAAGATAACCGTCCCCGGGCATTGATTCAAATGGCCACCGGTGCCGGAAAGACATTCACCGCCTGTACCTTTGTCTATCGCTTGTTAAAACATGCCCATGCAAAACGCGTTCTGTTTGTGGTGGATACCAAAAATCTTGGAGAGCAGGCAGAACAGGAATTTATCAAATACCAACCCACGGATGATAACCGAAAATTCACCGAGCTTTACAATGTACAAAGATTGACTTCAAGCTATATCGCCTCGGACAACCAGGTGTGCATCTCCACCATTCAAAGGCTTTACGCTATTCTTAAGGGAGACGAGCTGGATTCCTCGGCAGAGGATGAAAATCCCAACGAATCTGAATGGATGTGGAAGAAAAAAGATCCCTTGCCTGTGGAATACTCAGCAAAAAATCCCATTGAACAATTTGATTTCATCGTCATTGATGAGTGCCATCGATCCATTTACAATTTATGGAAACAGGTGCTGGATTATTATGATGCGTTTTTAATCGGGTTGACTGCCACCCCTGACAAGCGCACCTTTGGATTCTTCAATGAAAACGTGGTGAGTGAATACACCTACGAAGCATCGGTGATTGATGGGGTGAACGTACCCTATGATGTTTTCACCATTGAAACTGAGATCACAAAAGCCGGTGCCACCATCAAGGCCAAGGCATATGTGGACAAACGGGAAAAGCTCACCCGGAAAAAACGCTGGGAGCAATTGGAGGATGATTACCAATACGCCCCCAATAAGCTGGACAAGGATGTGGTAAACCCCAGCCAGATACGCCACATCATAAAGGCGTATAAAGACAATTTGCCCGCTATGTTTCCGGATCGGTTTGATGAAAAGGGTGAATTTGAGGTGCCCAAAACATTGGTGTTTGCCAAAACCGACAGCCATGCCGATGATATTATCCAGATTATCCGGGAGGAGTTTGGCCAGGGAAACGAGTTTTGTAAAAAAATCACCTATAAGATTGAAGAAGATCCCAAGTCGGTGTTGAACCGCTTTCGCAATTCCTGGGCACCGCGCATCGCTGTAACAGTGGACATGATCGCCACCGGAACGGATGTGAAACCCCTGGAAGTGCTGCTTTTCATGAGGGATGTCAAAAGCAGCAACTACTTTGAGCAGATGAAGGGCCGGGGCACCCGCACCATTCAGTTTGATGATTTAAGGCGGGTGAGCTGCACCGCCAAACATACCAAAACCCATTTTGTCATTGTGGATGCCGTGGGGGCAACCAAATCCAGGAAAACCGATAGCCGCCCCCTTGAACGTAAACCCAGCGTGTCGCTTAAAGATTTGCTGGGTGCGGTGGCCATGGGGGTTCAGGATGAAGATTTGTTCACATCTCTGGCCAATCGGTTGATCCGTTTGGAAAAGCAAGTCTCTGAAGAAGAAAAAGGCAGGTTTGAACAACTCACCCATGGTAAAACCCTGAAGGCCGTTGTGAAGAATCTGTTCAATGCCTACGATCCGGACACCATTGAAGATATAGAACAAAAAATTCAAAATGAAAACAGGGGAGGGGCTCCGGCTGACATTGAAAAGGCCGTTCAAAAAGAGCTGGAAAGCCTTCGAACCCAGGCAGGTAAGCCCTTTACTGGCCCATTGAATGAGTACATAGAAAATGTCCGCAAAGTGCATGATCAAATCATTGATTCGGTAAATCAGGATAAATTAGTGAAGGCAGAGTGGGACAGCTATTCCAAAGACAAGGCCCAGGAAGTTGTCAGGGATTTTTCTGAATACGTCAAAAACCATAAAGATGAAATCAGCGCTTTGAGTCTCTTTTACGCCCAGCCCTACCGCAGAAGGGAACTTACTTTTAAGATGATAAAAGAGCTGTTCGAAAAGCTGAAACTTGAAAAACCCCTGTTGGCCCCGCATTATGTGTGGGATGCCTATGCACAATTGGAAGAGGTCAAAGGCAACAATCCCAAAAATGAACTGGTGGCTTTGGTCTCATTGATTCGCAGGGTAGCCGGTATTGATGGACAATTGACGGCCTATAATAAAACCGTTGATAAGAATTTTCAGAATTGGGTGTTTGGCAGGCAGGCCGGGCCGGTGAAGTTCACCGAAGAGCAGATGAACTGGCTGAGAATGATTAAAGATCATATTGCCGCAAGCTTTCATGTGGAAATGGATGATCTGGATTATACGCCCTTTGATGCCCAGGGTGGCAGGGGTAAAATGTGGCAAATATTTGGTGATGAAATGAAGGATATTATGGATGAATTAAATGAGGTACTGGCGGCTTGATGAGAGATGACTGGATTGAGATGGAATTGGATAAAGCTTGTGGTATATATGATAACCTTCGAAAGCCAATAAATTCAAAAGAAAGAGCTAAACGCATTGAATGTAAAACACAGAGAGAGCTTTATCCATACTATGGTGCCACAGGGCAAGTGGGACTTATTGATGACTATCTTACAGATGGCGAATATATTTTAATTGGTGAAGATGGTGCGCCGTTTTTAGATTACAGCAAAGACATTGCTTATATAATTCAAGGCAAAACATGGGTAAATAATCATGCACATATTTTGCTTTCTCATTTTAATAACAAATTTCTTTTACACTACTTGAATCAGTTCAATTTTCATGGTTTTGTGTCTGGTACAACTCGCTTAAAATTAACCCAAACCTCTTTAAAAAAGATTCCAGTAAAACTTCCCCCCATCCCTGAACAACGAGCCATAGTCGCCACAATAGATCAACTCTTCAGCGATCTGGACAACGGTATCGCTAATTTAAAAGCAGCCAAAGCCAAACTGGAAATTTACCGCCAGGCTGTGTTGAAAAAGGCGTTTGAGGGTGATTTGACGAAGGAATGGCGTGCAAAGCAAACGGGCTTGTCTACTGCGGATGAATTGCTTGAACAGATCAAAGAGGAAAGGCTGGAATATTACCAAAAAGAACTTCAAGAATGGGAACTGGCAGTAGTGGAATGGGAAAAAAATGGAGAGGAAGGCAAACGGCTGAAGAAACCCAAAAGAGGAAAACAGGTATCTCGTGCATCCGTTGAAAAGGTAATTGAATTATACGATATACCTGATACTTGGAAATTCATTTCTCCTGAAGAAATCGCCTCTTTTGACAAATATTCAATTGGTATAGGGCCTTTTGGAAGTAATTTAAAAGTCATGGACTATAAAGATTCTGGAGTCCCAATAGTTTTTGTTAAAAATATCACCCAGAATAATTTTTTTTTAGATCAGAAATTTATTAATGAGAATAAGTATTGTGAGTTAATAGCACATTCAATACAACCATTAGATATTTTAATTACTAAAATGGGGAACCCTCCTGGAGATTGTGCAATTTATCCTGTAGATGCCCCGGTTGCAGTTATCACGTCAGATTGTCTGAAATTTCGAGTTTTTGAAAAATATGGAGAACGACGTTTTTTTAAATATTGTATTGAATCAATTTTTATCAAGAGACAGTTGGGCTTAATTACCCAAGGCGTTGCTCAAAAAAAAATAAGCGTTGCAAGATTTAAGACTTTATGGTTTCCGTTTTGCTCATTTGAAGAGCAAACCCAAATCGTCCAAGAAATCGAAACCCGCCTATCCGTATCCGATAAACTGAAAGAAGGCATAGACCAAAGCCTCGAAAAATCAGAAGCCCTACGTCAAAGCATCCTAAAAAAAGCCTTTGAAGGCAAGCTGCTAAGCGAAGCCGAACTGCAAGCCTGCCGCCGGGAACCGGATTGGGAGCCTGCGGAAAAACTTTTGGCCTGCATCCATAAAAAACAGACTACAAAATCGTCAAAAAAGAGAAACTCATGAACGAATCAAGTTTAATATCAAAAGTCTGGAATTTCGCCAATGTACTGCGTGATGACGGGGTCGGTTATGGTGATTATTTAGAGCAGATCACCTACCTGCTGTTTTTGAAAATGGCAGATGAAATGTCCGGGCCGCCCTATAACAAAATCATTGATTTTCCGAAAGTTAAAGATGAAACAGGCCATGAAATAACAGACGGAGAGATCTGCAACTGGCCAACCCTCAGCCAGAAGCGGGGGGCGGAGTTGGAATCCTTTTACATCCAAATGCTGCGCTCACTGGCCTCGGAAAAAGGAATTTTGGGGGATATCTTCACCAAGTCCCAAAATAAAATCCAGGACCCGGCCCGGCTGTTAAAAATTATTGACATGATTGGCACAGAGCAGTGGACCATGGTGGGGGCCGATATCAAAGGCGATATCTACGAAGGGCTGCTGGAAAAAAATGCCGCAGATACCAAGAGCGGTGCCGGTCAATATTTTACCCCCCGGGCATTAATCAAAGCCATGGTTCAATGTATCGCTCCAGTGCCGGAAAAAAAAATCCATGACCCTTCTTGCGGAACGGGCGGATTTTTTTTGGCGGCCTATGACCATATTAGCAGCTATCCCGAACTCAATCGGGAACAGAAAGCCTTTTTGAAGAAAAACACCTTTTCGGGCAATGAAATTGTGGCAGCCACCCGGAGACTGTGTTTGATGAACATGTTCCTTCATAATATCGGAGAAATAGATGGAGAGTCCTTAATTTCTGCCAACGATGCGTTGATAAGCGATGAGGGAGTCCGGGTGGATTATGTGCTGGCCAATCCGCCCTTTGGTAAAAAAAGCAGCATGACCATCACCAGTGAAGCCGGTGAGCAGAAAAAAGAGGATCTGAACTACAACCGCCAGGATTTCTGGGCCACCACAAGTAACAAGCAACTCAATTTTTTGCAGCATATCCGCAGTTTGCTCAAAGTAAACGGGGAAGCCGCCGTGGTGCTGCCAGATAATGTGTTGTTTGAGGGGGGCGCAGGTGAAACGGTGCGTAAGGAACTCATGCAAACCACTGAGCTGCATACCATACTCAGATTGCCCACTGGTATTTTCTATGCCCAGGGAGTTAAGGCCAATGTGCTGTTTTTCGACAATAAACCCGCATCAAAAGATCCCTGGACAAAAGAAATCTGGGTGTATGATTACCGAACCAATGTGCATCATACCCTGAAAAAGAAAACCATGCAGTTGGAAGACCTGAAAGACTTTATTGACTGCTACCAACCCGCAAACCGCAATGACCGGAAAGAGACATGGTCAAAAGAGACTCCCCAGGGTAGATGGCGAAAATTTGCCTATGAGGAGATCATCGCCAGGGACAAAACCAATTTGGATATTTTCTGGCTCAAAGACAAGAGCCTGGCGGATTTAGATAATCTTCCAGATCCTGATATCCTTGCCGGTGAGATCATTGAGAATATTGAGGCAGGGTTACAGAGTTTTAAAGAGATTATGGAAACGCTTAATGGCATTGCCGGGGAGGATGAGATCCATGAGAATTGAAAAAAAATGGCCCTTTAAAGTGGGGACGACTTCCTTTATTGATCCGGGCACCATTGTTGACAATGTGAAAAAACTGGGGCCGGTGTTTGATGAGATTGAGCTGCTTGTCTTTGAAAGTTTGCCTTTTATGACAAAGAACGGCCCTGTGCCGGTGCTGCCTAAGCCCCATGAAATCAAGGAGCTGGCGCGGCTTTCCCGGGAGTTTGGGGTGACTTATAATGTGCATCTTCCGGTGGATGTTTCCCTGACATCGCCCTCTAAAAAGGAGCGTATCCTGGGAGTGGATACCATTAAGCAAGTGGTGGAGCTGTTTGCCCCCCTGGCTCCTTCCACTCATACCCTGCATTTGGAATGGATCCCGGACAATGTCGGGGATGGAAAAGACGGTCTGAATCAGTGGCAAAATTGGGCAGTGGAAAGCCTTGAAATCCTTTCCCCTTTTTTACATCACCTGTCTGATCTTTCCATTGAAACTCTGGAATATCCCCCGGAATATTTATTTAAAGTTCTGGACACCCTTGATGTGGATTTATGTATTGATGCCGGTCATTTGATTAAATACAACTATGATGTCAAAGCCTTGTTTGATCGGTATGGCCACCGGGTGCCCTTGATTCATCTCCATGGCGTGGATTTTTCCCATGAAAATCCAAAGGATCACCAAGGGCTTGATAAAACGCCCATGGATCGATTTTTGCCCACATTGGAGGTGTTAAAGCAGTTTGAAGGTGTGGTTTCCCTTGAGGTGTTCAACCGGGGCAATCTCCAGAATTCCGTTAGTTATTTGAATCAGCTATAATGTGATGGGGATTCACAGGTTATACTGGGTTTTGGGTTTTGTCTTTTGATTTCTGAAGGAGAAAAATAAATGAAAATTTCAGACTGGCTGGATGAAAAGGAAGAAGATGGCGTGGACGTGTCTCAAATCGAATTGCCCACCAATATGGATTTTGATGAAAACCCTGATGAAATTCTTTTTTTTAAAGAGATTAAACCGTGTGGGTTTTTATGCACAAAGAACCATCCATTCTCTAAGGTTGAGCGTTTTGGGCATTGGTATTATTGTAAAGGCCAAGACAAGAAAGCAGGCATTCATTCATCAAAAATGAAGTGGAGACTGTTTACAAAGAATAAAGATACTGCGCTTCAAGTTGCCAAAACGCATATAGAGTCAGTAACCCAAGGGTGATCACCATCAATTTAAACATCCTGACAAACAGGGCAAGGTAACTGTACCGCATCCCAAAAAGGATCTTGCCATGGGGACGCTGCGTAGTATTTTTCGACAAGCCGGTTGGATTTGGAGGTAATAAATGAAATATCCTATTGTAATCCATAAAGATTTAAACTCTGATTTTAGTGTCACCATCCCTGATCTTCCAGGTTGTTTTTCTGCAGGATCAACCATTGACGAAGCAATAAGTATGGCACAAGAGGCGGTTGAATGTCATATTGAGGGGTTATTAATTGATTCAGAGCCTATTATTCCTATGCCTTCAAATATCGAAGTATATAAGGACTATTCTCATTTCAAAGATGGTATTTGGGCCATAGTTCAAGTAGATATCAGTAAATTGTCATTAAAATCCAAACGAATTAATATTACTATGCCAGAAAGGCTCATCAAAACAGTGGATCTGTATGCTAAACGTTCTGGTTCAAGTAGGTCAGGTCTTTTGTCTCAAGCGGTTACTGAATATATGTCATTGCATCAGTAGGATGTTCACTTCATTCAAGTCCCTGATCGGAAACTTATGGTTGTCTTCAGCTATAAAAAATGATAGAAGTATCCGATCGGCAACTTTAAAACGGAGGGGATTTGAAATTATCAACAAAAATCAATAATCCCAAAGAGCTGGGGGAATATCTCTGCAAAGAACGTAAACGCCTGCAATTAACACAGAAATAAGTATCAGAATTCACCGATGTCGGTAGAAAATTCGTATTGGGGCTGGAAAAAGGGAAGGTAACCCTTGCCTGCGACGGTTCTGAACCGGACGGATCTACACTGCCTTTAAAACTTGCTGCGATCCGGGTGGGACTGGGGTGGCAGGGAAAACATTGGAATGAGTCCTAAATAACAATACCTTCGCCAATTTTATTTTGGCCTAAATTCCAATCAATATATAGCGCATAAAAACTGTATTTAAACAATATGTGGTAGGCGGATTATAAAAATTCAAACCAATTTAAAATTTGGCGAAGGTGTTGATAACATCCCTATTTAAAAATTGGGGATACATTTTTCTTCAACGGTAGCGTATTCTGAAATGAACAAGTTATTTAAGATTTTTCCTGTAGTCCATGAACCGACTTCCTTTCGTTTGACAGTCCGATCAACTTATATTTTTCTTGACACGGCAGAGTCATAACGCATATGGTTGAATTCATTTAGGAACCTTAACTCGTCATAAAAAACTTAAGGAACATCATTGAAAAGCCACAAAAAAGATGCCGTCAAGATTGAGGATCTTTATAAAAATTTTGGAGACCTCAAGGTACTAAAGGGAATATCTCTAACTGCCAGAGAAGGGGATGTGATTTCACTTATCGGCTCCAGCGGTTCCGGAAAAAGCACCTTTTTAAGATGTATTAATCTTCTTGAGAAACCGACCTCTGGAAAAATATACGTGGGAGAAGAACTTATTCGTTTGAAAAAGAACCGCCAAGGCAAGGTTGTTCCTGGGGACAGAAAGCAGGTTGACAGAATCAGGACAAAACTTGGCATGGTGTTCCAGCATTTCAATCTGTGGGCACATATGACGGTTCTTGAAAATATTATGGAGGCGCCGGTTCATGTGCTTAAGCGGTCAAAAAAAGAGTCAAAAACTTATGCCATGTCACTCCTTGAAAAAGTTGGTATTGCCGATCGATGCAACTATTTTCCCTCCCAGCTTTCAGGCGGACAAAAGCAGCGAGCAGCCATAGCCAGGGCGCTTGCCATGGACCCTGAAGTGATGCTCTTTGATGAACCCACATCCGCCCTTGATCCTGAACTTGTTGGGGAGGTATTAAAGGTGATGCAGGATCTGGCAAAGGAAGGGCGTACAATGATTGTTGCCACCCACGAAATGGGATTTGCCCAGGAGGTCTCTTCGGATGTTGTCTTTCTTGACCAAGGCGTTATTGAGTCAAAGGGCTCTCCTGAAGATATCTTTAAAAATCCAGATTCCCAGCGTTTAAAACAGTTTATAGCAAATTTTATTTGATGATAAAAGATTGTTGGAAGGATTCGCTGCGCTCACCTTCCAACCAAAAGTTGCAACAGACACGCTTCGCGTGCTGATGAACTTTTGAATAGTCTTTTAGAAAATATAATCGCGTAATTTCTCAATAAGTCCGGGTTTTCAGGCCATTCTTTTTAAGAGCACCCGGTGTTTAAGGGGTGAACAGGCTCTATCATCCTGGGTTATTGAGATCTTGCATAATCGCAAATTAAACACCTGATTGTCAGCAATTCTAATTATGACACTTGATGGCTTTCCAAACTGCAAATTTACGGTTTCACTCAACGTAAATTCAGCACGTTACACATCATTGGTGCCGTTTGGAAATCCATAATTAGAATTGCTGCCTGATTGTATTTTACGACAACCCCCATAGCACAATAACATCAATTCTCTAAGGGAAAAGAAGGAATGTCAAAATGAAAAAAGGAATTCTGGTTTCTATTATTGTCTGTTTTTTGATGGCTACAGTCACAGCCTTTGGCGGCGACATTAAACAAGTGCGTATTGGCACAGAAGGGGCGTACCCTCCATTCAATCTCATTGATAAAAACGGTGACCTTCAGGGCTTTGATGTTGATATTGCAAAGGCGCTTTGTGAAGCCGCCGGTGTCGAATGCAAATTTGTTGTGCAAGACTGGGATGGCATGATCCCAGGGCTTCTTGCAAAAAAATATGATGCCATAATTGCTTCCATGGCCATCACACAGGAGCGTGAGAAAAAAGTTGCCTTTACCAATAAATATTATATGACCCCTGCAAAGTTTGTGGCAAAAAAAGGGGCTGGCATTGAAATTACCCCTGAAGGACTCAAGGGAAAGGTTGTTGGCGTACAGCGGGCCACCACCCATGAAAATTTTGTACGGGATAAGTTTGGTAAATCTGTAACCATAAAATCCTATGCCACCCAGGATGAGGCAAACATGGATCTTGTTTCCGGCAGGGTGGATCTTGTTATCGCAGATTCTGTTGTGCTTCTTGAAGGGTTTGTCAATACGGATCAGGGAAAAGAGTGTGAATTTACCGGCCCGGGTTTTACAGATGAGCAATGGTATGGAAAGGGCATCGGCATTGCCATAAGAAAAGGGGATAAAGAGCTTGTGGCGCTTTTTAATGATGCCATCACAAAGATAAGGGCAAGTGGTGTGTATAAAACAATCAACGATAAATACTTTGACTTTGATGTTTACGGAAACTAAAAAGGGAAACGATTATTGTTTGATCTTCAAGGATATGGTTCTCTTTTAATAGAGGGGGGAAAGCTGACATTGGCCGTTGGTGTCTGCGCCATGATAATTACCGTATTGGTGGGATTGGGATCCTCTTTATGCAAGCTGTCTGACATAAAGACGCTTCAGCGCATAGCCGGGCTCTACACCACAGTGATTCGAGGGATACCAGAGCTTGTGCTCATTCTTTTGGTTTATTATGGCGCTCCCACACTGATGCAAGATACCCTGAATCTTTTCGGTATTGATATTTATATCAGCATCAACCCCTTTATAGCCGGAACCTTGACCATAGGGTTTATTTACGGGGCCTTTGCGACGGAGGTATTTCGCGGGGCCTTTATGGCCGTTCCCAAAGGACAGATTGAGGCGGCCCGATCCTGTGGCATGGGAAGCGTTTTAACTTTCAGGCGCATTCTTCTGCCCCAGATGTGGCGCTTTGCCATTCCCGGTCTTGGCAACGTATGGATGGTTTTGATCAAGGCCACGGCATTAATATCTGTAATACAGCTCCCAGAGCTGATGCGCAATGCAGATATTGCAGTCAGAAGCACCCGAAAACCCTTTACCTGTTATTTTGCAGCTTCTTTGATTTATCTTGCCATAACCATCGTCTCTCTTTTATTTCAGCAGTGGGCGGAAAAAAGAGCAAGCCGTGGAATAAAGAGGGCCCTATAATGGATATCGGCATCATAGTTGAAAGTCTGCCCCGCCTTTTAGGCGGCGTCATGGTTACCGTTGAGATTACGGCCTTGAGTGTGATTCTTGGGCTTATTCTTGCCATTCCTCTCTCCATCATGCGTGTGTCATCAAATCCTTTCATCCGTCTGCCTGTTTACGGGTTTAATTTTTATTTCAGGGGAACCCCCCTTCTGGTACAGCTTTTTTTGATTTACTACGGCAGCGGACAATTCCAGGAAGTCTTTTCAGATTGGGGATTATGGCGTTTTTTCAGGGAGGCTTACTTTTGCGCGATCCTTTCCCTTACCCTTAATACCGCAGCTTACAGCAGTGAGATTTTTCGGGGAGGCATTGAAGGTGTTTCCAGTGGAGAGATAGAGGCCGCAAGGGCATGTGGCATGTCAGGGTTCCTCCTTTACAGGAGAATCATCATGCCTGCGGCCCTTAGAATCGCCTGGCCAGCCTATACCAATGAGGTGGTTTTTCTTTTACAGGCTTCTTCTCTTGTGTCGATTATCACCCTCATGGATATTACAGGGGTGGCAAGGGTAATTGCCGCAAGATCCTTTGCATTCTATGAGATTTTTATCACCGTTGCGCTTATCTATCTTGCCCTGGTTTACGGATTGATTTATGTCTTTAAAAAAATGGAAAATAGAATCCTGGGATATCTTAGCCCTGATAGCCTGTCATCCTGATATTCTGTTTTTCCAGCTCATCTTAAAATTAGATCACTAATGGTTTAACCTGTTAAATATACTTATGATTGATAAACTTGATACGATAATGCATTCCCTTATTCAGCATGGGAAACTAAATGACAGAATTTATCTGTTAAAACTTGCCCATGAAGATTGTCCTGGGATTGTTTTTCACCTAAATGATCTTGCCCAAAAAAATGACTACTCTAAATTGATTGCCAAGGTTCCATCCAAGTTTCGGCAATGCTTTATAGATGACGGTTATTTGGAAGAAGCTTATATCCCTGGATTCTTTAATGGAAAGACTAATGAAAAAAGCAATGGAAAAGAAAACTCTGGAACAGATGTTTTGCTTATGTCTAAATTCAGGGACGCACAGCGAAGCAATAATCTTGAAAAAGATTCCATTGATGCCGTGTTGGCACTTTCCCGCAAAAAAGGACAACTTCAGAAAACACCTCAATTGAATGCTGGGTATACGTTCAAGATGGCAGAAAAAAAAAATGTTTTTCACATGGCAAACTTGTATGAAAAAATTTTCCCCACCTATCCTTTTCCCGTTGATGATCCAGAATATCTGGCTCAAACCATGGAAGAAGACAGCCTTTACTTCAGTATCTGGAAGGAGGATAGATTAATTTCCCTTTGTTCTGCTGAAATGGATAAAAAGGAAAAAAATGCAGAAATGACCGATTTTGGAACATTGGCCGGGCATAGAGGCCGGGGCTTTGCCCTTTTTCTTCTTGAAAAAATGGAAAGAGAGATAAAAAAAAGAGGCATAAAAACAGCTTACACCATTGCAAGAGCCTTATCTTTTGGCATGAATATCACCTTTGCCCAGGCAGGATATACCTATTCCGGTACAATGATTAACAATACCAATATCTCAGGTCAGATTGAAAGCATGAATATTTGGTATAAACACCTAATATGATAATATCTAAGTAAGATTGTCATAAAGGAGATAAGGTCCGCCCGTGGCGGTTATTTTGAAATTAAAGAATTAATTTCATTGAGTGCCAGGGCCGCATTGGATGCGAATCCATCCGCACCGATATCATTGGCATATTTTTCAGATATTGTATTGCCCCCAACCATGACTTTAATTTTGTCTTGGAGGCCACGGGATCGCACAGAATCCAATACTTTTTCCATGCCGGACATGGTTGTATTCACCGAGGTTGACACACAAATGATGCGGGCTTTTTCTTTGATGGCAGCTTCAATGAAAACGGAAGGAGGCACGTCTTTACCCAGATCGATGATACGATGGCCGTAAGATGTCAGGATGGCTTTTACAATATTTTTGCCGATGTCGTGGATATCCCCTTCAATCACCCCCATCACAATGCTACTGTCCGGTGGATAAGCTGGCAGTGACAGTTTGGGATTTAAAACGCTCATGCCTGCATCCAAAGCACTGGAAAAGTCAATTAACTGGGGAAAAAAATATTCACCGGTTTCACATTTTTCACCGACAATTTTCATTCCTTTGCAAAATCCGTCCTGGATAATTGAACGCGGATCTAATTTAAGTTCCATGGCCTGGCTGAACCGTGACAAGGTTTTGTTTTCATCTAAATTTATAATAGCCTGACATAATTGTGACAGTATGATTTTTCCCTCTTCTGAAGTAACCATCATGAAATTTCCATTTTTTTAATGTTTGATGAAGAACCTGCCAATGTTTCGCGGATCCGGATGGGGTATTTTTTTACGCGATGTTTCCATTTCCCGAGCAAAAGAGTCTTAAGGCCCGCTTTGGCAGAAATTGCCTCATTTTTATTCAAATAGCCGTGGGGCAGATCATCCAGAGGATAAACGCTCTGGATGCGCTGCCATTTGTTGGGGGCTGTTTTGGCTTCAAGGACAAAAAATGATTGCTGCGCTTCCTGCATAAGGCCGATGCCGTTAACCGTTGGTGATTTTAGCCGGGTAACGGCACCATTTGGGGGCAGGGTGGGGGCTGTCGGTTGGAGCTGATGACGGCATTTGCAGGTTTGTCGCATCAAGAATCAACTGCCACCAATGATAATCCCAACCGGCTTTCTGCGGATTGTATTTTTTCGAGTTTTGCCTTATCCAGAATAGACGGAGTAGTGCTGTGACATGAAAATGCCAGAAGCGTAATTCCCAATTCTGATTCCAGCTGTTTGATCTCATCAACATGTGTTTGTTCCAAATTTGAAAGACTGCAAAGCATAATACCCTCCTTAATGATTTTGAGTGATTTTCATCGAGTTAAGGAATGAGTCCGCAATAACATCCCCGTTTAAAAATTGGGTAGCACTATCCTTCAACGATAGTACGTTCTGAAAAGGGAAAGTTATTTAAGACTGACTCCTAAGTCAACTTTTGGGCTGACCTATCTGTACGTGATTAATCTCCAAAAGCTAATAAACAAATTAACCTGAAATCCTGATTTGAGCAAGAAGGGAATAATGGCAGTTTAGTGACGGGTAAAAACTATCACTACGTTAATGATTTCAAGAAGGTGCTTAAATTGGTTCCTGTATGTTTTAACCCGAATTTGTCTCGCAGGTTACGTCGATGAAAATTAACCGTTGTCATGGACAGATTGAAAATATCGGCAATTTCCTTGGAAGATTTATCCTGTTTGATCAGAGACGCTATTTTTATCTCCTGGGATGTCAGAACCGTTTCAGCATTGGATATATGTCGTAAAAACGGGGATGCAATCTCTTCTAACCCGGATTGGATAAGATTGATTAAGGCTATTCCGGCGGTCTTTTGGGGGGTGTTCTTTAACTGATCAATATAGGGTAAAATGGAGCGTTTTAAATTTTGAAAAAATGTTGTTTCCAGCTCTTTTAAGTCTTCGTCCCTTTGTCGAAGCAGAACCCGCAGGGCCGTGTTGGTCTCTTCAAGATGAAGTGACTTTTGTTTGAGTTCTTCTTCTCGTTGGCGGACTTTTTGTTCGGCCAGTTTCAGGGGGGTAATATTTTCATGGCTGATGACAATTCTCAGGGGATTAGATTCTGGGACTCGGATTGCCCGCATGTAAAACCATCGTTTCTCCTCCAGAGAATGACAGGGATAATCCATGGTAAACTCTTCTGTTTCTCCTTGTATGACCTGGCGGATACCCTGGGCCACCAGACGGGCGCTGTCGCCGGATTCGTCACTGGCAGTGTCACAGATTTCAAGATAGTTGATATTGAGCATATCCGGCCGCATTCCGATTTGATTGCCACTGGCAAATTGCTGCCATGCCCGGTTGGTCTCCATTATTTTTCCGTTATGATCAATAACGGCAATATGTGCGGATAGCGAGTTCAGTATGGTTTCTGCATAATTGAGTGTCATTGTTCCCCCATTCCCGGATAAATGTTTTTCGGGCTTAATTATAAGCTCGGCCACCCGTCACAGTGGGTGCGCCAACGGGATACATGTTGTGATCACCCCCCAAAAAATGCAAGCTTGACCAGGATTACAGTATTTGGCTACCCACTTAAGGCGGGATAGCCTTTAAAATCAAGCGTCTTACCATCCTTGATTTTAGGGGTTAAAAGCAATTACCCACATAAAAAGTCTTGAAAATATCCCGCCTTAAGTGGGTAGCCCAGTATGGGTACTCACTTAACCCACTATCCGGGGCTTAGCCTGGTCATCGGTGATGGATTTAAAGATACCTCTGGTTAGCTTTTCTAAATCACCGGGGAGCAGTTCTATTTCCAGCCCCCTGCGGCCCGCACTGACATAAATGGTGGAAAAATTTTGGGCCGAGGCATCAATGATGGTGGTAAGGCGTTTTTTTTGGCCCAGAGGGCTGACCCCGCCCAGTACGTACCCCGTGGAGCGCACCACATCAGATGGGGTAGCCATGGCTGCTTTTTTGGCACCACTGGCCTTTGCCATGCGTTTCATGTTCATCATGCAAGTCACCGGAATCACCCCCACAGCAAGCTGACCATTGTCCAGGCTCACCACCAGAGTTTTAAATACTTGTTCCCCGGGTATTTCCATTTTTTGAGCGGCTTCGGTGCCATAGGAATCACTTGCCGGGTCGTGATCGTATTTGTGTATGGTATATGAAATTTTAGCTTTTTTTGCTGCATTAATGCCGGGTGTCATGGAAAGATCGTCCTTTTTTACATAAATATTTCTTGGGTGATGGCCTCACCAGGGGCGATGTGAAGGAAATATTCAGGATCATGGGGACCGTAAATCGTCTGTTTGAAAAAATTCAGATCACTTTTAACCTCTGTCAGGGCCATGCCAAAGAATGCGGCATTTTTTTGGGCTTGATCTCTAACGACATCCATATCCTTTCTGGGGGAGGTAATCAATGCAAAATGGGTGTAATTTTTTAACTCTTCCTTCATGCCCCATTCAGATGTTTTTCGGCCCATTTTGGGAATGTACTCAAGCTCCATTATGGACAGGGGATCCTTTTGATTTAATATGGTTCCTGGTGTCAGGTAGTAGTGGGCCGTTCCCAATCCAATTCTTGATTTTCCTTTGCCCACAAATCCCAAAAAAAGATCCAGGCAGTCATGGACTCTGGGAATGATCAATGTGGATTCCGGGGCACTTACACCCACCACCCCATTGGAACACAAACCATAGCCTAATATAATGGTCTCATAGGAGCCTGATATTTCATCAATCTTTGCCTGGAGCACCTCTGGAATCCTGGCAGGGGTACGATGAAGATCCGTGTCCAGATAGTGGATCTCTGGCCCCGTATCATCTTCCATCAGGGATTCAAATTCATGGCGAAGAGACCCGCAGGCAATGATGGCATGGGAAGAGCTTGAGGTTTTATCAGGAGTCATTGGCTTCCAATTCCATATTTTTTTTCGCCGGAGGAAACCCCAGACTTTTGACAAAGCAGTCCATGAAATCTGGAGATTCTGCCAATTGGAGATGTTCCATTTTATCCAGAGTGTTTTCCAGAAAAAGGCGCTGGGCTCCCTGGGTCAACAAAATGGTGCTACCGTCAATGGAGGCATTGCCGCAAAAGATCACTTTATCCGCTGCATTTTCAGGTAAGAGCCCGATTCTTTCCATGTTGGCCGGTTTTAAATAGTTGCCAAACCCCCCAGCCACATAGATGCTGTCCAGATCATCGCAGGTGATATCACAACTTTGGAGGATCAAATCAATACCGGTGCGAACGGCACCTTTGGCCAGCTGGATTTGCCGGATATCTTTCTGGGTCAGGTGGATACCGTCTCCATATTCAAAGGCTGGCTGGTCGACCAATGTCATCACAGCGGCATTTTTTTCATCTTTGTTTGAAAGCCTTCCCGAAGGATCCAGAAGACCTGTTTCCAGAAGTGCGGCAATGAAATCCACAATACCGCTGCCACACAGCCCTTTTACCTTGCCCCCGCCAATGGTCTGGAATTCAAGAACGCCGTCTTTGGTGATATTTACCCTTTCCACAGCACCATCCGTGGCCCGCATACCCGTGGAAAGCCCCATGCCTTCAAAGGCTGGCCCTGCTGCGGTGGAGGTGGTAAACCTACGGCCTTTGACGTTGAGACACATCTCTCCGTTGGTGCCCATGTCAATGTATAGAATAGACTTCTCATCATTAAAAAAATCCGGACAGAGAATAAGCCCTGCGGTGATGTCTGTGCCCACAAAGGCGTGCATCACCGGTGGAAGATATACCCGGGCTGCTTTGTTCACATTAAGGCCAAACATCTCTGCCGGGTGGGTGGTGCCCCCCTTGATATCAAAGGTAAAGGGAACCCGTCCCAGGGGGGTGGGGTCTATTTTTGCGGCCAGTTGAAGCATGGTGGTGTTGGCGCCAATGGTGACATCCACGATTTCATCGGGGTGGGTGTGGGTTTCTTCGCAGGCATGGGCCAGCAGATTGTTTAATTTGTTTCGCACCAGGGATGCCATTTCATCAAGACCTTCCGGAGTTTCTGCATACTGAATGCGGGTGAGGACATCATGACCATGAACCACCTGGGGATTGAGACTGGAGCCCGATGCCAGAATTTCGCCGGTGTTCAAAGAGACCAGGGAAATCACCATTGTGGTGGTACCAATGTCAATGGCAAGTCCCTTGGGGGTGTACTCAGGCTGCCACGTATCCAGTATTATTTCATCGGTGCCCCGGTCATGGACAAGGGATATCTTATCTTTATTTCTAATGATTTTTATGGCCGCTGCTGAACCGTTTTTTCCAATTGTATTATTCTGAAGAAGAATGCGGCCCTGGTTTCGGGTTGCCTTATCGTAGACAAAATTATCTTCCAAGTGGATGGTGATATCTTTTTCTGGGATGGCCTGGCAGGCCAGCCTTAAGCCTTTTTTGTCATCCTCCTGGGAAATATCCTCATGGGGGGTGGAGGGAACATGGGCTGGCATATCCACCCACACCCTGCATGCGCCACATACCCCCTGGCCACCGCAGGGGGTTTCAATGCAGATACCTGCTTTTTCCAGACCATCATGCAGGGTTTCACCCTCGTTCATTTCCACCGTTACGCCAATGGGTTCCACAATTATATTTATCATAAAAAATCGCCTTCAGGCCGTGAAATCCAAATGCTCAGATTTGGGAAATACGCCTATATTCCGGCAGTTAACTTCTGCCAGTTTGTTTAAATATAAGACTTGGATTTAATGTCGTCCATTTGGATCCATTGGTGTGATGGCCAAGTCCAAAATATATATAGCCGCCCTTGAAAACGGACGGCTGGCGGTACCAGTTAAAACACCGTAAAAAATAGTGATTTAACAGAATCTGTCAATGTTTTTTAAAATAAATTCGGGCATCCTTCACGAAGGCGGGGACTGATTTAAAAATCTGTCCCCTAATCATTCAATTAAGCTCCAGCGTTTCGGCTATATTTGAGTCGTTCCCGATTCTCACAGCCACAATTTGTATGGAATTGATGCATCAGGCAGGCTCAAATTTACCTGAAAAGCTGGGCTGTAAAAATCAACATCTGTGGCCACCACAGCGACAGATTCTAAAAGAGATTTTCCTGGGTCTTAAACCATTGGAAAATCTCTTTTTTTTAGTGTTGACATAATGAACAGTTTCGTATACAAGGCATCATTCTAAATGTGACTCCCCAGACTTTTTCGGCATGATAATGCGTCTTTAACCGATCCACACCCTGGGTGAAACTTTTTTTGG
>CAYSSE010000044.1:0-20896 GCA_964433355.1 uncultured Desulfocicer sp.
CAAAATTAAACGTGGCCTGTCCCCTATTTTCTTTCAACCGTTTTTTTCTGGATTTAGAAACCATGGTTTCGTCAGAGTTTCCTGCAAAAGGTAAAAATGCTATAAGGTTAATTGATCCTGAGCAAACGAAAGCCCAAGTCGCTGCCCCGACTGCCCGGGGTGTCCCCGCCGCGATTGGCGCAGCGAACGTTGGTTGGTCTGGAGAACCAGCCACCGCCGCGGTTCACCCGGTTGGATCCGCTCTGTGCATATAGAGGATTATTACTGCTATGTTTTTTATAAGCATCCTTTGCATATATGTCCTGACACCACTCCCAAACATTTCCACTCATGTCATGGATGCCAAGATCATTGGACATCTTGGTCCCAACCTTATGGGTGGAATTACTGCTGTTCTTATCATACCAGGCAAAATGATTCACATCATCTCCTCCAGAATATTTTTGATTTTTGCCTCCGCTTCTGGCAGCATACTCCCACTGGGCCTCCAATGGCAGGGAAAAAATCTGCTCTGCCCGATTATTAAGTTTTTTAATAAAGGAATTAGCATCGTTCCAGGAAACTTGCTCCACCGGAAAATCATTTCCTTTCTTAAAACTTGAAGGATTATTGCCCATAATTTGTTGCCACTGTCCCTGGGTCACCTCGTACTTCCCCATCCAGAACCCATCCAAGTGAATCTTGTGCACCGGTTTTTCATCTGAATCACCCGCATTGCTGCCCATCATAAATTCACCACCGGGAACCCAGATAAACTCCATTCCGGTAACAGGTTCTTTCCACACCTGACCCAAAGTTGGATCCGGTCCTGGGCCAGGAGGTGCGGCTTCTTCTTCCAATTCCACATAAAGATCAATGCCACCGGAGGCAGTACCGGAAGTACCGATTTCAACCCACGGGCTTTTTGTAATATAGCCGGGAGAGGAGACCTTAATCTGATACCGTCCGGGGTCAAGATCTATACCGTCATAATATTTATCAGGAATATTCATGATACGAACCCTTGCATTGCCAGGACTGGGCCGGACAAACAACCGGCCCCTTGTTTTGGCAGGCTCAAGTTCCACAGTGATCGTGGCCATTCGCCCCTTGTGCACCGCCACTTTTTTTTCCTTGGATGTATATCCGTCCAATGTGGCAAGCACCTGGTGTTCACCAGATGAAACACCCGTAATATCAAGGGGAGCCTGTCCCTTAAATTGGTTATCAATGTAAATATTTGCTCTGGATGGCCGGGTGTTAATCCTGATACTGCCGATGCTGGGCTGCGGGAAAGGGGGCGGTTCTCCACCAGCCACCTTGAAAATAAAATCACCCCGGGAAAGATTATAATCTTTAATTTTTCCATACTGGGGAGACTGGGAGGTACACCGGGAAACTATGGTTTGAAGATGAAGCCCCAACTCTGTACCGCTTACATACCCGTCCTTATTTAAATCTCCAAGGCTGTGTTTAATTGCATCCACAAAAGCGGGTGTAAAGGTGCTCTTGGCCGGTACGGATTCCCCGGCACTACCGGCCGTTATGAACTGACGAACGGGTCTGGCGGTTAATTTTGTTATATGGGGAGGCGTTGCAGGCAAATCCTTCTGCTTGAAAATAACTCCGGAAAAACAGCTATCAAACAGAAACAGGGCGTGGTGGGCATCTATCTGGCGACTCCAGGAGAGAATTTGATTCATATCCAAGGCCTTACGCTTAAAATCCCTGGGACTTTTTCTGGGGTCCGGTGCATCCGTTGGCACAAGAAAACCCCTGCTACCATTGTCCATGGTATAGCCGTGGCCGGAATAATAAAAAAGAAGCCGATTTTCTGGTTCATAGCCATGGGCATCAATGAAATCATTAAATGCAACTTCCATCTCTTCAGCATCGGGATCAGAAATTCTTTCCACCGTAAATCCCTGCTCTTTAAGAATATTTTCCACCCTATTCAACTCCATGGGTATCTGTTCAAGATCTGGCCAGCCTTTAGTGTAGTCACTAACCCCCACAAGCAGTGCAAAGCTATTCTTGTAAGAACCGATCTTCTCACCCTGTCGGGTCCGCACGATAGTCCGAGAAGCATCTGCCACATCTGAGATCAAGATGGAAACAGCAAGGCAAAGGAAAATAAGTACCGATGAGATGCTTGAGATGCTCCGCAATTTATTGTGCTCCATGCAATTTCCCCCCATTTTTTGTAAATATTCGGGTTGGTCATATAAATATCTGCCGTGACCCATATTCTTCTTTTATCATTTGTTTTTTATGACAGAAGGGGCACAAGGCCCCCCTTCTGTCTGCCTTGTTTGACAGTCATTTCTTATCATCAAAATTTGACCATCCGGATGCCGTGCCTGGACAGGAAAGGAGACTGTCTCCGCCACCGTGGTGAAACGGAAATTCTGCTGCATTCCCCTGTGCTGAGCAAACGAAAGCCCAAGTTGTTGTTCCGATTGTCCGGGGTGTTCCTGTTGCGATTGGCGCAGCGAACGTTGGCTGGGTTGTTGTTCCAGCTGCCGCCGCGGTTCACCCGGTTGGACCCGCTTTTACGACGTCGACATCCCTTTGTTACGCTTATCATTATTTGGAAAATATTCCAATGGCCTGACCCTTGTTTGTGAAAAATGGTTCAGATGAGCCATGACACTTTCCATGGATTCTGCCAATTTTTCTTCGTTGATTTTCCCGATCCTCCATGCCCTGTGCTTTTTATAGATACGATGGATACTCCTTCGCCTGTTGACGGATCGCACCCGGATGGTTCCGGGATATATACCCATACCAAGAAAGGTCAAACCCTGGGCAGATTTTCCAATATGAAGTGCCTTTTTCTTCAGAACCAGGCCAAGCTTATCATTGCAATATATCTCGGCTTTTTTCATTTGCTCTGTCACTTGACCTTGGGACCATCCAAAGATAACAAAATCATCCATATAGCGCAGATAACAGCGCACACCAAGCCCGTCCTTAATATAATGATCCAGGGAATCCAGGTAAAGATTTGCAAAAAATTGGCTTGTGAGGTTGCCGATGGGAAGCCCTGTGGTTTCATTACCGGCTCTTTTGACTATTTTTTCTATCAGACTCAGAAGTCCAGTATCCTGGACTTTTTTTGCCATCATGGCCAGGAGCAAATCATGATTAATGGTATCAAAATAGTGCTTCACATCAGCTTTGGCATACCAGGGGCAACGGCGGATAAAGGTTTGGGCACGCGCCACTGCCCTATGGGTGCCCTTATCCTTTATTGAAGCATAGGAATCAAAGATAAACCTTTTTTCAAATACGGGTTCCAGAATATTGACCACTGCATGGTGAACCACGCGATCCCTGAAGGGTGCCACGGCAATATTACGTTTTTTGGGATCAAAGAGGGTAAAATAGCGGGGAAAAGCCGGGATGTAACTGCCGTTTAATAATTGCATTTTAAGCGCTAACAATTTTTTTTCAAGATGAAAATCGAATTCCAGAATCTCATTGGAATCTGGGCACCCCCTGGCAGCCTTTTTATGGGCTTCAAAGAGATTGTGGAAGGAAGCCACCCTTTCCAAGGTAAGTTCTTGATCATGCCCGGTAATGGGAAAACGCCTATCCATGAGGCCCCACCTTTTTCAACCATCCACCGGCCATTCTCCCGGTAATATCAATAGCTCCAGATATATACTCGTACTGGGAATGGGATATATAGCGCCTGCCGTGAGAAATCCTGAAAAAGACCCTCAATTTTTCAAGGATCATGTTTAATCGTGCCAAGAGGGCAGCTCTTTTTTTCGTATAAACCGCTTCTATAATTGTCTCCATGGCATCCAGGGCAAGGTTTGAAATCCTTGAAGCCATGATGAATCTTGTGTTTTTTGGATATTTTTCAACGGTGGTGAGAATCCAGTCCAGGGTTTTGTACCATTGTTGAAATATGGGATAAGCATCATTGTTCACTGGGTTTTTCCACTTTGTGATCTTCATGATCTTCATTTTTTAGGTTATCTTTATAAAAAGTTGCCACCATTTCTAAAATAGTGGAACCATACAATTGCAATTTTTTTTTGCCGAATCCGTTGATTTGCCTTAATTGCTCAAGGCTTCTGGGCCTCATTAACACCACATCCTTAAGTTGTTTATTGGTGGCCACGATGAACACCGGAATACCGTCCTTTTCTGCCCTTTCCTTTCTAAATGCAAATAGCTGTTTCAGGAACTGCCCCTGGTCTTTCGTGAGGGTTTCAGCCTCTTCCTGCTCATGGACTAAAAGGGGTGCTTCGTAATGAATCAGCATGGACCAGTAGACCTTGCCATTGGCCTGGAAACATTCTGCCTTTACCGTCTGGATGCTGTTTTTTAACATGAAATCATTGACTTCATCATCATGGAATGTTTCCGTACCGTGGTCAAAGGGAATGGTAAAGATTTTTACCGGCATTTTTTCTGGGCTCCTTTCAAAATAGGGGACAGACCACATTTTTTCTCTACCCCTTTATTTTATTGATGCTTAAAAACATGCTTGTGGGTTTCTGCCTCTTTGAATTATATAACGCCATGTCCTGACGGATACAACGAACATTGAAAATCCCTCTGGGGTTGTCCACAATGTAGGGGCAGAAATAGATTCTGCCCCTACGTGCTGGTTTGCCGGGACTTTCATATAAAACATACATGGCTGTAACCACCAGCCACAACGAATAATGAAACTCTTATGATTCCAACGCATTGGACGGAGTTTCATATAAAACTCTGTACCTTGGACATGATTCAAAAAACGTGGTCTGTCCCCTATTTAATTTACCTTGCCGGAGGCGGTTGCTGTTTCATGGTGGTGGAGCCTTGCTACGCGGCTCCTCACCACCATGAAACGCAACCGCCCTCGTTGATTCCATTTTTTCGCATCATCCTAAAATAGTATCACGCTTTCCAAGCGTTTACATATCTTTCATGGTTTTTGTGTACCTGAAACTTTCAACCGTTTTTTTATGGATTTAGAAACCATGGTTTCGTCAGAATTTCCTGCAAAAAGTAAAAAGGTAAAAATGCTATAAGGCTAATTGGTCCTGAGCAAACGAAAGCCCAAGTAGTCGTTCCGATAGTCCGGGGTGTTCCCGTCGCGATTGGCGCAGCGAACGTCGGCAGGGAGGTAGCTGCCCCAGCTGCCGCCGCGGTACACCCGGCGGGACCCGCTCTGTGCATATATAGGATTATTACTGCTATGTTTTTTATAGGCATCCTTTGCATATATGTCCTGACACCACTCCCAAACATTTCCACTCATGTCATGGATGCCAAGATCATTGGACATCTTGGTCCCAACCTTGTGGGTGGAATTACTGCTGTTCTTATTATACCAGGCAAAACGATTCACATCATCTCCTCCGGAATATTTCTGATTTTTGCCTCCGCTTCTGGCAGCATACTCCCACTGGGCCTCCGATGGCAGGGTAAAAGTATGCCCTGCCCGATTATTAAGTTTTTTAATAAAGGCATTTGCATCTTTCCAGGAAACTCGCTCCACCGGAAACTCATTTCCTTTCTTAAAGCCTGAAGGATTATTGCCCATAATTTGTTGCCACTGTCCCTGGGTCACCTCATATTTCCCCATCCAGAACCCGGAAAGAGCTACTTTATGCACCGGTTTTTCATCTGCATCACCCGCAGTGCTGCCCATCATAAATTCACCACCGGGTACCCAGACAAACGCCATGCCGGTGACGGATTCTTTCCACACCTGACCAGGAGTTGGACCCGGGCCTGGGCCAGGTTCTGGTTCTTCTTCCAGCTCCACATAAAGGTCAATGCCGCCAGAGGCAGCCCCGGAAGTACCGATGTCAACCCACTGGGTCTTTGTAATATATCCAGTGGAGGACACTTCAACCTTATACCGACCGGGATCAAGCTCTATGCCATTATAATATTTATCAGAAATATTCATGATGCGAACCCTGGCATCTGCTGGATTGGGGGTGACAAACAGCCTGGCCCTGGTTTTCACAGGATCAAGAGTCAACGTCACCATGGCCCGCCTGCCGCTGTTTACGCGAACCTTTTTTTCCTGAAAGATATACCCATCCAGGCTGCCCAGAACCCCATACACCCCCGGAGTCACTCCTGTGATATCAATGGGCGCATGCCCTTTAAAAAGGGTATCCATAAAAATTTTGGCCCCGGATGGCTGACTTTTTACCCTGAGGCTTCCGGTTTCGGGGGGCGGTGGCGGCGGATCACCCTGGCTGGAGGCAATAAAGATAAACTCACCGCCCTGGTCCCCGGTCTGGCGGATGGGTCTGCACATGGGTGTCTGTTGGGAGTTGTTGCTGATGATAGGGGCGATGTCCGTGTAGATTTCCTGGGTGGAAACATAGGGTTTTTCATTGCCTTCAAGCTTTTTAATCAGCTGATAGGCAAACACACTGTGCCCTGCTGTACCAGAGTCCGACACTGGCGTTTTATTACCCGAAGTCATTCCCCAGCGGCTCTTTTCATTGTAAAGATTTAAATAATATTTATCATTGATCACAGGGGGCATGGCCCTTGCCAGGCCAAACAGGGTGCCGGAGTAACAGGAATCGGAAATAAGGAGTACGTGCCGGGCCGCCATATTTTTCATGGCTTTCTGTACCTGGATGTTGTCAAGGTAGGTCAGGGGGTTGCCGCCCACTGCGTCCACTGGGATCCACCATCCATCGTTGTACTGTCTGTCCAGATCTCCATGACCTGCATAGTAAATCAGGACACTGTCATTGGCCTTTGCAGTGGATGCCAGTTGGCGAAGCGCCTTGTACATGGCCTCCCTTGTGGCCTTTTTATCCAGGAGCGTCTCCACCTTGAATCCGTATCTGTTTTTGAGAATTGCCCCTATTTTCCTGACATCGCTCAGCGGTGTTTCAAGATCTGGGATGTGGGAATCATTGTAATCTTGTATACCTATGAGCAATGCCCGGTAGGTGCCCACCTGTTTGTTCATATGGGTTAACTGTCCGATTCGGGAGATATCTCGATTTTTGGCACCGACATAGGGGGTGGAAACCATTAATAGCCCGACAATCAGTGCAACAATTCTTCCTGGTGATTTCATAAACGACCTCCAAAATAGGCAAAATAGGGGACAGACCACTATTTTTCTCTTGTCCATTTTCCTCAATCCCTGAGCTGTTCGGCAAATAATCCCATTGCACAAGCAACTCAATTTTTAGGGTCTTGATTAAACCCCTGTTTTTTAGTATAGCCAAAAGTTCATCAGCATGCGAAGCATGTCTGTTGCAACTTTTGGTTGGAAGGCGAGCCCAGCGAGTCCTTCCAACAAATAATTATCAATCGAAACAGAAAAGAGGGTATCAAAAGAAGAGGGCACCTGCAACATGGGGCCTGGTATTTTGTTCAATGGAATTCTCCTTTAAACCCAAAAACCAAAAGACGCTGATCCATGACCCCTCAGCAAATTTTATCCACCAAAGAACATCTTGACATCATTGATCGTACGTCTAAAAAATTCTTTTTTGATGAAAACGGGCAACAGGCCTGTTTCAATTACATCCTGGATAAGTTACGGGAAAATAATTTTCTTGTCCTAAAAAAACATCAAAGTAAAAAAAGTAAAATCACCACATTTATTACCACCTGTTCAAATAATTTCGCCATCGACTTTTTACGACAAAAAAACGGTCGGTTACGTTTCCCCAAAGCCATTTCCAACCTGGGGGAATGGGCCGAAAAATTATATGATCTGATCTGCTGGAAACAATATTCATGGGAAGATGCCTATGAAATATTCATGATACAAAAACACTTTGAGGGCACCTTTGATATGTTTCTTCTAAAAATCAAACCCGTCACTGAGGTTCCCTGCATGTATACCAAGAAGACACTTTACAAAAGTGAAATTCCCCAAGAATGGCATCCCCTCCCGGAGAATCCTCTGGAGACACTTCTCAACCATCTGGATACCCAGCGACGTTTGACAGCGGCAAGGGTCATTGCTGACATCACCCAAACCCTGTCCGACGAAGATCAGGTGTTAATCAAACTGGTTTATGGGGATGATATTTCCGTAAACCAGGCCGCCCCCCTCATAGGGATAAGCCCCTCCACCGCACACAAAAGAGTGAAAAAAAGCCTATTGAAGTTCAAAGAAGCCCTGTTGGCAGAGGGAATTGGACACATCTAAACCGCAAGTGCTCCTGTGATCCTGACAATAAAAATCACCGAGGCGGCGATGGTGTACCTTATTTTATGCTGTCTGTGTCGTCCGCCACCGGAAGGTTGTATCGGTGTTGCATCCTTTTTATCATCATCTTTTTATTTTCTACAATAAACCGGCAACAGTCGTGCCGGGATAGTGGTGGTGTTCTCCCCCACAACCTTCATCCCATTGGGGACAGCTTCAAAAGCGCTGATCCAGGAGATCGGCACTTTGGGTTCACCCACTACAATGGCGGGTCTTATGGCTAACGTCTGATCCAGGATGTTTCTGTTCACATTGTTGCCAAAGAGAATATGGATCGCCCCTTTTCTAACATGAATCTCCTTGATATATCTCCCTATTATTTTATTGGCTTGGGGTAGACCAGCCATTTTATTGTCCTCTGGAAAGGTTCCTTTGATGCTGTAGTAATCTTGGATATCCTGCTGCACAAATTTAGCAAGCCCCAGTCCCTCCTTGACCTGACTGCGGATTATTCTGTCCTGATAGGAGGGAAGGGCCATGGTTGACAATATTGTTATGATGGAGATGACGATCATCAGTTCTATAAGTGTAAATCCCTTTTCCTTGCTGGTTCTATTCATGCCGTTTTTCTCCTGAAATGATATTTTATAAAATGTGATGACCCAAATTTAGACAATGCTTGCCATTTTAAAAATGGGCAAATACATGGAGATAACAAGCCCCCCCACAAAAAGACCGAGGGCCAGCATCAGGAAAAAATCTCCAAACACAAGCAATTTACTCAATGTGCGATCCACGTCCTTCTCATAGTATTGCGAAAGCTGGCTCAGTGTGTGAGAAAGTGTGTCGGTTTTTGTTCCCACCGTGACCATCTGTATCAGCATTCCTGGAAAAACCGAAAGGGCTTCCATGGCATTCTTCAACTGATTGATATGGGAGACAGACTCGGAAAGGTCAAGGATCATAGGGGTGTATAATGGGTTATTCATGGCTGAGTAGTTCAAGGCATTTTTAAGGGGAACATTGAGGGAAAGCATCATGCCAAGATGCCTTGTAAACATCAGAATAGATATTTTTCTGATGAGGTTACCCATACCGGGAAAAAAGCTCAATATCCTGTAACGAAGGGCTTTCCTTTTTTTTAGCAGGATGAACATCAAAATAATGGGGATGAACAGATAGACACCTTTTTGGATAAGAAATTCGCTAAGCGCTATCGCACCAAGTGTTGGCGCCGGAAGGGCACTTCCCATGCCTTCAAACATTTCCGAAAAAACAGGAATACAAAAAACAAGGATAATAGAAACCACGACGACGGCAACAGCAAGGGTAAGCATGGGCAATGCTGCGGCAGATATTATTTTAATTTTCAGTGCTTGCTTTTTTTCCATTTCTTCAGCAAGGGTAGATAAAAATGTACCGGTGACTTCCCCTCTTTCTTCTTGCTGTAGCGCATTGATTAAAATATCATTAAACACAGCCGGATATTTTGAAAGTATCTCCATTAAACGTTGCCCCTGTTCCAGATCTTGACCAATGGAATGGATCATTTTATGGATAGCAGGATTTTGCTGATCATCCTTTAATGTTAAGATAGCTTCTTGAAGCGGTATGCCGCATGTCAGCATGGTACCCATCTGTCGGTAGAACATGCTGATGGCATCATTTGAAAGTCTGTTGAGTATCATTTTCACTCCCTGTTATTTGATCAAAATAGTTAAAAATGGGAAGTTTTATTATTACGAACTCCCTTACTCGGCGTTAGCTAATAACTGCCTTATTGTCTCAATGTCAGTTCTCTTGGAAGATATTCACTGGGGGTGTTGCTTTCATCAACGCCTTGAATCTGCCATCCTTTGATGGTCTTTTGTTTTGTTGTAACCCAGCAGACCGGTCCCATGGGATCATCCACAGGGATAGCGGGTCTGAGTGTAATTTTCTTGCCGTTTAGTTTGCCTTGGGAATTGGATTCAAACTGAAAAGTGATGGCCCCATTTCGGATGTAGTTCTTTATGGGTTTTCCATATAAGCCCTTGTTTTGATCTTTAAAGTCTGGGTTTGAGCGCAAGATCTGTTCTTCGTTCTCCGGCAAAACACCGTTATGTGCAAGATGGAGCATCACATCTGTTTTTTGAGAAGAAAAAATTCCTGAGATGCCCGTAAGCTTGGCCTTATATATGTTTTTCTCATAGTAAGAAAAACAAATTACAACCAATATGGCAATGATGCCAATGGAAAATAATAGATTCAAAATATATTGATATGATTTTGTTTTTATAATTTCAAAAATCATTTTACACTCCCTTTACCTGATTCATGATATTTCAGACTTTTTCAAGCTTCCAGATCAACGGTGCTGTGGGGTTTTCCTTGGAAATGGCAGGGGTCAGGACAATGGGGTCAATTTCATCCTGGCCGGATATGTTTGAGTTTATTTTTTTAAAATCAACTGAAATAATACCATTGGTAACGGTTATGCGCTTAACATATTTTCCTTTGATGTGATCAGGAGCAGGGACACCGGCTTGTTCGTTGTTGCGGGGAAGAAATCCACGATAATCAAAGAACTCATTGATATTTTTTTTCACTGAATCTACCAGAACGAACCCTTCAGACCGGTATGCTCTAAGTTCATACGTAAAAAAATTTGGAATAGCGATGCCTGCCAGAATACCTATAATACTTACTACAAGCATCAGTTCAATCAGTGTAAAGCCTTTGTTTTTTTTCATTGCTTCCTCCTTAAATCAAATTGGGCAAATTGGGGCAAATTGGGGACAGACCACGTTTTTAGTTGTTTATGACGACGGGCTGATGTTATGACCAAGCCCCATTTCCCCAAAGCAATTTACCAGCTGGAGAAATGGGCCGAAAAAATTATACCCTTATAAGTACCCGAAGATATAAAATTCGGCATTCTAATTTTTTTTATTTAAACATATCAAAAGGTTAGAATGCTGAAAAACATGATTATTTTTTATCGGGTACTTACTAAGATCTGTGTCGCAGTGGCTTAAGCCTGTCGTTGCGCTACAACATCATTAAAATATTTAATCCTGCTTTTACTATTCTTTATACGGACACCTGCAGAATTCATCTTTCCAAGCACCCGGCCTGCTGCAAGGGCCGCATATTCAACATCTGTCTCCGAGGTGATATGTGCCCGGGTGGGGATAAGAAAATTCTCCTGGTTGATTTGAACCCCATGGCCGGCGTAATAAAAAAGCCCCACATCCGATCGTTTAAGCTTATCACTGAAACTGTCAATGGCCTTCAGCATGGTACCCTTGTTTGCATCAAATTCGTAGATGACATCGAAGCCCACCTTTTCAAGGACTTTCTTCATGGCTTTTGCATCGTTGACTGGATTGGCGAGAGGCGCTGATTTTTATGCACCGTATCCAATTACAAGGGCGGTCGTCTTTCAGCAGATGAAATTCCTGGGAAAAACATTGCATGCATTAAAACAAGATAAATGATGAAAAAACATCTCATATGTAGTCCTCTAATCAAAAAATGGAAAAATGGAATTTGTGCTCTGGTCATGACTCGAAAAAATGGTCTGCTCCCTTTTTTTATTGATGTGTAAAAATATGCTTGTGGATTTCTGCATCTTTGAATTATTATCTCTCCCCAATATCCCTTAGAAAGATGTTTTTGGGGGTAAAATGGATCTTCTAAGGCCTAAAAACAGGTTGTTTCTATATCTATTTTGTTTAATATTAATCATTTAAGTGGGTCAGACCCCACGTCTAACAGACCCCACGTCTAAATTCAAAGACCCTCTTGGTTTGCTGGGACTTTCTTATAACCCACATGGCTGCAACCACCAGCCACAACGAAAAATGAAACTCTAATTATTACAGCGTTTTAGACGGAGTTTCATATAAAAAAATTCAATACCCCAATGGAATGGCGGTTGCTGTTTCATGGTGGTGGAGCCTTGCTACGCGGCTCCTCACCACCATAAAACGCAACCGCCCTCGTTAATTCCATTTTTTCGCATCATCCTAAAATAGTATCACGCTTTCCAAGCGTTTACATATCTTTCATGGTTTTTGTTACCTGAAACTTTCAACCTTTTTTTATGAGTTTAGAAACCATGGTTTCGTCAGAGTTTCCTACAAAAGGTAAAAAAGTAAAAAACCTATAAACTAATTGGTCCTGAGCAAACGAAAGCCCAAGCGGCGTACCGATAGCCCGGGGGGTAACTGAGGCGAGAGGCGCAGCGAACGTGGGCTGGGCGGCCGCGCCAGCTGCCGCCGCGGAACACCCGGTAGGACCCGCTCTGTGCATATATGGGATTATTACTACCGTGTTTTCTATAGGCATCACCTGCATATATGTCTTCGCACCACTCCCATGCGTTGCCAAGCATATCATAAAGACCAAAATTGTTAGGCTGAAAACTCCCCACAGGGGCTGAAAAAGGAAAACCATCATTACAATTATGTACAGTCAAAGGATTATATTTCTGTTTTGCTGCTTGATCTGCCACATTAGCATATTTACAGGCACGGTCAGGACTATCTCCCCAGAACCTTTGGGTCGTCGAACCGGCCCTGCACGCATACTCCCACTGGGCCTCGGTGGGCAGGGCAAAGGTGTTTCCTGTCTTTTTATTCAGCCACTTAATAAACCCCTGGGTATCATCCCAGCTTACATAAACTGCAGGTTGTCTGTCACCGTTCAGGCTGACACCTTTATAGGATTTACTGTCATGGCTGGACTTATATTGGCGGTACTGGCCATTGGTTACTTCATATTTTCCCATCCAGAACCCATCCAGGTGCACCTTGTGAACCGGTTTTTCATCTGACGAACCCTCACTGCTGCCCATCATAAATTCACCGCCAGGTACCCAGATAAACTCCATACCGGTGACGGGGTCTTTCCACACCTGACCAGGATCTGGACCCTTCCCCGGGCCTGGCTCCTGACCTTGATTCAGATCTTCTTCCAGTTCCACATAAAGATCAATACCCCCGGAGGCAACCCCGGAAGCACTGATATCAACCCACTGGGTCTTTGTAATATATCCAGTGGAGGAGACGTTAACCTCATACCGACCGGGATCAAGCGCTATGCCATTATAATACTTATCAGGGATGTTCATTATGCGAACCCTGGCATCGGTTGGATTGGGGGTGACAAACAGCCTGGCCCTGGTTTTCACAGGATCAAGATACAGGGTCACCATGGCCCTTCGACCGCTGTTTACACGCACTTTCTTTTCCTGGGAGATATATCCATTCAGACTGCCCACAACCTCATACTCCCCCGGGGCCACACCCGTGATATCAATGGGGGCATGCCCTTTAAAGCTGTTATTCAACAAAATCTTCGCCCCGGATGGCTGACTGTTTACCCTGAGACATCCGGTTTCGGGCAGAACAGTTCCCACCAAGGACTCGTCCACCACAGTGGAACCCGAGGCAAGATAAAATGGGGGAATCGGTGTGGATGATGTCCAGGGCTCCTGCTGTCCGGCGGTTCTTTCCATGACGTCAAGCCCTGTCTGGTTGATAACCTCCTGAACCGTAAAGGATGGATTTTTTAAATTTTTGAGCAGGGCACTGGTATACACGCCATTTCGCCCCCTGCCATCACTGGCCGTTTTCCCTTCAGAGGTAGCATAAGCAATAATGGACCCCGTCGGCGCACTCATCTGGGCAAGTCCCGGCGGCATCTCCTTTCTGGCGATCTCCCGGCTGGGGGCCGTGGACTGCAGTTGTTTTAGCAGGGGGTTGTTCCGGCAGGCATCCAGGATGATAATATTGAGGCGGGTCCCAGACTCCTTCATCTTGTCAAGAACCCTTTTTACATAAACACATTCATACTCGGCATCGGCCTCTGATGCCATTGCGGTGTTCACCGGAATAAGATAATTGATCTTTCGGATCTGCATACCATGACCCGCAAAATAAAATATGCCCACTTCTGATTTGAAAAGTTTATTACCAAATCGGTTTATGGCATCCACCATGGTGCGGCGGTCTGCATTGATTTCACGGATCACATCAAATCCCAGGTCGGTGAGGAGGTCGGCCATGTCATTGGCATCATTCACCGGATTGGGAAGGGGTTTATAGGAGGAATATGTGCCATTTCCGATGACCAGGGCCGTGCGCTTTTCGGCACAGGAGATGCCTGAAAAAACAATTATCTGAATCAAGCTCAGCCCCAGGACAAGAATGTATCGCATATTTAGACCTCCTTTAAGCCTCAATTTTTAGGGTCTTGATTAAACCCCTGTTTTTTAGTATAGCAAATGACTATCAATCGAAACAGAAAAGATGGTATCAAAAGAAGAGGGCACCTGCAACATCGGACCTGGTATTTTGTTCAATGGAATTCTCCTTTAAACCCAAAAACCAAAAGACGCTGATCCATGACCCCTCAGCAAATTTTATCCACCAAAGAACATCTTGACATCATTGATCGTACGTCTAAAAAATTCTTTTTTGATGAAAACGGGCAACAGGCCTGTTTCAATTACATCCTGGATAAGTTACGGGAAAATAATTTTCTTGTCCTAAAAAAACATCAAAGTAAAAAAAGTAAAATCACCACATTTATTACCACCTGTTCAAATAATTTCGCCATCGACTTTTTACGACAAAAAAACGGTCGGTTACGTTTCCCCAAAGCCATTTCCAACCTGGGGGAATGGGCCGAAAAATTATATGATCTGATCTGCTGGAAACAATATTCATGGGAAGATGCCTATGAAATATTCATGATACAAAAACACTTTGAGGGCACCTTTGATATGTTTCTTCTAAAAATCAAACCCGTCACTGAGGTTCCCTGCATGTATACCAAGAAGACACTTTACAAAAGTGAAATTCCCCAAGAATGGCATCCCCTCCCGGAGAATCCTCTGGAGACACTTCTCAACCATCTGGATACCCAGCGACGTTTGACAGCGGCAAGGGTCATTGCTGACATCACCCAAACCCTGTCCGACGAAGATCAGGTGTTAATCAAACTGGTTTATGGGGATGATATTTCCGTAAACCAGGCCGCCCCCCTCATAGGGATAAGCCCCTCCACCGCACACAAAAGAGTGAAAAAAAGCCTGTTGAAGTTCAAAGAAGCCCTGTTGGCAGAGGGAATTGGACACATCTAAACTGCCCTTGTGGTTATTTTTCCACCACCTTGAGATAGACCACCCCTTTTTCTATTCTGATTTCCAATGCTTCCACAGGTCCTAAAAAACTTTTAGATGGATAGTAGGGGGCGGATATCACAACGCTCTTCACCGATTTTATATTCAACCCTTTTTGCCGAAGCAGTCCGGCCAGCCGGTCTATTCTCTCTGAACTGTTCCATTTCAGGTTATTGTTTTCCATGAGGACACTCTTAAACTGCTGATCCAGGGTCAGCGATGCCACCAATATTTCACTTGGGGGGGCATTGTGCTGTTTGAAAACAAGTGCTCCTGTGATCATGACAATAAAAATCACCGAGGCGGCGATGGTGTACCTTATTTTATGCTGTCTGAGACGTCCGCCACCGCACCAAGGCTGTATCGGTGTTGCATCCTTTTTATCATCCTTTGCAAAAGCATTTACTGCATTATTTATCTCCCCGGAAGAGTCCGAAAGATCTTTCAATGTCTGGGCCATGGTGTCAAAACAGTGTCTGCACTGGTTGATATGCGCCATAAATTTACGTCGTTGTTCAACGGGGAGATTTCCATCCATTAGAGATGCCAGGTCTTCAAGACTGATGTGCCCGTCATCCCGGGGTTGGATCTCTTTTGACCATAAAATATATTTCATCCATTTGCTCATGTTGCCTCACTCAGGGCCTCGGCGGCCCTTATATTAAGATTTGTGTCGCAGTGGCTTAAGCTTGCCGTTGCGCTACAACATCATTAAAATATTTAATTCTGCTCTTACCTTCTTTTATACGGACATCTGCAGAATTCATTTCCTTGTCATGAAAAAAAAAGGGGATGCCTGTCTTTTTTCGGGCTTGATCATAACATCGGCCAATTGTCATAATTGGTTGGCCAATGGGGTCAGGCTTGTGTTATTGGAGGCTGAGGCTTTGATCAGGCTGCTCTTGCCAGTATTTTTAATATCAGCCCCTCAACAGTTCAAAAGTGGGAACAAGGAAATAAAAAACCTGCTGGAGCATCAAGGAAGTTGTTGGACATTATGGAAAGAAAGGGCTTGGATGCTCTTATTTGAAGCCAGCATCAGCGACACAAAAACATGCGTATCATAAAAAGACACAACAGATATTGCTCTTTACAACAGAACTATAGCAGTGCCTAAAAACAGATTCCCAATATCCCTTAGAAAGATGTTTTTGGGGGTAAAATGGATACTCTAAGACCTAAAAACAGGTTGTTTTTGGATTTATTTTGTTTAATATTAATCACTTAGGAGGTCGCGGTAGGTATGCCGGTTTCCCGGCACCCCCCGCACAGATCCCAAGCATGCGGAACTACCGCACTGGGCTCCTACCTCAGGTAATGACGCATAGACGGTTTTGCTGCCTGCCATATCTTGCCAAACTCACGTTACAAGGTTTCCCGGCCCTGTGTCCGGCCCCTGTTTTGCTCGACAGATTCCCCTTGGTCAGCCCACTTTTCTCCGCCTCCTCCGCCATACGCTTGTTGTCACGTATTTTGTTCAAAGGCATCTTAGATACTATTAGGCTGTCCGACTTCCGTAAGCAGTTCATACCAGTCGTACGGTTTTCACCTTCACTGGCCGTTCCTCCTCATACTAAGGAAAACTCACGGATCTCCCGATTCCCGCGTAAAGAATGTCCACACATGCCAAGTTCTTCGACTCCGCCGGGTCGATCTATAGCTCGCATAGCGCTACAACTCGTGTTGCCTTCCCAATCTGACCACGTGGTCGGCACCCGAAAGTTGGTGATTTCGGAGCTCAATAGCCCGCCTGTGCTTCCCTCTGTCAACGCTTCAGCCACTGCATTACTGCAATTGCCGCATGACTCGAGGCTGGTGTGATTTGCTAAACCTTCACCATAAGACTCTTTCATTCTCTATCCTTTACCGGTTTTAATCGGCGCTTTCGGTCAGACCCCACGTCCCAGCAACTCCGGTCCGGCGGCCCAGATGACCATTAGCGTGAAAACGGCGGCCCGGGGGGAGTTGATTCCTGCGGGAAATTAGATTCTTAGACCAGCAAATGGGAGACAGGCACTATGATCAAGAAAACGTGGTCTGTCCCCTATTTCTCTACCTATTTATCCACACCCCATATTGCAATAATTGTAGTGTCATCCTTGCCTTTGCCAGAGACCACCTTTTCAAGCAGGCGACCGGGAATCTCTTTATCAGAACCGGAAAGGTTCAATAAGACTTCAATTTCCACATCTGTAACTTCCTTGGAAAGGCCGTCTGTGCAGAGCAGAAAAAGATCATTGGATTGGATTTCCCCCTGGAAAATTTCAACCGGCGTAAAATCCTTGGCCGCTGTCAGACATCGAGTCAACAGCCTTTGATTGGGATGGCTTTGGATAGCATCTTTAGAAATAGCACCACACTTATACTGTTCAAAGGCAACGGAATGGTCGTCGGTAATTTGCTGCAAATGACCATTGCGGAACAAATAACCTCTGCTATCTCCCACGTTGGCAAAATAGTATTTTTGTTGATGCAGTAAAAGCAAGGTCAGGGTTGTTGCTATTTTCGCCAAAGTGCTATCTGCCTTGCCTTGATCGTGCAGTTTTATGGCGATTTTCCGTATTGCATTTCGGATTAGATCCGGTGGCTTTGCATCGACTCTCTCCAGGTGATCATGAAGAATTAATTCCGGGATCGTTTGTACCACAAGTTGGCTGGCAAGTTCGCTGTTACGCGCACCTCCGGTGCCATCTGCAACCAGATACAACCCTTTGGAATCATCTGCAAACCAGCTGTCCTGATTTTTTGATTTGTTGGGAGGAAAATAAGTGACGGCGTAAGACAGATGTCCATTGAATTGGAGTGAATTTTTCGATTTTTGTTTTTCCATGCTGATCCTTTCAAAATTTATTTTTTAATTAATTTTCGAGAAGAATAGGGGACAGACCACGTTTTTAACTTTATTATTTGTCCGACCATTTGTTTCTCCGGGTTTTGACGATTCTTCCCTCTTTGGACTATGTGAGCCATTTGTCTGAATATTTATTTATGAGCCTGTTGATTAATTCGCGATTTTCATATTTCAGGCATCACTCCAGTCCATATGATGTGTGTTGGTTCAGTTAATTGCTATATTTTGTGCCAACAAAATCGAACCAGACTGAAATCGCCTTTAAATCAACAGACTCATTTATTTCATAAAATTAAACGTGGTCTGTCCCCTATTCTGCCCTTGGAATGAAAGTGCTTATTTTCTTGCTGTTAAAATCCAACCACAAGGTGGCCGACGTTATGATCAAGCCCCAAACTTAAGACTCTTTAGTGCTTGAATAAGCCTCCTTTTATGGTAAAGTTGGCCTATTATGACTCAGATGGGCTATCCTGAGAAGATGGGGTTATTAGGCATCATGGTTCTGCCCATTGTCATTAATTAATAACGCAAGTTCGTGAAGAAACGCACTGTCGAATGGCGGAGGCAACCGAAAAAAACCCCTTGAAGAAAACACTCGGTGCTTAGGATTGGGCTTGTAGGAAGAGATTGCACCATTTTCCACATAAAAAACTCCAACGATATCCTCAGCAGTGGGTGTCTCGTTTTCAGGACATCGAAGATCTACAATCCCGATAGGCCTGTTGTTTTTTGCCCGTTCCAACATGCCTGGACAGCGAAACCCATAATGGTTTATGACACCGTGCATAAATTCAACAAAAGTGGCATTCCGAGAAAAATTCTCGGGAATTAGGTTCGGGCTACCATCTGCGCCAAGACGAGTATCCAATAACTTTCCGATGATTTGCTCCTCTATCAGCCCTATGCCTATGCTTGGAATATTGGGGGGAACCAGAGCTAAGAGCATCTCCAATCCTTCACAAGTCCTTACTCTATTAATAGTGATCAGCTCAGATGACATTTTTGTTTTACCTTTCACTTTTTGGCGTGCCTGATTTGAGTGTTAGGCTCTTATTTTCCTCAAGAGATTTTTATCTAAAATTGGTTGCGAATGGATTATTTCTATCTGTATCAAGAAAGTAAACTTGATACCCCCTATTACTAAAAGATCCTAACATTTTCTTTATTCTGCGAAAAGAAAAGGCTTCAAACTTCACATCATCCACATCGTCTATTCTAGCATCTACTGGAATTAGATAAGAATCACCGCTAACCTCAATACCATGCCCTACATAATACAGAACAAATACATATTCTTTTTTTAGCTTACCTAATCTTTTTATGATCTTTGAAAACTCTTTTTCTGTCTCTATGCGATCGCTATCAAATAAATAAGTGACTTCAAATCCAATATCTTCCAATTTTTTTCCTATTAATTTTCCATCATTAATTGGATTTTCAAGACTGGGTACCTGAGTGTAATTCGCATTAGCTATAACTATGGATATTTTTATCCGGCCAATATCTTCTGCTAAAGAAATATCCTCTCCGATTATTAAATCCTCCCACGCAGTCACTTGATAGCCATTGGTTTCCGTTAAAACCATATTTCGCACTGATCTAGCAAGACTGTTTAGCTTAAGAGATGGATCGGTAATTACTTTTGCTAAAGCTTTAGCGGTAGGGGAATTATCTCCTGAACCATCCATGCTTAAACCACCACTAATGGTCGCATACCATTCAAATACACCATGACCGCTAACACCGACATTTAATTTAGTACTATCCTCCACCACAGTGGAGCCCGAGGCAAGATAAAATGGGGGAATCGGTGTGGACGATGTCCAGGGAATCTGCTGTTCGGAGGTTCTTTCCATAACGTCAAGCCCTGTCGTGTTGAGCACCTGCTGAACCGTAAAGGATGGATTTTTCAAATTTTTAAGCAGGGCACTGGTATACACACCATTTCTTCCCCTGCCATCACTGGCCGTAGCCCCTTCAGAGGTCGCATAAGCAATAATGGACCCCGGCGGCGCACTCATCTGGGCAAGCCCCGGCGGCATCTCCTTTCTGGCGATGTCCCGACTGGGGGCCGTGGACTGCAGTTGTTTTTGCAGGGGGTTGTTCCGGCAGGCATCCAGGATGATAATATTGAGGCAGGTCCCAGACTCCTTCATCTTGTCAAGAACCCTTTTTACATAAACACATTCATACTCGGCATCGGCCTCTGATGCCATTGCGGTGTTCACCGGAATAAGATAATTGATCTTTCGGATCTGCATACCATGACCCGCAAAATAAAATATGCCCACTTCTGATTTGAAAAGTTTATTACCAAATCGGTTTATGGCATCCACCATGGTGCGGCGGTCTGCATTGATTTCACGGATCACATCAAATCCCAGGTCGGTGAGGAGGTCGGCCATGTCATTGGCATCATTCACCGGATTGGGAAGGGGTTTATAGGAGGCATAGGTGCCATTTCCGATGACCAGGGCCGTGCGATTTTCGGCACAGGAGATGCCGGAAAAAGCAATTATCTGAATCAAGCTCAGTCCCAGGACAAGAATGTATCGCATATTTAGATCTCCTTTAAGCCACCATTTTTAGGGCCTTGATTAAACCCCTGTTTTTTAGTATAGCAAATGATTATCAATCGAAAAAGAAAATATGGTATCAAAAGAAGAGGGCACCTGCAACATGGGGCCTGGTATTTTGTTCAATGGAATTCTCCTTTAAACCCAAAAACCAAAAGACGCTG
>CAYSSE010000045.1:0-20862 GCA_964433355.1 uncultured Desulfocicer sp.
AATATAACAGCTTCACAAGAAGCCGCTATCCCTTTAGGGTAGCGGTAGTTCACTTCTTTCATATTGCCTGGCGGCATAGTCCCTGCCAACACTATTGTTGTTGTAATCCATATTTGTCATAGAAAAAGGATAATTTCAATGACAAGTCCGATAGGTCATGAAATATAGCAGGAAAGAATGGGGGTTTGTCTCCCATTAGACAATGAATTTCTTTGCCCTGCATCACAGTATGTAGTAAGTTTCATTCAACGTAAATATTCGGCCAGTACCCCATCTTCACTCATTTGGGCCTGCTCACATAGCAATAGTATGCTACGCAGTCCCAACTAAATGAGAAAGTTTTTATCAGAAGAATCCGCCAACTTAGAAATGATATACAAAACGAACTCCGACGCCCTTACGGGCTGGCAACATCAGACGATCAAGCTGTCAAAAAAATAACAAAAAAAAAGAAAAAGAAGTCCGCAAAAACCTAACCGGACACCACTGGAAAATACTGAAATTAATATGTTGTTCTTTGACAATTTGGTAGTAAAATGAGGATGGTCAGAGCTTGTATTTTCTTTGGAAAAAGTTAGTAGAATTTTTGTGGTAAATTTTTACGAATGAATTAAGCTTGTTATGTTAAGTATGTTCCCCACAGCCGTGGGGATGAACCGCACAAAACAAGCGTGGTTCATGGGTATCAGTGGTGTTCCCCATAGCTGTGGGGATGAATTCATGTTTTAAAATTTATTATTTTTACATCAATCATTTCAAAAATTTAGCGTTTGTAGGTGTAAATCAGTCAAGGAACTTATGACAGACAGGTTGTATAGCTGATCTCTCCTTGACATTTTTTTTTGAGTATGACATTTTGATTTAAAACAAAACAGTGTTTTATATTATGAAACAAAATAATGATAATAAAAAATATAATGCCATAGAAAAATCTATTTTGACTCTTTTGGCGTTCAGTGAAGAGAAGTCCAGTTGGGGAGTACGGGAATTGAGCCAGGAGTTGGGTTTCAGTCCGGCAACGGTGCAACGGATCTTGCAGACCTACAAAACTCACGGGTTTATCAAACAGGATAGTCAGACGCGGCAATACCATCTGGGGAATGTATTTTACCGATTTCTGGAGCCCCTTCAGCATGTCAATCAAGCGACCCGAGGTGCCCGCAAATACATGGAACAGGTGTCTGCACAGACCCGGGAAACCGTTCATTTAAACATACTTGAGGAGGGGCATCGCATATGCATCGATATCCTGGAATCCTCCATGGCCCTGCGGGCGGGAATGCCCTTGGGGCACAGATCCCCCCTCCATGCTGGTGCTTCTGCCAAATGTTTGCTGGCGTTTTCTTTACCCCAGTTTATTGACACCTATCTGGAATCCACACCTCTCACCCGTTTGACGGAAAATACATTGGTGGATCTGCCTGTATTAAAACGGGCCTTGGTCCATATTAGAAAAGAGGGGTTTGCCACCAGTTTAGGTGAAAGAACTCCGGGGCTGGGCTCTTTGAGTGCCCCCATCATGGACCACCAAGGACGGGTTATTGGTGCTTTAAGCCTTGCCATTCCGGAAATCCGATTTTCCAATGACACCCATCGTAAAAAGTGTATTGATTCTCTGGTTGAAGCGGCCCGTGATCTTTCATTGGAACAGGGATTTTTACCCCGTTAAAAAATTAAGGAAGCGTCCGAAATAACGTTTCCGAGACGGGGACAGATTTGGCAATCTGTTCCCGAATCGCAAAATTTATTCCTCAGCTAACCCAAGATTAACCGCTGGTGATCACATTTTTCCCTTAAAAGTGTCAGCTCTTCTTGGGTGGGTGGGGTCGCCTCATCTGCCCGGGAAATATCCACGGAAAATTCCATTTTCTCCAGAATTTCCTGGGGTGTTATACCGGGATAACAGGCGGCCAGGTACATCTCCTTGGTGGTGTCATCAAACCGCATGACCCCCATGTTGGTGATGACCATTTCAGGCCCGCCGGGAATAAGCCCTGCATTTTTCCGTCCATCCGGGCCATCCAGGTATCCGGGGCTGGTAAGGTAATCCAGTTTATTTACAAATTTACGTTTCTCATGCTGCATGAATATGATGCTCCGGGGAACAAAGGAGGCCACATCACAGCCCCCCCCGCTGCCGGAAAATCGAATCTTGGGTGAGTTATAATCGCCGATCACCGTGGAGTTCAGATTACCGAATTTATCCACCTGGGCCGCCCCGAGAATCCCCACCACATGTTTGCCGGTGATGGCGTTCTGCATGGTGGCAAAGGAGTCCAAAAGTCCCCCATTGGCAGAGGTGTGATACATCACCCGGGGATCTCCCACGGCAAGAGGTATCTCTTCTAACTTGGAGTCAATGGCCCCGGTTTCAAAGAAAATTACACTTTCCGGGGCATTGATATTTTTGGCTGCCATGGCCGCCAGCATGGAGATCCCGGTTCCACAGAATACGATATCTTCATTTTTGATCTCCCGGGCTGCGGTGATGGCCATCATCTCTTTTAATGTATATTCCATTTGAGGATTCCTTATTTTCTGTCCAGATTTCTGGCATAACCGGTTTGGGGATCTGCGGCGATGGCTGCCATATGTTCCGGGCCTGCCTTGGCAATGAGATCATCATGTGTGGGGCATCCATAAATCATCTCTTCAAGATAGGCCCCATGGGCGGTGTCGTCTGTTGCCTTTTGTCCATAGGCTTTTAAATATTGGGGATCATAATCATAATGATGATAACATGCCGTGGGATAGGCCCCATGGGGGACATGGACAACGGCATCCACATGGATGAAAGGAATCTGGTTCTGGTCGGAGTCTGTTTTCAATTGGTCATTATCGCAAAGTTCTTCACAGGTGACAATGAGATGTTTGGCTGCTTTGGCCTGTTCCGCATCGGCAAAGGTGAGTCCCTGAATCCGGCAATTTCCCCGGGGATCGGCTTTTTGAACGTGGACGATGGTGACATCTGGTTGGATGGCGGGGACTAGCACCACCTTTTCCGTGTCCAGCCAGCCTGAAAAGGGGTTGTCCATGACGGTCAGTTTCTCATTGGGAAGTTTATCGGATTTTTTTCTCATCTCATCTGAGAATCCCCATTTATTAATAATATCTGTTCCCAAAGAAGATCGGCAGGGCAGAAAAGGAATCCCCATGGCCCCGGCCAGAAACCGTAGGGTCATCTGGTAATTGGTGTAATCTTCCACCTGGATGAGATTTTCTTCCACGGCTTTACGAAACCGGATACAGGTGGAGGCGAATTTACCATTGCCCCCATAGGCGATTTCCAGGTGGGAGACACATGAGCCGCCAATAAGTTCATCCACGCCCTGTCCATTGGAATGGGCGTATAGATGAATGTTTTTTACCTTTTGTCGGATGATTTCATACACTGCAGCCATGGGATTCCGGTTAATGGTAAATCCCCCCAGGGAAAGATGACAGCCATCTTTCACATAGGTGCCCACAGCCGTCGTAAGATCCATGACCTTATTTTGCTTTAAGTTCATACTTGCACACGCCTCTATTTGTTTTATTATATGAAACACTGTTTTATATGGTAGCTTTTTATAACCATATGATATGTTTCATGTCAAGGCCAAAAATAATCTTTATTAGATTTGGATTTTTTGGTATGGTTTTTAAAAAACCCATGGGGGATATATATGCCGTTCCAGGATAAAAGATCTTCTCATACCTTTAAAATCGCCATTGTGGGCGGTGGTCGTCGCTGTCTTTCTTTTTTGAAGCTCCTTGAACTTAAAAAATTGAACCGCCTGAATGTTGACATTGCAGGGATTGCCGATATCAACACCCTGGCGGTGGGATTTGAGTATGCCCGGCAAAAAGGGATATTCACCACCAGCAGATACCAGCAACTTTTTGATATACCAGACCTTGAATTAATTTTGAACCTCACCGGAGATATTGATTTTTCCCATGAATTAAATGCGGCCACCCCCGAGAAGCTCCCTGTTCTCAATCACATTGCCTCCCGATTGTTCCAGGAAATTGTACAAGATGTGTTCACCTCAACCCAGCAGATTGCCCAGCAAAAAGAAGCCTTAAGCCTAAACCATTCATTTATCCAGGCCCTGGCAGAGGTCACTGTGGTGGGGGCCATGGTCATTGACACCCATTATAAAGTGGTGTGGATCAATGAATCTGCACTGAAAAAAATTGGGTTGCGAAAGGATGAGGTTCTGGGTCGGTTTTGTTTTCAAATTTCTCACAATGCCATCACTCCCTGTGACAGCCCTGACAGTCCCTGTCCCATGAAGGAAACATTAAAGACAGGGCAGTCAGCCCATGCCATACATGAACATATCCATCATGACAAGGAGCGGTATTGCGATGTGAGCACCTTTCCGATTCTAAACAGCAAAGGGGAAATTGCCCAGGTATTGGAGGTGGTCAGGGATATCACAACAGAAATGAACGATCGGCTGGATCATAGAACCCGGGCCATTAAAAATGATCTGGCACGGTTGGTACACGAGGATAAAATTATTTCCCTTGGCAAGATGGTGGCATCGGTGGCCCATGAGATCAATAATCCCATTGGATCCATCATTAACTTTAATAAATTGATTCTTAAAATCATTGAGCAGGGAAGACCCACAGATAAAGAGCTGGAAGATTTTAAACGATATCTTCATTTGACCGTGCGTGAGGCCCAACGCTGTGGTAAAATTGTGAATAATCTGCTCTCCTTTTCCCGGCAACAGCAGATAGAAACCAAAAAGATTGATTTATGTGAAATGTTTCAACGCATTGTGGCGCTTACCCAGCATAAGATGACCCTGTCCAATATTGATTTGACCCTGGATTTTGAGCCCGCTCCCCTGGATGTGCTGGGGGATTATACCCAAATTCAGCAATGCTTCACCAATTTTATTTTTAATGCCATGGAAGCCATGCCCCATGGGGGAAAACTGACCATTAAAGCCGGTATAAACGATATGCCACCGGGTGCGTGGGTGACGGTGAGCGATACCGGTGTGGGAATTCCCCAGGAAAATATGGATAAAATCTTTGAGCCGTTTTTCTCCACAAAAACCGAAGTCAGCGGGGTGGGGCTGGGGCTTGCCATGGTGTATGGTATCATCAAGGCACACAAGGGTAGTATCGCTGTGGAAAGTGAGCTGAACAAAGGCACGACGTTTCGTATTCTCTTGCCCGTCCACACCAGCGAAGCAGATGCTGGGAGTGATGTGAAAGATGAATTGCTTGAAGCAGATGCCGGGGGGGAGGTGAAAGAATGAATTCCTTTAAAATCTTGATCGTGGATGATGAAGAGGCCATGCGTGAATCCTTGTCCGCCTGGCTGATCAGAGAAGGATACCCGGTGACAACGGCGGAGTCCGGCAGAGATGGTCTTGATTCCCTGAAAGAAAATCTGTCGGAACTTGTGCTGGTGGATATGAGGATGCCCGGTATGGACGGTCTTGAATTGCTCCAGGAGATCAAAACGGCTTATCCAGGGGTTATGGTGGTGATGATCACTGCCTACGGATCCATTGAATCTGCCATAACGGCAATGAAACAGGGGGCCAGCGATTACCTTTTAAAACCCTTTGATCCGGAACAGTTGATTTTGTTGATTGAAAAGCTGGCGGCCCAGAAAGCATTAAAAGACGAAAATGAACGATTGAGAAGCCGTTTGAGTGAGCAGGATGAGATCTGGATGGAAGATCTTCTGGGTCAAAGCAGTGCCATGCGTGCCGTTTTCCAGCAGATTGAAGATATTGCCCAGACCAATACCCCGGTTTTCATCACCGGAGAAACGGGTACGGGGAAAGAGCTGGTGGCCCGGGCCATCCATTCGCGTAGCAAACGGCTTTTTTCTCCCTTTGTGGCCATTAATTGTGGTGCCGTGAGCCAAAGTCTGCTGGAAAGTGAGTTGTTTGGCCATGAACGAGGGGCGTTCACCGGGGCAACACAGGTAAGAAGAGGTCGCATTGAACTTGCCAATACGGGTACGCTGTTCCTTGATGAAGTGGGGGAAATATCATCCCAGATGCAGGTGAATCTTTTAAGGGTGTTGGAAAAAAAGACGTTTTTCCGGTTGGGGGGAAACCAGGAGATTCATAGTGATTTTCGATTAATCTGTGCCACCCACCGGGACATCATGGCCTTAATTGAATCCAATGCCTTTCGACAGGATTTTTACTTCAGAATTAATGTCATCAATATTGAGATTCCCCCTTTGAGGGAACGGCTTGAGGATATTCCTTTGCTGGCATTGCATTTTCTGGGGAAGTTTTCCAGAGAAATGGGGAAATGCGTGGAAGGGCTTTCTCCGGAAGCCTTTGTACTCTTGAATAATTATGATTGGCCGGGAAATGTACGTGAGCTTAAAAATGTCATGGAAAGAGCCGTGGTGTTAAGTAAAGAGCGGATAATAAAAGAAGCGTTGCTGACCTTTATCCGACCCGAAAGGCAGAGCCCATGGGAAGAGACGGTAGAAAAACCAAGTGTCCGTCTCTGTGATGTGGAGGCTTGTCATATCAAACGCACCCTTGCCGCCTGTGATGGGAATATCTCCAAATGTGCAGAGGTTCTTAATATTGATCGTGGCACCCTTTCCCGAAAAATCAAAAAATACAGGATTGAAAGATAATAAACAATGAACATATTCCCCGGTCACCGGGGCACTTTATAGTGATTCCGTTGGGACTTGTGGATGAAGTGGCGGTGAGGGTGGCCGCCGCCAATATACAGGCCATTTTTGACATTGCCACGGATGTGGCAAAACCATGGCCAGACCCCACGGAGGCTCTGTTTCCCAACCGAAATCAGTACAATGCGGCAAAGATTATCAAGCATCTTGCCGCTGATATCCATGCTCCGGTAAGGCGCATTGGCATTATTGCCCAGGATATCAGCCTGCCTTTTTTAACCTATGTGTTCGGGGAAGCCCAAATCGGGGGCCGGGCCGCAGTTCTTTCCACATACCGCCTGCAACGCCACCGGGATGGAGTGGTACCGGATAAATCCCTGGTTTACAGACGATTATCTAAAATAACCATTCATGAAACCGGCCATCTCCTGGGCTTATCCCATTGTCGGAGTCCCCAATGTATTATGAATTTTTCTGTGGGGCTTGATAAACTCGATACCCTGACTCCCAGCTTGTGCAATCATTGTAAAATCAATTCAGGGCTTTTATCCGGTTAAAAGAAAGGCTTTAACCAGTGTATCCCACCCCAGTTCAGGCATCAGTCCATAAATATCGTTGACGGCCCGCCCACCGGTTGCAGCCAGTTTATAATCGGCTTCTTCCGTGACAAGGGCAGCAAGGCGGCTGCTTTCATCTTCCATCCAGGCGGTGCTTTCGTCCCCGAAAATCAAATTTTTTAAATTTACTTTAAGTTTTGTGGGCTCGATGATCATCAGCCATCCCTCTCCATAGGGATCTTTGTTGGCCATACCTTTTTGTCTCAGATTGGGATTTGTGGCAACAACAATCCCCTCCATGGGGCAGAGTGCTTCGGCTTTTAAGGCGTCCCTGGCAATGCCGATGCCAGGTTTTCCTTGTTGGACAGTGGTTCCCAGGGCCGGTAAATTAAGCGCGTCCATTGGTCCCAACACTCTCATGGCAAAATCATCCAGTCCCACGCGAACACGCCCTCCATATTCAATGCGTGCCCAGGTATGACCCCGGTGATAGTAGTATCTTCGGGCAAGGCTGAACCCACCTGCATACTCCTTTTCCACATGGGAGACGGCAAGAGTTATGGTTTCTTCCTCCATCAATTGATGGTAGGCACAGGTGGCACAATCATAGTTGTGAATGCAATATTTATATGACACCCTGCCAGACAGCATGTGTCTGCATTTTTTATCGATGCGTGTTTGTATGTCATTTTCTCCGGGGGGAAGATGATTTATCCATGCCGGTTTCCGGGTCATGTGATTATTCTGGATACGAACCTGCATTTTTTTGTCCAAAGGGCAGTCAAAACAGTTAAAGGCGTTCATGCAGGGAAAGGGGCCCATAATGCCTGCCCTGGACCAGACACACTGGTTTGAAGTCATGTTAAAGACCATGGGGCCGTGTCTATCTTTAAGCTCTTGTTTTTGGATTGTCATTGTGCACCTCCCTGGGCTGAAGAAAATAGTAAATATTCGGGTTGGTAATGTAATTGTTTGGGCAGTGCCCCATATTCGTTTAGTTGGGACTGCGTAGCATACTAATGTTAGATTAGCAGGCCAAATCTATGTGAATATGGGGTGCGGGTCGAATATTTACAGAAAATATCCCTGTTCACAGGGCTTGTTTATATTTAATACAAGAATCGGGCCAAGGGGAGAAAGGGCGGATTGGCGGTTGTTTCAGGCATTCAGAACCGTAAATGTGATTCATTTTACCCCAGGGTGGTGTAAAATGCAGCATCAATGAGCCTGTTGATTAAGTCGTGATTCTCATATTTCAGGCATCACCTTTGTCTATCTGATGTGTGTTGGCTCAGTCAATCATCATATTTTGTGATGATAAAATCGAACCAGACTGAAATAGCCTTTAAATCAACAGGCTCATCAATCAGGACTTAAATTGAACTTCCTGTCCAGCAAGGGAGTCATTGGGTGCCAATATCATCAGGCGGACCCGACCCGATGCCACCAGTCGATCCTGATCGTCGTGGATGCGGGTTTCCCAGACATGGGCACGCCTGCCCCGGGCCAGGGGAGTGGCCACACAGTGCAGGGTGCCGGAGCGAACCGCACGAAGGAATGTGGTGGTATTTTCCAGGCCCACGGCGTTTTTATTTTCCCCCATTACATTGATGATGGCCCCCACACTGCACATGCTTTCAGCAATGGCAGAATAAACACCCCCATGGACAATGCCATATATTTGATGATGTTTTTCTGAGACCTCAACTTCTGCCACCAAGTGTTCCAGGGTCACATCTGTGAATTTGAGTCCTAATGTAGTATTGAATCCGCCAGCTTTTTCGTTTAGCAATTCGATGATATTATCAGGTAGTTTTTCCATGCTTGTTTTTTTCTCCTGGGGGGAATTTTTGTTAAAGTGATGAAACAACACCGGTGAGGAGGATATTTATATTTTCTGCCGCTTTTTCAGCGGTTTTAATGATATCTTCCACCGTGGCTTTTTCCGGTGCATCGGGGTTGTTTATGTTGGTGATGGTGGCAAGTCCCAGTATTTTCATTCCGGCATGAACCCCTGCAATAGCCTCCATCACCGTGGAAAAACCAACGGCATCTGCACCGATTATTTTCAGGTATCGGGTTTCTGCCGGGGTTTCCAAAGAAGGCCCCATGAGTCCGGCATAGACCCCTTGTCCCAGGGGGATGCCTGCGGAACTGGCGGTTTCCTGGGCCAGTGCAGCAAGGGATGTGTCATAGACCTGGGTCATGTCCGGGAATCGTATGCCCCAGTCATTGTCATTGGGACCTTTCAGGGGATTTTTTCCGGTAAGATTGATGTGATCGGTGATGAGCATAATCTGGCCTGGGGAAAAATTAAGGTTAATCCCCCCCGAGGCGTTGCTAATGATCAGATGTTTGACCCCCAGGGCCTGCATGACCCTCACCGGAAAGGTGACTTGGGCTGGCGAATACCCTTCATAGAGATGAAATCTTCCCTGCATGGCCATGATGGGGGTACCAGCCAAGGTTCCCAGTAGTAGCTGCCCGGTGTGACTCTCCACTGTGGAGACCGGGAAATGGGGGATTTGGGAATAGGGCAGGGTGGCTTCCACGTTAATATCCCGGGTGCTGCTGCCCAGACCTGTCCCGGTGAGGAATCCCACCCGGGGCGGCTGGGTTATTTTTTCCCTGATAAATGCTGCGGCTTCTTTTACCTGGGTTTTGCTGGGTTGCATATATATGTCTCCTGTTATATATAATTCCGTTATATTGTCGACAGGCTGTTACGGAATGCATGATCTCACAAATCAAGCCACTACATATGGTGACTCACGGGCTTCAATATTATTACATATAAGTACCCACACATATGTTTTTCGGTATTATACAGCCATATGTCATTGATATTTATGGGTTTTATTTTGAGGAATATATGCCCGGGTACTTAGTGATTCTGTAAAGATATTTTTAGTTCCACAACAGCCTGTCGAGCCCAAATTATCCCTTTATTTTTGAAAGGTCTATGTTCAATGATCACCTTTTCTATATTTACACATAACCGAAATGATTTCATTTGAAAGGGGTATGCGTTCGTGATTGGGGTTTTGGGCTGGTGTGGACTTGGCTCAATAACGCAAAGAACATAAGTTTAACACCGTTCTTTCCCAAAAGCAGTCCCAAAAAATGGTTATCCACTTAAGGCGGGATATTTTCAAGACTCTTTATGTGGGTAATTAGCTTTTAACCCCTAAAATCAAGGATGCTAAGACGCTTGATTTTAAAGGCAGTCCCACCTTAAGTGGGTAGCCCAAAAAATTGATCCTGGAGTATGTAGCAGATTCAGTGTCTCGGCTCAAGAAAATTCATGGGCTTACGGAGTAACGTTAATGGAGAAAATGATAAACAAAAAATATTTTCTAATTCATATCGGTGTGTTCTTTCTTTTTGCCCCCCCCCCTTGCTGGGCTCATCTTGACATGGCCCCTGGTCAGGGTATTGTCTGGGGCCTTAGTGCTCTTCTGGGGATCTGCATGGCTGTTTTTTTGTTTGTTTTTCTCTGGAACCGCCGGCTCAAACGAGAGATTGTTTTTCGGAAAAGTGTTGAAAAAGAAGTGAGTTACAATGAAAATCTTTTTCGCAAGGTGCTTGAAATTTTACCAGTGGGGTTGTGGCTGGCCGATAAAAAAGGCACACTGATAGAAGGCAATCCCGAAGCTGCCCGCATATGGGGTAAACTTCCCCTGGTGGATTTGTCTGGATACGAGGTGTTTAAAACTCGAAATTTGAATTCCGGGCAGGAGGTCACGGTAGAAGAAAAATCTTTGTACCGCACTGTCACACATGGGGTGACGATTCTTGATGAATTGTATGAAATTGACACGTTTGATGGAAAAAAACGAATCATATCAAGCTTTACCGCCCCGGTGAAAGATGATGAGGGGAACATCCAAGGTGCCATTGAGGTCAATCAGGACTTGACTCGCCTCAAGGCAATGGAGGCCAAGTTAATTGAGAGCGAAAGCCGGTATCGGGCATTGTTTGAGAATAATCCCATCCAGACCATCATTGTGGATAAAAATGCCCGGATTATCATGCATAATTTTGCCGGAAAGAAAACCCATGGCTCCCTGCCTGCTGTGGGGGATGTCATGTATAAAGATTATGCAAAAAAACATTCCGTGGATATGTATGATGCCCTGATGAACTGTATCCGGAAGAATCAGCACCGGGATTTTCCTGAAATAAAATACAAAGAACGCTATTTAAATATCAGTATCGCCCCCTTTAGCCAGGGTGCCATTATTACCCTTATTGATGACACCGAGCGGCGGCGGCTGATGGATGAATTGCAGCAGGTGCGAAAAATGGAGGCCATTGGCACCTTGGCCGGTGGGGTGGCCCATGATTTTAATAATCTTCTCAGTATTATACTGGGGAACATGGAGCTTGCCCTGGATGAGGTGCCCGAATGGAGTTCTGCCCGGGAAAACTTAAAAGAAATTCAGACCGCTGGATTGCGGGCAAGGGATGTGGTCCACCAACTGCTCAGTTTCAGTCGTAAATGTGATATTTCCAGAAATGTGGTGGATCTTCGGGAGATTGTCCAGGAGGCAGGGCCTCTTCTAAGAGCCTCCATTCCCACATCCATTGAAATTAAAACAGACATGCCACAGGCCATTTTTCCCATTAAGGCAGACCCCACCCAGATTCATCAGATCATTATGAATTTGACTACCAATGGGGCCCATGCCATGGAGGAAAAGGGTCCTGGGGTGTTGACCATTGGTTTGGAAAATGTGCTGCTGGACGACTCAATGGATATCCCGGGGTATGGCAATATGGCCCCGGGCAAATATGTTATTTTGAGTGTCACAGATACAGGCCATGGCATTGACACAAGCATCCAACAAAAATTATTTGATCCTTATTTTACCACAAAAGAGGTGGGAAAGGGGACGGGCATGGGGCTTTCCGTGGTGCATGGGATTGTAAAAAGCCATGATGCGGCGGTGCAGATTCAGAGCCAGCCGGGAACGGGAACCACCGTGAATGTTTTTTTCCCTGCAACGGATGAGATACCCCAGAAAGTCCCTTCCATTCGTGTCGTGCTTCCCCGGGGTAATGAGACTATTCTTATAGTGGATGACGAGTTGTCCCTTGTTAAAATTGCCACTTCCATTCTCAGTGGTCTGGGATACCAGGTAAAAAGTGCCACCTTACCCCAGGAGGCCCTGGACTTATTTAAGGCCGACCCTATGGCCATTGATCTGGTGATCACAGATATGACCATGCCCGTGATGACGGGAGATGCACTGGCAAAGGAATTGATTAAAATACGTCCGGAAATCCCCATTATTCTTTGTACCGGTCTTGCTCGGAAAATAACCGGTGAGCAGTTAAAACAAATGGGTATTATCCGATGCATTGAAAAACCCCTGGAACGGAGTGTCCTTGTTACCACCGTGCGCCAGGTGCTGGATGATTTTCATTGACCTTTATTGTTAATTTGATAAAAATCTGATATCACATTTTTTGGGGGTGCTTCTAACGTCGGCCATTGGATATGCACCCGGTGGTCTACAAATGAATATGATTATAAATTTCAATCGTTTAACAATTGGAATCTGATGAGTGCCATCGAAAATGGCTCAGATTATAACCAACCCATTGTTTTGGAAACTTAACGCACGGTTGTGCGTGAATTTTGATAAGATAGTATTTTTTTAGAGAATCACTGATTGTATACGCTGAATCGACAATTTACATTTTTTTTGGGATTATGTTGTTAAAAGGACAGGAGGGGCGTGATGCGCGGTAAATTTGATGGGCAGAATCTACTTTTCATCGTTATGTTAGCGTTGATTGTAATGTTGAGTTATTGTTCTATTCCCCATGGGGATAAAGACTTGGATCCATGGGAAAAAGCAAAAAATGCGCATATGAAATCCATGCCTGTGCAGCATGATGCCTCCCCGGAAAAGGGGATGGATCACCAAGCCATGGTATCAGAAACAAAAGAGACTGAAAAGTCGGTGGTAGAACCTGCAACAAAAGCTCCGGCAGTGGTTCCGGCCCCCACCAAAGCAGCCGCCCATGAAGAAGAAGCAGTGCACACAGAAGAAGCTGTTGCAGTGCATGAAGAAAAAGCCCCGGTTCCGGCAAAAGAGGAAACGGCCCATAAGGCAGATGTTGCCCCCGAAGTGACCGAAAAAGAACCCCATAAGAAAGCCGTTGAAGAAGCCCCGGCGGTTGAGACAGCGGATGAGGCGGCCCATGAAGAAACCGCTCCATTAGTTGCTGTGGTCGCTGCTCCGGCAGTCCCGTCCGCATCTGGTGGCATGGCAGATATCATGGCCATGGAAAATTCAGCGTATGCCGAGCATAAAAAACCCATTGTACTGTTTACCCATAAAAAACACATCGAAGATTATGCCATTGGATGTGGTGAGTGTCACCACGACGATTCCGGTGAGCCCTTGGTAAATTTAAAAATGGGGGACGCGGTTGAAACTTGTATTGCCTGCCATGCAGAACCTGGAAAGGCCCCAGCCAAAATTGATAATAAAAAATTGACTGCGGAACAAAAACTTGAATATCACACAGATGCCCTTCACCAGAACTGCATTGACTGTCATAAGGATTTTAACAAAAAAAATAATTCCAAGGCTGCCCCGGCAACCTGTAATCAATGCCATGATAAAGATAAAACCATGCCTGTGGCAGTGGCCGCAGCACCTGTGGTTGGGGTGGCAGTACCTGTAGCCCCGGCAGTTGAAGCAGTGGAGGCTCCGGCAGCATCAGAAGTCCCGGCAGTTGAAGAAGCAGCCCCTGTCGTAATAAATGATCTAATAGTTGAAGAAGTAGCCCCTGTAGTAACAGAGGCTCCGATAGTTGAAGAAGTAGCCCCTGTAGTAACAGAGGCTCCGGCGGTTGAAAAAGCAGCTCCTGTAGCAACAGAGGCTCCGGCAGTTGAAGAAGCAGCTCCTGTAGCAACAGAAATCCCAGCAGTTGAAAAATTAGCCCCTGTAACAAAGGAAGTTCCGGTGGTTGAAGAAGAAGCAGATCCTGTAGTAATCCAAGTCCCGGCAGTTGAAAAAGCGGCTCCCGCAACCACAGAGGAAGTAGCTCCGGTGGCAGAAATAACTGTTGCCGATATCATACCCATGGAAAATTCAACCTATGAGGCTCATAAAAAAGGAATTGTCCAGTTCACCCATAAGAAACACATTGAGGATTACTCTCTGACATGCGGAGAGTGTCACCACGATGACAGCGGTACACCCCTCAATGATTTAAAAATGGGTGATGCCGTGGAAAACTGCATTGCCTGCCATGCCAAACCGGGTAAGGCTCCCAAGAAAAAAGGGGAGAAACTGACCAAGGCACAGGAGTTGGAGTATCATACCAATGCGCTCCATGAAAATTGCATCGACTGTCATAAGGACTTTAATAAAAAGAATAATACCAAGGCGGCACCTGCCTCCTGCAGCCAATGCCATCCTAAGAAATAGATTGTTTAAATTTGAGATATAGCCACCTTGTGGCTGGGGTCACGGCCTGCATGCCTGTGCAGGCCGTGACCTTTCCCCTTTCCCCCTTAACGCTTCCCCCTTCCCCAGAGTGTCCGATGTTATGAGCAACCCCAAAAATCATGGCCGACAAGTTCTATAAGATACGGAATGTTGCATTCAAAGCTTGCATATAAGTAAAAAGTTTATTACCTTAAGGTTTGTTTCGTACATCATAATTTCTTTCTTAAAGGGATTTAGAAAATATCATGTTACATAATAAACTCAAGCTTTTTCCATGGAATTTTTCCATGGCAACCCGACTTTTTTTGTTTGTCTTCACGGCCATTCTGCTGGTCATTGGCCCCTTGTCTTATATGGCTGTCAGATCCCTGGAAAATTTCGGTTCCTATGCTGCTTCGGTGAATGAGACCCAGATCCAGGAGCAATCCACTACCTATTTGTCACGCATTGTTTTTGAACAGGCCAAAAAATCAGATGCCATGTTTCAACGCATTACCGCCGTCTCTTCATTGATGGCAGAACGGGCCATGCTCCTTTACGACAGTCTGAAGCTCCACAGCATGAACCCCTGGATTGATAAATCCCTTGTTTTTTCTCCTTCCCAGGAGATCTTTTATTCGTCACCGTCGGGAAAAGTGGTGACGGCCTACTGGGGCAGTAAAGAAATATCTCCTGGTATTGATATGGAGATCAGGGCGCTTTCTTACCTGGAACCTCTGCTCATGAAATCTAAATCCCTGGTCCCGGAAAGTTTTGCCACTCATCTGATCTCTGCCAGTGGCATCGGCATGTACTACACCACCAATTCCCAAGGAAAAAAACAGGTATTTGACCTACCCAATCCTTCGGTGTTTGATTTGCGTGACGGTGAGCCCATGAGCATGTTTTTAAACGACCCCTCTGGGGTTTCCCAGACCCGGTGGACCCGACTGTATAAAGATGATGTGAACAATGACATGATGATGACGGCATCCACTTCACTCTATGATACCTCCGGGGCGTTTAAAGGCATTGTGGGCATTGATGTTTCCCTGAATCACCTGCTCATGGATGCCTTCAACTCTGAAACCCGGGACAGTGACACATCAAAAATTTTATTTTCTTTTTTGTTAGATGAGCAGGGGCGACTAATTATGTTTCCCCGGGATTATTTTAATCTTTTCGGGCTTGGGGTTGATATGGAAGGATTCAGCAACTCCAGCCATACGCTTGATTATAAACTCCAGGATTCCACCTTCACACAGGTCCAGAAGGTGGCAGATAAAATATGCCAATCACAAAAACAGGTCATGGAATTGAATCTAAAAGGGGAAAACTATATTCTGGTAACCTCTCCCCTTGACTCCCTTTCATGGCATCTGGTTCTTGTCACGCGGGAAAATGATTTAAAGGGCTCCATCCAGCAAACCCGCAGTAAGCTTGACAATACGATGGCATCATTGAAGTATCATTTTTTTATGTTCCATGGGCTGGTTGCGGTTTTTGTTTTGCTATTCATGTTCTGGATGATTCGACTTTTTGTCCTGCCCGTTAAGCGATTGACCCGATCCGTTGGCCAGGTGACCCATGGGGATTTTTCCATCCGTGTACCTGTGCAACGAAAGGATGAGCTTGGGCAGTTGGCCATGGCGTTTAATGGGATGGTGGAACGCCTTGAGGTGTCTGAACAACAGGAAACAAAATTGATAAAAAGGATTTTAAAGGTTACGAATACACTCAATAGTATCTTTGATTCGTCCACGGAATACGCCATAATTGCAACGGATTTAAAGTTCCGGGTGCTGCATTACAACCCCGCCTCAAAAAAAATGTTTGGCAGCGGGATGAAGATGGGATCAGATCTGGATATAAAGCGATTCCATGGAGAACACAAAGACGCCGAGGTGGCGTTTGATGAAGGGGTTAAACAGGTTGAAAAAAAAGCGGACTCATACCCGTTTGAATGGGTGTATCACGATGAGGGCAGGAAACGCCATGTGGTGAGTTCCACATTGATGCCCATGAAAAATCAACAGCAGAATTTGATTGGCTATCTTCTTTTTTCCCGGGATATTTCCGCTTATCAGGAACTCCAAACGCGGTTGCTTCGATCGGATCGACTGGTAGTGACAGGTCAGCTGGCAGCTTCTGTGGCCCATCAAATAAACTCTCCGCTCCAGGGTATCTCCGCTTTTATAGAGTTGATGAAGGAAAGCTGTGCCTCGGACATGGAGATGATGGAATGCCTGGATGCCCTTACCAATGGCTTTGAATCCATCCGCAATACTGTGGAAAATCTCATGGATCTGACCCGACCGGGGAAGGAGACAAAACAGCTGATTGATATAAATAAGGTGATCCAGGACACTATTTTTTTGGTTAGACTCCATATCCAGCAGGCAGGCACGGAATTGTCTTTGAATCTTTCGCCATCCCTTCCTTTGATTGATGCCTCTTCCTCACAGATCAGTCATGTAATGTTAAATCTGGTGAACAATGCCCTGGAAGCAATGGATGCGCAGACAGAGGCGAAAAAAATTGTAATCACATCCGTCTTGCTGGATGGGGCCATTGAAATTAAGTTTCAAGATACCGGCCCGGGCATTGCAACAGAACATATGGACTATGTGTTTGATCCTTTCTACAGCACAAAAAATGTGCTGGGTATGGGCGTGGGGCTTTCCGTGTGCAACGGATTCATCGAAAATCATGGGGGCAGTATTCGTGTGGAAAATTTGGAGCCCCGGGGGGCTTGTTTTACCATTTGTTTGCCGACCACCGCTTAAGGTAAGATCTCAATAAGTCTGGGTGTTCAGGAATTCATTTTAAACTTCCCCCGGCGTTTAAGGGGCTAAGCAAGCTCGATCACCCCGGGTTATTGAGAACTTACCGCTTAAGGTAGGTTGAAAATGATATGATGCCGCCCCCGAGGGGCAATGGGACCGGCCCGGGATCGTAGACAGCCCAATTGGCCGATCCCATTACCCCTCGGGGGCTCTGCTTAGGGTGCTCGGAAGTTTTATTTTCCTTGCATTTGCCCCATCTGATTGATAATTTGGCAGGCTTGTGTTTGTTGATAGCTCATTTTTTTGAGGCGTATTGCTGGCATCCTTCACATGCCCAATAGTGCTTTTTCTATTTTAGGAAAGCCAATGGATAAATCGTATTATTGAGTTAAAGATGTCTGAATATTTTGAATGTTTCTTTGTGCGAAGAAACAAGGAGTTAGGCCATGTATAAACACCTTTTTGGTCCTGTTCCCTCCCGGCGGCTTGGCATGTCACTGGGGGTGGATCTGGTGACCCACAAAATATGTTCTCTGGATTGCATCTACTGCGAGTGTGGCAGAACCACTGAACTCACCGTTGAAAGAAAAGAATATGTTCCCCATGATGCGGTGATTGAAGAGTTGGAAGACTATTTCAAGCAAAATCCCGATCCCGATTATATTACCTTTTCCGGGTCAGGGGAGCCCACTTTAAGCGCCCGTATTGGGGATGTGATTGCCTGGATTAAGGAAAAAAAACCCGAAGTTTCCATTGCGGTGCTGACCAACGGCACCCTGCTTTGTCACAAAGAGGTTAGAGATGCCCTGCTGCCTGCGGATCTGGTCATGCCCTCTCTGGATGCGGCGCTTCTTTCTTCTTTTCAAAAGATCAACAGACCATGCGCTGGGATAAATTTGGATGATTATATCAACGGCATTGCCGATTTCCAGAAAGTCTACACCGGAAAGCTGGCCCTGGAAATTCTTATTTTGCCCGGGGTGAACGACAGCAATGAAGATCTGGCCGCTTTGAAACAGGCCTGTGATACCATTTTGCCGGATGTCATACAGCTCAACACCCTGGATCGACCCGGTGCGGTGTCTGATATTTCCGCAGCCACCCCCGAAAGATTATTGGAAATTCAAAATTTTCTGGGAGCGGATCGGGTGGAGATCATTGCCGCAGTCACCCAGAGAAAGGGAACAAAGGCTTATCGAAAGGATATGGAATCTGCCATTTTGGAGACCATCCACCGGCGGCCGTGTACCCCCGAGGATCTGGCATCCATACTGGGAACCCATATCAACGATATCAATAAATACCTTTCTGTTCTGGAGCTTGAGGGAACCATTGAATCCATGCGTCAGGAAAGAGGCATTTTTTATCAAACCTGCAAGGGATAATGGAATGTAATGCAATGGGGGTCAGGCTTGGTTTATGGGTGTTATTTCATAAATTCACTGCTTGCATGGGGTGAATAGAAATGCCCATAAGGCAGGCCTGACCCTTGTTTTTTGTGAAAATCTAAGGAAGTGTTATGCAAGAAAAAAAGGGATTCTGGGTGGATTTAAGATCCGCCATCATGTTTATCACCATTTTACCCGCTGGCAAGGGTAATGCCTTTTCTCCCACGGGTATGATCCGCTTTTTTCCGGTGGTGGGATTGATGGCAGGTCTGCTGCTGGCTCTTGTGGATACGGTGGCATCATTGCTCTGGCCCCTTCCGGTGGTGGCCCTTGTGGATGTGCTGTTGTTAGTGGGTGTCACCGGTGCCTTTCATCTGGATGGCCTGGGGGATGCGGCGGACGGTCTTTTCAGCCACCGATCCCGGGAACGGGCACTGGAGATCATGAAGGACAGTCGTACTGGTATGATGGGTCTGGTGGCCATATTTTGTGTGCTGTCTCTTAAAATTGCAGGCGTTTATGCCGCAAAAACCGTGTGTACTGGGGGGACTTTTTTGCTGTTGCTGATCATTGTTCCCGCCTATGCCCGGGGGGGCATGCTTTTTGGTATTCGATATCTCCAGTATGGAAGGGAAAATACCGGTACAGGTCATGATCTTTTTGAAAAACGCCTTCCATTGAAGGATTTTATTTGGTTGGGTATTCCCCTGTTTTGTTCTCTGTTTCTGGGAGTTAGAGGAGTGTTTCTGAATCTGTTTTTTGCAGGTACCGTGTTTCTAATGCTTTGGTTTTACCAGAAGAAAATGAAATGTATCACCGGAGATATGTTGGGGGCCATGACCGAGGTCACCGAGGCCATTCTTTTTCTTGGTGCAGGCATCTCAATTTATTAATATAATAGGAGTTTTAAGATGATTACAGGCCATGGCGGCAATGTCCAGGCCCTGGCACAGCGAAACGGCTGTACCGTGGATGAGATCATAGACATGAGTAGCAACATCAATCCCCTGGGGCCTCCTGAGGGAGTTGAGACATTTATTATAGAAAACATTCATAAAATACGTTCCCTGCCCCAGGCCGATGCCCTGGACATGGTAAATGCCTTCAGCACCTATTATCAGGTGGATGCAGGGCGGGTCATGGGGGGCAACGGCACCACTTGGTTTATATACACGCTTCCCCGGGCACTTTCCTGGAAACGGGTGCTAATTGCCGGTCCCACCTATGCCGATTACAGGGACGGATGCATCATGCACGATGCGGACTATTCCTTTTGCATGTCATCCAATGAATATGCTTTTCAGCAGGATTTTTCAAAAATTGCTTCCATGGCATCTGACGTGGATGCTGTGATTATCTGCAATCCTAACAACCCCACAGGTACCCTGAGTCCCGTTGAAGAAATTATTTCCCTTGTAAAGGATCATCCGGACACCTGGTTTGTGGTGGATGAATCCTATCTTCCCTTTGTGGAAAATGCCGAAAAGATTTCTCTTGTGGCGGAAACCCGTTTTCCTAATCTCATTGTACTTTCCTCCATGTCAAAAATATTCAGGATTCCCGGTCTTCGCACCGGATATTTGTGCGCCGATCCCGGGGTGATTGAAAAATTGATGCGATTTTATCAGCCCTGGTCAGTGAATGCCCTTTCCCAGGCTGCCATTGTTCATATTCTGGAAAATCCGGAACACATTGCACCGTTCATGGAAACCACCCGACAATTTGTGATGAATGAACGGCAGATTTTTCAAGAGGCCATGGCCGGGATTGATGCGATGAAACTCTATTCTTCGGATACTTACTTCATGCTTGCGGAACTCTTGGGAAGTATGAATTCCGTTGACGTGTGCAGGTTGGTGGGGGATGAGCGGATTCTTATACGGGATTGTGCTAATTTTCATGGGTTGTCTGATCGGTTTGTACGGTTTTCTCTCAGGGATCGGGAGACCAATCTAAATTTGGCTGAAATCATGAAGGATCTGGTTTAAACTGGAGCGCAAAATAAGTAAACTACCGCTACCCTAAAGGGATAGCGGCTTTTTAAAAAGCCGTTATGTT
>CAYSSE010000046.1:0-20703 GCA_964433355.1 uncultured Desulfocicer sp.
ATACAGTGGCGTGGATTCAGACACTGTTTGAAAAAAGCCATTTAAATATCGGAAGGTCCACTGTGATGGCGGATAACGATTTCAGGGATCCAAAAGACAGTACAACTATTTTAAACCTGGATGATTTTATGGCCCTGCGGTTCCTGAATCCGGAAACAGGACACCAGCTTATTATTACGCTGATGGAACTGGAAGCCCGAATAGACGGTGTCCTTTCTGAAATCATGGTCCGTATTGAGGCGACATTGGAAGGTGTCATTTCAAAGCAGGGTTCCCAAGGCTCACCGACTCTGGCAAAACTGCTTCCGTTCAAGGGAAAACAAAATTTTTGAACACGCCTGAGAGGGCAATCTGTATTTTTTTTCATCAGGCCTTAATTTCCTTCAAAAACTAAATTAAGGGGGGACCCAAATGAAAATCTGTTATTATTTAACCATAACCGGCAGGGTGCAAGGGGTATCTTTTCGGTACCATACCATGGAAAAGGCTCGGGAACTGGGCATTTCAGGTTATGTAAAAAATCAACAGGACGGCACTGTTTATGTTGAGGCACAAGGAGAGGAATCGCCCATGGATCGGCTTGTAAAATGGTGCCATCAGGGGCCATCCTTTGCCCGGGTGGATCATGTGGAAATGGAAAAGGGAAAGGGTTCCGGCTTCAATAATTTTGAGATTCGTTATTCCGATTGATCTGCCATGCCTGTCCTGGAACTGACATTTCATCTGGAATTTGATTTTTTCCTCTCCAGAGTCCGCCGGGGAGGGTTGACCCTTCATGTTCGCAACAGGGGGGCATCCATTTTCTGGTAATCAAAATGCTCTATGGCCGACACTTTTTCTATCTCGACCTTTATTTCAATGATTTTACCCTGCTGTGCCATGCTGATAAAATCAAAAACAGTAAAATATCATTACCCATGTTTTCTGATTTAAAATCTGAAAACCACGTCCATTCATACCCACCAGGTCATACCCCGGACCCCTATCCCAAAATAGGAGAGTCCTACAATTGGCACATCGGGCCACCAATCAGTTATTTTGCAGAGTTCTACATTTGGAACACCCACCAGTGAGTTAAAAAATGAAATAAAACAATCCCTTTGTAAATAATCCTTGACCAAACTAATATTTAATTTTAGTGTATTTTCATTCCTGCCAAATCAGGGATACGGTTTGATCGCCGGAACACAAAGACGCAAGATAGGCGTCTACATTATTTTTCATGTAACGCTTTTTTTGTTCCATGCGCCTTTTATTGGGCAGCATGGGGGAGGCTTTCGAGCCTGCCGGTTCTTTGTGCCGGTCGATCAACCCTCATGCTGCCCTTTTTGTTTTTGATCGAATGGAAAGGGCTTAATGCTTACACAAAGAGGCCCTATTATGGAACAACCAGCCCAAATACCCACCACATTTACATTCCAAAACCACACAATCTGGACAGTACAAAAAAAGAATGGTTCCATCTGGTTCGTAAACTCTGATATCTGCCAGGTCCTTGGTATCGCAAATTCAAGAGAAGCCCTGGACTACCTCTATCCTGAAGAAAAAAATGTTGTTGAAGGTAAGGGATCAACGACTCCGGTAAACTCCTTTTATCCACTGTTGGTGCTGTCTCTCTTGAAACAGTTAAGCAATATATTGTCGATCAAAAAGGAAAATGATGAAAATTCAAATGGGCATGAAATTTAGGATCTATCCTAACCAGACTGAGAAGGCACGGTTGGCTGTCCAGTTTGGGCACGCCCGGTTTGTCTATAATTCAACCCTTGCTGCCAGAAAAGAGCATTTTGAATTGACCGGCAAGGGGTTGTCACAATATGACTGCAACAAAAGAATAACCGAACTCAAGAAAGATGAAAACTTTAGTTGGTTGAAAGAGGCTGATTCACAAGTTCTCCAACAAAAATCAGCAGATGTTGACACCGCCTATAAAAATTTCTTTAGTCATAAAGCTGGATATCCTTCCTTTAAAAGCAAACTGGATGACCAAAAAATCAGGTACCCACAAAGAGTTAAATTCATAGACAACACAACATACTTGCCAAAGGTTGGCTATATCAGAACAAAGTTTCATCGACCTTTGGTTGGTGCTCAAAAGTCAGTAACCGTTTCAAAAACCAAGACCGAAAAATATTTCATATCGGTTTTGTGTGAGTACGAAACAGAGCAGCCAGTACATAATGGCCCGTCTGTTGGGATAGACCTTGGATTGAAAGATTTCTTGGTAACATCAGAGGGTGCAAAAACCAAACACCCGAAACTGTTAAAAGAAAAAGAAGCCAAGCTCAAAAGATCCCAAAGATCATTAAGTCGAAAACTTAAAGGTTCAAAGAACAGAGCAAAGGCAAGACTCAAGCTGGCAATTGTGCATGAAAATCTGACAAATGCCAGACAAGACTTCCTGCATAAAGAATCCGCAAAACTCACATCTGAGTTCGGATTCTTTGGAACTGAGTCTTTAAAAGTCTGCAACATGGTGAAGAACCATTGCCTTGCCAAAGCCATCTCAGACAGTGGTTGGGGTGAATTTGTTCGGCAGCTTGAATACAAATCAACCTGGAAAGGGAGCTATGTTTTTAAGATTGGGATCTTCTTTCCAAGTAGTAAAACTTGTCATAAATGCAAGCACATTAACTCTGACCTAAAACTATCTGACAGGGTGTGGACTTGCCCTGGTTGCGGAGCTATTTTGGACAGAGATATCAATGCCGCATTAAATATTTTAGAAGAAGCTACCGCAGGTGCTGCGGGAATTTAAGCTTGTGGAGAAGATGTAAGGGACTTCATAAGAATAAAACTACCCACTTTCAAACCTGATGCCCAGTATTTGCGGCATGTCTTAAGTAAAAACGGGTAGATTATTTGTTATGAACTCCCTAAGTCTTAATGCCTTTTTGGGCGTTAAGCTGACTTCTGAGAAGCAAGAAGCCCAAGTTCTTTAAACTTGGGTAGCTCACGCGCCTGTTTCCGGATGGATCATTTGGTTGAGTTCAGCAGGATCGCCTGATCGGAAAGGAGCGATTTAAACCGATTCAGTGTAACCGGGTATGCCTGCATGGGAATGCCCATCCAGTCGCAGTAATCCAGAAAGGGTTCCGGATCGGTCTCCATGTATTGATCCATAAATCCAATGCCATCCAGCACAATGGCACCACCGGTGTGCCGGGGGAAATGTTCATTGGCAAGGGCCTTGTCCCAGCCCTTGAACACCTGGTGTTTGAATTTCACCCAACCCGGTGTCATCCACCACACCGGTTCATCGCCAGCAAGTTCCTCGGCAATGCGTTTCAACTCTGATGCATCTGCCACCAGGTTTAGTTTTTATTAAGTAATATTAAAATATATTTATTATTTTTATTAAATATTACTCGAATAAAGATTAAATCACAGGACGTACTTACAGGTATCACTTGGCAATTAAGTTTTCTCAGCTTAAACACTGTTAATCCTGTAAGGAGTTCAGAGAAACCAACCTAACTTGTTAGGAATTACTTAAAATGTATCAAGTATATGTATTGTCAAAATCTGGAAAGCCTTTGATGCCTACCAAAAGATTTGGAAAGGTCAAATGGCTATTGAGAACTGAAAAAGCAAAAGTTGTTCAACATAAACCTTTTACAATCCAATTAACTTATGAATCAACTGAATTTACTCAGCCTTTAACTTTAGGAATTGACGTTGGTTCTAATAACATTGGCGTGTCTGTTGTTAGAAACTCAGGAGAGCCAGTCTTGTTAGCTGAACTTGAGACAAGAACCAAACAAATAACCGATCTGATGGAGAAAAGAGCCTTACACAGACACGCCAGAAGAAGACATGCAAGAGAAAAAAGAAAAAGAAGAGCAGTAAAATCAGGAACTGTCTTTACTAAAAAAGAATACCTGATAATTGGCTGTGAAAAAGTCATAACCTGTAAACTAATAAAACCTGGGATGATCAAATTTGCAAATAAAGGACGAACAAACAAATGGCTTACACCTACTTGCAATCATCTCTTAATCACTCACATCAACTTTATCAATAAGATATCTGCCATCCTTCCAATTACAAAAGTGGTTGTTGAGTATGCAAAATTTGATACTCATAAATTATCAAATCCGGATGTAAAAGGAGTTCAATACCAAAAGGGAAGAATGAAGGGAAGCACAAACACTCAAGAGTATGTCCTCTGTAGAGATCAACATACTTGTAAAGCCTGCAAGAAAAAAACAGATCAAATGCATGTTCATCATGTGATCTGGAGAACCAATGGAGGTTCTGACTTACCTGAAAATCTTCTAACTCTTTGTGAGAAATGTCATTCAAAAGCTCATAAAAATCAAAAGTTTAACACAAAAATTGTTGAATTATTTGAAGGTGTTAAAAAACAATTTGTGCATTCAACTATTTTGAACTCAATCATGCCAAAGTTTTATAGTTGGCTTGAAGCTAACTTTAAAGAAGTTTCAAAAGTTTATGGGTATGAAACTAAAAACAAAAGGCGTGAGTTTAATCTTCCAAAAGATCATTGGATGGATGCTTATCTTGTGAGTATTGGAAATTCAAAACCTGTTGAGATTTCAATTGATCCTTTTCAATTCAAACAGTTCAGAAGGCATAATAAAGCCAACATAAAAAGACAGGAGGATCGAAAATATTACATTGGAAAAAAGAAAGTTGCTGTCAACAGAAACAAGCGAGCTGGTCAAACTTTTGATAGCTTAAAAGATTTGGTTGAAAAAGAAGGTGAACAAATTCTCAATCAAATAATTGTAAAGCCAGCAACAAGACCAAAAAGAAGTCAAAAACCATTTGGAATGGGAGATGTAGTGAAGTTTAACAATAAATTCTATACTGTCAAAGGTTTTATGGGCAATTATCTTGGTTTTGTTGGTGAAGAAAAATACAACAAACTGATGAGCAAATCAGAACTTATTATGAAAAATCAAGGCATTTGTTGTATTTGAATGTTTTTTAACAAAAATATTTAATACAATGAACATTACTTAATGAATTTAGAACCATATATCTTTCATAAAGATTACTCCTGTGTATTTTTGGGGTGGTCATAACATCGGCCAGTCATCATAATTGGTGGGTCAAGCCTGACCCCTCCCCAGAGTGGGCGATGTTGTGACCAATCCCGTATTCTTATTTGTCAGGTGCAAATCGCCATCCGGTTGCCATGGGATCCCCTTTATACCCAAGGGCCTTGAAATCCATCACCCCATTGGGACCGTGGCAATCCAGACAGGACAGTGCCTTTTCTTTGGGAACCACGCCATGGTTTAAGCGCCAGTACATTGTGGTGTCGACAAAGGCGATGGTACCGCTGAACTTTAGCCCTGCGGCCTTCATGCCTTTTTTTGCAGCGGCTTGGCAGTCATGGGTTGCGAAAAGACCATCCTTGCCAGCCAGATGGGGAACAATGAGGTATCTATAAAGGGCATCAATGGCCTGACGGGTTTCAATGATTTTGTAGGGGGTTATTTTTGCCGAAGGATCATCAATACTGCCATCGGGCGCGTTTAATGCACTGATCCCCTTGGGGGCAACCGGATCGCCTTTCATGTATCTGTAGTGTTTTCCGTTGTACCAGGCATAGGCGGGCCGCAGATTTTTTTCCAAAATTTTTTGTCCCATGAGGGTTTTAAATTCTCGTTTTTCAGGGGTTTCCATCACCATTTCTGTCTTTTGTGAAATGCGGGACCCATCCCGGTATGTCAGGGTAAATTTGTTCACCGCATAGTGGGGAATATGTCAGGTCTGGCAGGCCATGGCCATGCCGTGTTCGTTGAGTTTTCTCAAAAGGGGAAAGGAACTGTCGTGGGGATTTTCGTCATGGCAGTCGGTGCAGGACACCCTTCCCTCACTCACCGAAGAAGTGGTGCTGCTGCCAGCAATTTTATGGGCCTGGGTGGTGTGGCATTTCTGGCAGGTAAAATCAAGCTTACCCATGTGAATATCAAGGGCGGCATCAGGCTCTAAGAGGTCACTGGCCAGATCGCCGTGTTTGGCATTGTCACCACCCCCGCCATACCAGTGGCATTCACCGCAGTTACCCCGGTCGGGCAGGCCCACCTGTTTTGCAATTTCTGTCAGGTTAAGATTTGCATTGGGAGCACCTCAGCTATTTTTTCTCTTTGAATAGGTACCTGTGGTATCATGGCAGATGAGACAATCAATTTTTTCCATATTTGAAAAATCAAAGGTGGCATCCTTCCATCCATAACCCGCATGACATTTGGTGCAACTGCACCAATTGGATGCAATGGACACTCAGTAGTCGTTCATCAGGTTTATTTTCCCGAGATGGGAGTCGGATTCATGGTTTTTGCTGAATATTTACACATTTATAAGGGATGTTAAATTCAGGTTCAAATTCAACCTTCGTTGACAATTGTTTTTGGCTCATGTTGTGTTTCAGGGTCTTTTAAATCTTGAAACTTTCAACTGTTTGAATTTATTAAAATATCACAAGACTCCACAGTTTTTCAACATAGGCGTTATTTTTAATGATTTCAAAATATTATGATTAACTTTAAAAATAAGAGCCCAAAACGCGACATGATCCTTGTTTTTTACATGCTTGTTTCGGTGGATAAAAAGAGTTCCTCTCTTTTTAGACAAATGAACAGATGGGTCTAAGAAGAGAGGATGAGAACGTGGATGGATCGTTTAATCTTTAGAAGTTGTACTGAAAACCGGTCTGTAACCGGTTAATATCTCCATCGTCGCCATTCTCGATTTCTCGAGTCGCATAGATGTATTCTATACCTACGCCGATTCGGCTCACCGGACTCCACATGAGATTTGCATGAATGGATTGATATTTGCTATCCACGGTGTCAGATACATAATCCAGATCATTATCTCGTTCTGCATAGGAATAAAGCAGAGTAGAACGGAGATTGTCGAGCCAGAAATGTTTGTAGCTGATCAAACCACCCCACTGCTCATTTGTCTCAATTTCATGAGTAACTGGATTAATAAAGGCATCTGCGAATTCAGCCTCCATATAGCGACCGAGTGCATTGCCATAATTGAATTGCATCACTAACTTATCTTTGTCAAAAAGCGGAATAGATCCGGTTACACTCAGGGCACCACCATAAGTATCATCGTCGTATATACCATCGTCAATAATGAGCTGTCTCACCATTCCTGCTACAGAAAAATGGCCAAAATCGGTATTCAAATTTGCTCGAATGATTACATCAGGAAAATATTCCCCGCTGCCACTTGTTGGTGCAGATGCATCTTGTGAGGCATAGCTGGCTTCTGGGTTTTCCAGGGCAAATTGCATTGAGCCGAAACCAAATGGCTGGGTCCAGCGGATTTGCGCTTGTCTGATAAAAAGACTCCCTGCTGCGCCACCAAAATCGAGGGTTTCTGCATATGAGGCCAGGTCTATAAAGGTACTCCAGTTTTGACCAATCAGCAGGTTGCCTAATTCTCCGTATGCGTGCCGTAATCGAAGCCCGTAGGAGTTGCTGGCAGTCTGATTTCCTCCTGCACCGTAGAAATCCGTCTCTATTTTGGTATTAAATTTGCCATAGTCAGTTGATGTGCTTGTGGCAAGACCAAATCTTGTCTGCCTTGCATGCATTATAAAGGAGTTGTCAGCCACATCAGCTGAATCAAGTGGGACAGCAGATGGGGTATAAGCGGAACCTCCTCCGCCGTCCTTGTCTGTATAGATAGCATCCAGCTTTGCATAACCGTATAATTTAAAAGTTGTGTCTTTGGGCAGGATCATGGCACTGCCATTATTGTTGCTATTGGAGGCATTTTCAACAGTAGCTACTTGTTTTTTTTCCAGATTGTTGATTTTTTGCTGAAGCAATTCCATGTCGGCTTTCATTTTTTGCTGAAGCAACTCCATGTTTGCTTCCATCTGTTTGATGGTTATTTTTAGATCATCTATGCTCTCTGCTCGGCTTGTCTGCGGGCCAATAGCCAAGAGGAGGGTGACAATAAGTAACGAAACAACTAACGACTTTAAACCGTAATTTGTTCCAATGCTCTTTTTCACTTTTTTTCTCCTTTGTAAAAAATTAATGACAATGCAAACTCCATCCACGTTTTTGCTGGAATGTTCAAATCAACTTTTTGTGTATTTCTATTTGTCAGGTGTAAACCACCATCCGGTGTCATAAGATCGACCTTGCCTGCCAGATGGGGGACAAAAAGAGAGGATAAAAATAATTGTAACAAGTAATGTTATTTTCGGCATCCTTCATTCGTGTTTTACACTTTTAGGGACTTCATGATAATAAAAATACCCACTCTGAAAGAATACACCTGGCACCATCAGGCAAGGCTCATTTAATTGGGGTATATTATTTCCCATGAACTCCCTTACAAGGTGACTGCCATTTTCCGGTGTTCGCCCTTTAAAAAGTGTAAAGTACTTTTTGGATGATATGAAGGATGCCTTATTTTCATTGGGAGTTCTATGGTAATTTACGATGACAGTTGAATTTAGCATATTCTCAAAACTACAGCAATTTTTTTTAAAAATATTTTTGTGATCCTCATTTATTGAAGCTCATAACTACCCACACATATGTTTTTCGGCATTCCTCAGAGGTATATCCTTGATATTTACAAGTTTTATTTTGATGAATATATGCTCGGGTACTTATAAGACGACGACTGTAGGCTTCCTCTGACACGGTTCTGTGGGCAGACGGGGAGTCGAACAGTTCCCTCTGACCTGATCATGAGAAGGTGTTGCGGACGTCACAGTATTTTTTACATGTTTAGGCGACACCTTGCTTGATATCTACCCTTGCAAAGGATTCAAAGAATTTTGGTGTCAGATTTGTTTTTAAGGTGTAAATGGAGAAGGAGGTGAACGGCGAAAATTGGGCAAGGCCTGCAACTTTAGCAAATAAAAAATGCAGATTTGCAGGCCATAGCAATAGCCCAAGTATCAAAATTATTTAAATATATCCGTGATCCGACGTAAATATTCGGTTAGAACCCCATCCACACTTTTTTTGGCCTGTCTCACATAGCATTCGTATGCTACGCAGTCCCAAGCAGGCGAATATGAGGCACTGGGCAAACATTTACATTAGCAACCCGAATATTTACGATCCGTCTATGGCATATGCCAAGGTTAGAGATCAATCAAGACTTGTTTTCTTTTCCTGAAAACGTTTACCTGAAATCGCCGGATCATCCGGGTACCCCAGGGCCTCAAAATTCATGACGCCGTCCGGGCCATGGCAATTCGTGCAGGACAGGGCTTTTTGTTTGGGAACAACCCCGTGATTGATGCGCCAGTGCATGAGGGTGTTGACGAACTTAATGTTGCCGCTGAATTTGAGTCCGGCTTCTTTCATGCCATCTGTTGCGGCCCGGTTCCAGTCAAAGTGTGTCCAGAACCCCTCCCATAATTTGGGGACAATGAGGTAACCGTATGTGGCATCCGCCGGTTGTATGCCGGAAAAAAGCTTATAAGGGGTAATTTTGGCAGCCGGATTTTTAATGTTTCCCACGGGCGGATTCAGGTCGGTGACCCCGTCAAGGTTTGCGAGATCCCCATTCAAGTAACGCGTATGCCTGCCGTCGTACCAGGTGTAAATCGGCTGAACATTCTGGCGTTTGATAAGAACACCCTTTTTTTTGTTGTGGGTGGCAATGACGTCGGGATCCTTTGGTAACAGTCCAACTTCCTTGCCTGCTTTGGACCAGTCCCAGAACATGAGGGTGGGTTTGTCCCTGGCAAATGTGGGGATATGGCAGGTCTGACATGCAATTGTGTCGCAATGATCATTCAGGGTTTTGAGCAGGGGGTGATCCGTGTCATGGGGATTTTCATCGTGACAATCCGTGCAGGAAACGCGCCCTTCACTGACGGAGCAGGTGGTGCTGGCTCCGGATATTTTGTGCTGGAGGCTCACATGACATTCCTGACAGGTGAAGTCCTGGCCGCCCATGTGGACATCCTGTAACTCGGTGGGATTTTTGAGGGTGCTGTCCAGGTCTCCGTGCTTGATGGCATCCCCACCGCCACCGTACCAATGGCATGATCCGCAATTGGCACGGGTGGGAAGCCCCACCTGCTGTGCAATTTTTACCAGATCAAGCCCTTGTTTTTCCTGGCCGCAGCCCGTGGATATTTTGGCGTAAGTGCCCGTGGTGTCGTGACAGACCAGGCAATCAATATGTGTGGGATCTGCGAAATTAAAATTTTTGTCCTTCCATCCGTAGCCTGCATGGCAGCTGGTGCACCTGCACCAGTTAGAAATGGGGCTCATTCAGAAATTATTGGTCAGGGTTCGCTTTCCCAGATCTGTTCGATGTTCTTTTCCCAAAACGTCAGGGGTTGATCCCTGCCAGAGCCAATGGGCAGAATGAAGCACTTCCGTTGCCTGTTTGCTGTGGCAGTTGAGGCAGTCTTGGGTCACCGCCATGCCGTCCGGGTAAGGCCCCGTTAAATGAGTTTGGTGATCTGACAGCGTCTGGGCCATGGTGGAACCCACATGGATACAAACAAATAGAATCAAAAGCAGTATCACAAATAAGAAATTTTTCATTTTTTATCTTCCCCATCAGATTTGATTGGCTTAAGGCGAATAAAGGACCAGAGATTACCGATGCCCCCGGGCATTTTTACCCAGCCTTGGAAATGATCGTTGCGGGCTGCTTCCACCCGGGGCCCCGTGTAAAGGGGAATACAGGGAGCTTCCCTTGCGATGAGGGCCTGCATGTCAAAAACAAGGGCTTGCCTTTGGTCTGAATCCTTTTCCAGAGATGCCTTTTGGGCCAGTTCATCAAAGGCGGCGTTTCGAAAACGGGCATAATTTTTTCCGCCAGGGAGGGCCTCCGCACTGTGAAAAAAAGTTTTAAGATAATCTGGATCATCGGAAAGGTTGGTCCATCCCATAATGCAGGTATCAAAATCTCCTTTTTTGAGGAGTGCAATGGTCTGGTGTAAGGGCTGTATCCGGGTGGATACCGGGATGCCGATATGTGACAGGGCCTTTTTCAGTGTCAGGGATACTTTCAGCCGAAAAGGTCTGTTCCACCCCCGGGTGGTCAGGATTTCCATGGGTTTTATTCTTTCACCATCTGGCAGGACAAGATGCCCTTCAAGCCAGGAATAACCGGCATCGTTAAGAATCATTCTGGCTTTTTTAACCCGATTTTCAGTTGTTAATCCCACGCCGGGATCCCGCACATGGGGATTGGACCAGAAGGTATTTTGGGGCGGAACGACACCATAAACCGGTGTGCCCTGACCCTTTAGAACCCGTCTTACAATCTGTTCCCGATCCACTAAAAGAGCCACGGCGCGTCGAAACGCGGGATCCGTATAGGGGGGACGTTCCAGATTAAAGGTAAGATAGTCATAGCCTGTTCGATCGGTGCCATAGAGCGTGACCTGGGGCATTTGGGAAATTCGGGGTACAAAATCCAGGGGCAGATCCCACCAGATAAAATCAATTTTACCTTTTGCGAGTTCATTCAGGTTTTTTTCAACATCGGGGTTGAATTCCAGAATGAGGGTGTTCAAGTAGGGTCCCACCAAAATGCCGTCCATTTGAAGCCCACGGCCAAAGAAATGGGGATTTTTCTTGAGTACCATAAAAAAAGGATCGGTGTAGGTTTGCAGGAAAAAGGGGCCATTGCTGGATACGGTGTGCGGAGCAAAGGCCATAAGGGTTTTTAGGGGATTATCGGCAGCTCTGGCCAACCGTACTGCCTGGGACCATTTTTTTTTCTGTACAAAGGGTGCAAAAAGAGCCCGTTTAAAAAAGCTTGGACTGGGTCCTTTCAGGGTAAATAGCAGGGTTCGTTCATCCAGCGCCTCCATTTTCTCAATGTCCTGCCATTTTTCCATATGGCCGGGTACCTCGAATTCTTGTATAGTCTTGATCGTAAATATCAAATCTTCAACCGTCACCGACGATCCGTCGTCCCATTGTGCTTCTCTAAGTTGAATGGTTACACTGTTGGGGGTAACCCCTTGAATCGGCAGGGATTCCGCAAGCCATGGGAGCATCTTACCCTCTGTGGGTCCCTTTATATAAAGGGACATGTGAAAAAGTCGAAGGATTTTTTGAGACCATGCGTCGGTGGCTGCGAAATAGTTCATGGATTTCGGAGGATTCGGCATGGCAATATGAATGCTGTCTTCAACGGCGTTTGCAAAATTTGACTGGGTCACCAGACAAACGGTGACCAAACAAAAAATGACTCTTCTTAAAATATTTCCTTTGTGGTGCATGACATCTCCCCTTGACCGACGTCTAATTGATTATTATCTCTGATTTTCGTGTTATTTTGGCAAGAAAATCAGAAATTATTGTTGGTTTTGCCTTGTCCAGGTTAGGTTGTATATATTACATAATGTCTATGAGCACTTGAACTTTGACTTTTTCATGTTTTTCATGGACAAAAAAAGTTCTAAGCGCCACGAATCCTAAAGCCCTTTGAGGCATTCTTCCAATTTTTCAAAGGAAAGCACCGTTTCCAAGGAGAGCTGTTTCCAAAGGGCTGCATGTAAGAGTGGGTAGGTTTATTATGATAAAGTTCCTTAACCTTATCGAAAGAACGGCCAGACGCAACATCCAATCCCAAGTCTGGAAAGAGTCCCAGTTGACGAAATAATACAAAAAAAAAATTAACCTGTGCGGGTACTAAATTACCCGCAAAGGTTGGCAAGGCAAATAGATCAAATTTAGCCTTCAATTTGTATTGTTAAATCAACAATATCACGGAAAGACTGCTTCATATCGGATCAGCAAAGCGCTACTTGCACAGGTCGAAAAAAATGAGCCTGTTTCCGGATGGAATTATTTGGTTGAGTTTAAACGGAGCGCTTGCTCGGAGAGAAGCGATTTAAACCGATCCAGTGTAACCGGGTATGCCTGCATGGGAATACCCATCCAGTCACAGTACTCCAGGAATGATTCCGGATCGGTCTCCATGTACTGATCCATAAATCCAATGCCATCCAGCACAATGGCACCACCGGTGTGACGGGGGAAATTTTCATTGGCAAGTGCTTTGTCCCAGCCCTTGAACACCTGGTGTTTGAATTTCACCCAACCTGGTGTCATCCACCACACTGGCTCATCGCCAACAAGTTCTTCGGCAATGCGTTTCAACTCCGATGCATCTGCTAACATATCCATGCAGTGGGTGGCATTAATCCGGGCCACCTGTGGGCCTTGGGCCTCAATGATTTCCTGCATGGTGCGGGTGGGTTCGTCGGCGTTGACGTAGCAGAATTTACCCCCATAGACCACAATGATTTTGTCTGCCGTTTTTCTGGCTTTATCAATGGTGGCAATTAGCCGCTCTTCGAGCTTTACCACATCCTGGTGCAGACCGGGTGGGGTAAAAAACAGATGATCAGTGTCAAGAAATCCCTCTTTCTTAAGGGCATCCAGTTCCATTTGCATGGTGCCGCAGGAAACAATGGCCATATCTGAGAATGATATATTTTTCATAAAAATTCCTCCTGTGTATTTTTGGGGGGGTGGGCATAACATAGGCCAGCCATCATAATTGGTGGGTCAAATTTGACCCTTCCCCAGAGTGGACGATGTTGCGATCAATCCCGTATTATTACCATCGGTTCGACCATTTTTTTACATGAAAAAGTAGGCACCCCTAAAATTCTTCCATGCTTCGTTGTGGGCAGGCTGAGGCCAGAATACGGTTTGCCCGTGGCAGTTATAACAAATTGAATTTATCGATATAGAAAAACAACAAATAAAAAATCTAAACAAAATTGTATTTAGAGTACAGTATATTATGATGGCTATTGAACCGAGGGTTATTATTTGTCAGGTGCAAATCGCCATCCGGTTGCCATGGGATCACCTTTATATCCAAGCGCCTTAAAATCCATCACCCCGTCGGGGCCATGGCAGTCCAAACAGGACAGAGCCTTTTCTTTGGGAACAACTCCATGGTTCAAGCGCCAGTACATCTTGGTGTCGGCAAAGGCGATGGTGCCGCTGAACTTGAGCCCTGCGGCTTTCATGCCTTTTTTTGCAGTGATTTGCCAGTCTTGGGTTGCCACAAGACCATCCTTGCCAGCCAGATGGGGAACAATGAGGTATCCATAACGGGCATCAATGGCCTGACGGGTTTCAATAATTTTGTAGGGGGTTATTTTTGATGAAGGATCGTCAATACTGCCATCCGGGGCGTTTAATGGTGTGATTCCCTTGGGATCAACCGGATCACCCTTTATGTATCTATAGTGTTTTCCGTTGTACCAGGCATAAGCGGGCCGCAAATTTTTTTCCAGAATTTTTTGTCCCATGGGGGTTTTAAATTCTCGTTTCTCAGGAGTTTCCATCACCATTTCTGTCTTTTGTGAAATGCGTGATCCATCCCGATACGTCAGGGTAAATTTGTTCACTGCGTATTGGGGAATGTGGCAAGTTTGGCAGGCCATGGCCATGCCGTGTTCATTGAGTTTTCTTAAAAGGGGAAAGCGACTGTCATGGGGATTGGGGTTATGGCAGTCAGTGCAGGAGACCCCTCCTTCACTCACCGAAGAAGTGGTGCTGCTACCGGCAATTTTATGGGCCTGGGTGGTGTGGCATTTCTGGCAGGTGAAATCAAGCTTACCCATGTGAATATCAAGGGCTGCATCAGGTGCTAACAGGTCACTGGCCAGATCACCGTGTTTGGCATTGTCTCCGCCTCCGCCATACCAATGGCATTCACCACAGTTACCCCGGCCAGGCAGGCCCACCTGTTTTGCAATTTCTGTCAGGTTAAGATCTGCATTGGGAGTACCGCAACTATTTTCTCTTTTTGAATAGGTACCTGTGGTATCATGGCAGATGAGGCAATCTATTTTTTCCATATTGGAGAAATCAAAGGAGGCATCCTTCCATCCATAACCGGCATGGCATTTGGTGCAACTGCACCAATTTGATTCAATGGCCACTCAGTAATCGTTCATCAGGTTGATTTTTCCGAGATGGGAGTCGGATTCATGATTTTTGAGAAACGGTGTTTCTCCCTTCCACATCCAATGGGCCGTGTCCATGAATTCTGTGGCTGCTTCTTCATGGCACTCAAGACAGGTCCGGGTGACATCTTCTCCGGTGATGCACTGGGTTTCAATGAATTCGGAATGATCCACACCGGCATGGGATGGGGTACAAAAAGTGAAGATAAGTACTACTGTAGCAAGTGTTATTGTTTTCATCTGGACCTCCATGGTAATTTTTGATGACAGTTGAAATTAGCATATTCTCAAAACTACAGCAAATTTTTTTGAAAATATTATTTTCGGATCATCATTTTCACTCCTAAAAAAAGGGAATGAAATTTTTAAAAAGCACCTCGGTATTCAATTGATCGGTCCGTACCCAATCCCAATCGGTACCTTCCGGTATCGGTCCAATGGGGTTCGGGCCTGGTCAATAACAATTAGATTTTTATCTATGATGTTTGCACAATTGTAGCAAAAGAATTAGTAAAATTTTGGGCATCCTTTATATAGCCCCAAAAGTTCTTTACACTTTTTGGGGATTAGTACCGGGAAATGGGGATATTGCTCCAACAAGTGTAAACTGACAAATGAAGGATGCCAAATTTTGGGATACTTCCATAGGACACCAAAATTATTTTACACTTTTTGGGGCTTAAGCGGGGACAGATTTTTAAATCTGTCCCCGCATAAATGAAACAACTATTTCAGGATGATTCCTTAAAAACTGACCTGAAGTTGCGCCACCAGTATCTGTTTTTCTTCAACATATTGTGGGTCATCATAATCTGAATAAAGGTAGGTAAGCGAAAGTTCCGTGTTGGTGGCAAGTTCATAGCCAACCCAGACGTTGAAGGTGGTGATATCATCTGTTGTTGTATTGGAATCCTCTTCCGGCTCAAAATACCCCGCCTTTCCCCCCAGGGTAAGACCATTCATTACGATGAATTTACCATAAAGGGCTGCACCCTGCACACCCGCACTGTCACCGGTGGGATCAAAGGGGCTGTTCCAGTTGTAAAATGCCGTGATGTAGGTAGCCGGTGGTGTGTTCCAGGCCATAGGGGTAAAGGAGCCCCAGTCATTGATACCGGTGAGTTGTTTTTCATCGGCTTCATCGGTACCCATGGCATAAAACAGTTCCGCGCCCAGGCTGAATGCTTCGGTAATATTAACATCCCCCTGGAGGTATAGCTGAGTTCCCACATAATCGGTGGCACCGTCATCGGTGTCGCCGGTGGCAAAGTCGAGTTCTCCACTCAGATTTACCCTGCCAAGAGAGCCTGTGGCATAGAGGCCAATCATAAGCGGTGATTTATCTGTATCTGTTCCGTCAGTTTCAGTGGCACCATATAAATCTGCGGAAAAATTATCACCGCTGTAACTGAAATTTATACCGTAGAAATCGACATCGTCATTGTCTCCATCGTCATTTAGTGAACCGTTTTCACTGTCTTTCAAATAAATCAAGGAGGTTACCACTGGTAATTTCAAGTTCAGTTTAACACCCACAGCATTGGCATCCAAAACTTCACAAACCCCCAGTCCCACAAACTGTTGACCAACCCGCAGGGACCACATCTCCTTGTCAATATTAACAAAACCACGCTCAATATCAATGGTGTTTTGCATTAGATTCCGAGGTCTTGTGACCAATCCGCCTGTGTAGTCCTGTCCCCAGACGCCCTCTCCATAATCGGCTCTCATCTCCACATAGACATCGTCGGCTACGTTGATTTTGGTTCCCAGTCTTAATCGCTGGTCAATAAAACTTTTGTCGGTTCCATCAAAGGCTGTGTTCTCAAATGCACGCACCCAGAATAATCCATAGAGAGAGACTCTGTCATCTGCGTATGATGGTATAATAAGCATAACTGCACATATGTTGAACAAAATTGCTGTAAGAAGTTTTTTCATGTTTATTCCAATTGTTTAAATGATGTGTAAATGGCGTTATAGCAGATTGTTGTGTATTCCTTGGTATCCGATTCTTAGGAATCAGATCATATTTATTTACCGTTTTAAAAATCCAGACATCATATTTTAAATGGTAAATCAAAAATTGATAGATCCCTCGCCATTCGTTGTTTACGCAAATATGGCATGGCTTGTGTCATCAAGCTTTTAGCGATACCCAGGGATTGGATGTGAAAATTGGGGCCGGACAGGGCTTAAGTTGCTTAAAAAAAGAAGGAATTAAAGGGGACTATTTTTATCGTTGGCATTAAATCACGTCTTTTGTAGGAGGAAAACATGTTTTTTATTGCTTAGATCAAATAGCAACCCTGTCCGGCCCCGGTTGAAGGGGGGATAATGGGTTAATTCATATCAGAAGCTCAATTCAATGGCGCAGGCAATTTTCCAGAAGTCTTCCACTGATCCGTCTGCGGCTTCGTCGTAGTCGGAATCCTCGTCAAAGGTCATGTATCCAAGCTCAGTTGCAAAGAGCAGGTGATCCATGATTTGATAAGTTGAATTGAAGTTGACCTCCACAAGACTTTCATCTTCGTTCATGAGAATGTCATTGGGGGATTGAAATATGGTATCTTCGGCAGTACCTTCGGCATACATGATCTGAAATTCATGGGACAGTTTTTTCCCAGTTTTAATATCTTTGACTTTAAAACCCACGCCCCACATGGAGGTGGCATAGGTGGAATCATAGGAATCAAACATGTTGTCGTTGAATCGGCTGCCGCCAAAGTAAGAACTGGTATAGGTGGGACCGCCGATGAGCACCGGCATCATGTCAAAATCTTCATCATTGGCATCGGGGCCGTTACCGTAGAAGGTGAAAAATTCAGGGGTGAATCCGTCCATTTTATAGTCAACGACAAGATCTGCAAAATAACCGGCAATACTGGCATCCACCGTTGCGGTTTCCCAATCCATATCACCATAGGTGGCACTGGCCTTAACGGAAAGAGCATCCATGGTATAGCCAAAACTCATTCCCAGATACCAGGCAGACACATCGTCCGTTGATGTGGGGTCAACAACGGCACCGTTGGCACCGGTGAGAAATCCAGGGTAATCAAAGTAAGCATAAGTCCAGTGACTGTCCGCATTGGCAATTACATCTTCCTGAATATTGGCATAGGCGGCCCAGGGGGTAAAGCTGATGGCATCCATGGTAACGGGCAGCTTGACAAACAAAAGATCCGCCTGGTCGTCGGTGTTGGCTTCTGAGTCATCCATCAAATCCGCCATGCGAAACCATCCGGCCTGGAGGGTTGAGGTGTCGGTGAGGGGGGCAGAGAAGGTGACGCCTGCCGGGACTTCATACATGATGTGACTGCCATAGGCGATTTCATCCATACCAAAGCTCTGGGAACCAATTTTAAAATTCATTCCCGAATCGGTGGTGAAATCAATGTAGAGGTTATCCAGTTCCAGGATAATATCTCCATCTTCTTCACCGCCCACCCCAGCATCCACGGAGCCGAAATAACCACCTTGACTTCTACCTTCACCGATCTGAAAACTGACCACTCCTTTAAGATTTTTATTGAGAATCCATTGGGTTTTGATGCTCAATTCCCGTGTGCCATCGAAATCGGCATCGTCACCCTTACTGAAATCATCCACAAAATCAAGGTACTGGGTGGCACCAAAGGAAGCCTTAAAGGCACCGCTGATCTCCATACTTCCCATGTCTCCGGCATCAAAGGTCATGGCGCCGGCACCGGCTGCCATGAAAAAAAGACCTGTTACTGCAATGGTGATATAGCGTGTTAGTTTTTTCATCTTTTATCTCCTGAATAAAAAATTGAAGTGTCTTACGGCAATCACAAGTGACGCCGTCTTGTACTTTTACATAGCAAAGGGTGTGCCCATTTTATTTTTGCCTTGATTTTTTTGAAATTTAAGTATCTATGTGAACCACAGAACCATGGGGGATACTTGCCAGTGGGCTGTTTTGGGAATTATTTTTTTGTTTTCATGGAAACGCAACTCTGATGAAAATGGATCACTCATCGTTAGTGGTAACGTAAAGCTAACGTTATGGTAACTGTTGTGGTAACGCTTGTGATAACGGCGAATCTAACAGTGTGGTTAAAATTAGGTTCTTGGAACGTTATTTGCTATGGGTAATACGTGATGATTTTGTTTTTAATTTGCAAATATAAGGCTTTTGATATCCACCATGACCGATTACATTAAAAAATGGATAAAGGTTCGCCCCGAAGAGATGGGACTGTTTTTTGGAGCGGTGATCCTTATTTTTCTGATCCGCTGTGCCGGGTTGATCTTTAATAATTTTGCTGAAACCGCCTTTTTAAAGCGATTCGGGGTCTCCTGGCTTCCGGTTCTCTATATAGTCAACCCCATGATCACGCTGTTTCTTTTGGAGAAATTGTCCAGTGTTAAACCCCACCTTTCAGCCTATCGTCGTCTTTATTTTTTGCTGCTGACCTGTGGCATCATCGCTTTTTTTCTGTGGGCACTAATGTTTTTGGAAGGCCGATTTTTGTATCCCCTGTTGTTTGTGATGAAGGTGCAGTTTGAGACCCTGCTCAGTGTTTTTTTCTGGAATCTTGGCAATGAGTTGTTTAATTTCCATCAGTCCAAACGATTGTTTCCCTTTATTACCATCGGTGGTGTGCTGGGGGATATGGGGGGTAACCTTTTAACGGTGGGGGTTTCACAGGCCGTTGCCATCAATCACCTGCTGCTGATATATGGAACCCTATTGATAACCGCCGCCTTCATGACCCGGTATCTGGGAAACCAATTTCCTTTGCAGGTGGTGCCCAAAATGCCAAAGCCCATCACCAAAAAAGATCCCACGTTTTTAAAACGCATTGTGGGCATGGGCCCATTAATGAAAAAATCCACCCTTGTCATGGTGATGGTGGGACTCACCTTTTTTGCCAATGTGGTCTTACCCATCATGAATTATCAGTTCAATGTGGCGGTGGATCACAGTTTTGGCGGTGAAAATGCCATGATTGTTTTTTTTGGAACCTTTCGAGGGGCCATGAACGCCGTTTCCATATTGCTACTCTTTTTTTCCGGCAAATTTTACGGCAGGTGGGGCATTCCTGTGGCATTGCTGTTTCATCCTGTGAATTATCTGTTGGTGTTTCTGGGCTTTTTATTTCGGTTTGATCTTTTTTCTGCCATGTATGCCCGATTTTCCACCAATGTGATTCGTACCACCTTTAATCAACCGGTGAACAATATGCTCATTGGCATTTTCCCGGATGAATATCGAGCAAAGATTCGTCCCTTTTTAAGGGGGGTGGTGGCCCGGGCCGGATTGATCACCGGTTCCTGCCTGATATTATTTACCACAACTGTATTACCGGCCCATTATCTTTCCATGGTGGCCCTTCCCTTTGTCTTTGCCTGGATTGCCACGGTGATTTTTTTAAAGTTCAAATATGCCACGTTGATTATTCGGCTGCTTGCCTCGGATTTTCTGGATTTGAGATCCACTGAGGCAGATGTGATCAAGAAGCTGTTCCAGGACAAGCGTATACAAGATAAGTTGTTGGAAGATTTTAAATCCAGCAGGGGCATTGACGCTTTCTTCCATGCCCGGTTGCTGAAATATCTTGGCATGGACAATCTTGACACTCATATTTTAAATAGTTTGAAATACCAGGACAGCTCCACCGTGATTCGGCTGTTGCCGCTTATTTCAGGCAATTGTGGTGACCGTTTTTTCAGGGTATTAAAAAAATTGATCAATGTGGCGGATGAACCCCTGACCCTTGCCATGATTCGGGTGGTTAAAC
>CAYSSE010000047.1:0-14825 GCA_964433355.1 uncultured Desulfocicer sp.
TGCCAGGGGAACTTACCTTTAAAAGCATCCCTTTTTCCAATCCCGTTTTTTCACCAGCATTTATATATATAAAATTTTCTTCACTGGAAAACATCCGGCAAAACCACGGTGTGATCTGGCTTGATTCAATGGCCTTGGTAAAGGTTGAATAAATAATGCTCTCTACAAATTTGGACGCATCTTGATCTGTTTTAATATCCATTTCAAATTTTACCGGCTTATATCTGTAAAGCAGTCCGGCATCTACCATGGAGACCATGGCACTGCCCATTCCTGGAAAAGCATCCGGCAATGTGAAATTTTCCACCAGAACAAGCATCCGGATACCGGGATAAACAGTTAAGATACCTGATGTCCGGTATAAATCTTTATTTTCAAGCGCATTATTCTGGGCAAGGGTTTCGTATATTTCATCATTACCCACAAGGACAATTTTTCCTGTCCCTACAAACTTTTCAGCGGCCAGGGATATCTTTTTAACGGTATCGGCCTGAATCCTGCTTCTATCGATGAGCAAGCCTGTTTTGAGCTTCATATGGCTCTTTTCCAGGGGATGATCATTGTCCTTGAGGCTTTTTTCAACTAATATTGGAGTTGTGTTTGGGGGGGAGGTCTTCAATAATGCCACTTCGTTCTGGAGGGCATTTACTTTTTTTTCAAGCGCTTCCTGGTTTGCAGAAATTATTTTTTCACCACTGGAGGCCGTAGTGGAATCAACATCAGTGATGGCGTTCGTTTGTGTTCTTTCCCGGAAAAAATCCCCTGACAACAAATTAGGTTGATCAATGGTGACTTCCCGGATCTGGGCATTTGAGTACCCAGTGGCATTTTTCTTATCTGTGGTGACAATGTCCGGACTTGAAGCGCAGCCCCAGCAGAAAAAAATTAAAAAAATGGAAAATATAAAAATTGAATTGGGTTTCATGGTCAAGCTTCCAGTGATAATTTTAAAAATAAATTAAGAGTAATATTCCACCGGATATGCTGGGTTACCGGGCATTTGCGGTAGACCACTACAGCGCCATGCCCGGAGATTTGCATATCCGGTCGAATAAGCTTTGCAATCTTTCAGGTAATATTTTTGAGGTAGGCCAAAACAGTTCAAGGCCTGATTCCGGAGAACCAGGCCTTATTTAATTCATTTAAGAACCACGTGGAGCTATAAACCATTGGGTCACATCTAAAAAACCACAAAAAATAAGCGTGATCTATTTATAATAAGGATGTGGCCATTCAGCCCACTGATATTAAAAATTTATAATAAACTCTGCTGCCAGACGCATGGCTACTTCATCGGAGGATTCTCCTGTCAATGCCTCTGTCAAATCTTCAACGACTTCTCCAGGAAAGAAAAAAGCAGCCTGGGCTTTGATAAAGGAATGTTTGCTGGTGGCAAGGGTCAACTCATTATCCCACTCTGTCCCAACATATCCGGAATCTACTTTTTTAGGCCCGTTTACTGTTGCATCAAAACCGCTGACTAAATTGGTTACATAGATATCTTCATTCCACCAGAAGTTGTTGATATTGGTCTTAAAAATGAGAAATTTTTTCGGAGCCACGGTGATACCTGCGCTGATGAGGGTTAATCCTGGATTATCACCTCGACCATTTCCATTACCTGAAAAATTTTGAAGTCCACCTGTGGTTACCGGGGTTCCATTTCCGTGAAATTCAGGAAGATACCCATATAGTGCGGTACCCAGCATCAGGTTGGTATCGCCAATAATGGTATTTTCTCCACCCCATCTGCTGGAAAATCGCTGAGCGTTATCAACGCCGTTATAGCCTTCCAATTTATCATCATAGGGATCATCATCACCAGAGGTATACATAAACCCAAGGTGGGGCTTCAAGGGAAAATCCGTCAGCTTCCCTTTAAATTCGTAGGAGACATCTCCTGCCAGGGCATAGGCATTTATATCATAATCTTCTTCAAGAACGGTGGTACGATCCGGTCCCACAGTACTGCTGAGTCCGGTATTGTCCGCCGAACCAAACTGGTAAACGGCTTCAGTGAATACTTCCAACGCGCCAAAATTTCCGATCCAGTATGCGCCAGCATGGTAGGAATCTGTATCAGGAGTATCCCCAGTTATACCGAAGGGAGAACCCATAGCAGCAGCAAGATCATTTGCCACGACGTCTCTGATCCTGTCATAGGCTGCCAGAAATTGAAATTTATTTGCATCATTCATCTGCCATGCCATATACCCTGCATAGAGATCCCGATCGTTGTCTGCACCGTCTTGCATTGCAGTAGGAGAATCCTGAAAGTCATTATCCATCAGTTTAAAATATCCCACATTATAACTGATGGACTCATTTTCCCCCGTGAGCCAGAACCCGGGATTGTCATCCCCATAGACCATGCTGGCACCTTCAAAAGCATCCATGTGCCAGATATCCCATCCAGCATGGAGGCGCATATTCATGGGAAGCGCATAGGTCAAATGAAGTCTTTCAAGACCGAAACTACTGGAATCAGTTGTTTTGCCACCCCTGGCATCAACACTTTCGGTATCAAGAGGTTTGTCAAATTCCAGAGCCGCATAAAAACTCCAGACCCTGTCCTTGGGCATGGCATTAAAATAGATTTTCGTTTCGGTGCGGATATAACTGTCCTGCACCTGCCCAGCCTCATTGCCATGGGTCTTGAAAAAATCACCACCAAGGTTGCCATACATAAGACCACCAGCCTCAACCGCATTGCTGTCCGATACGCCAAAATCCCAATTACTTTCAGATGTAGGGATAATTCTGGCAGTGGCACCAAAACTCATTAGAATGTCTTTGCCCGTTGTCACCTGGACACTTCCCGGTCCGACAATGGTCTCCTTTGTGATGTCATCGGCAAGCTTCAACTGTTTATCAAGACCTGAATCGCTTTGAGCGGCAAAACAGGATATGGCGCTTGCAAGCAGCAGCGCAGTGGCCAGTGAGATAAATTTCCCATGGTTCTTCATTGACGTTTTCCTCCTTTTTGGAAACGAAAATTTATGTTTATCTTTGGAATACAAAAAAACACCATCATCAACACCTTTTTATTAAAGAGTTTCTCCTTTCTCTTTTAAATGTTTATGAAAAGACTTCATTTTAGCATCTCAATTATTTCTGCAAATGAAAATTATATATTTGGAGATTGCCTTTAACGCGATGATCCCATTTTCAGGATAAATTCCCTGGCAAATGGAGCATAATTTATGTTATTGGCGATACAATACATTAGGTTGACGATTATGGCACAAGCAGTCGTCAATCATATTTTTTTAAATGCTTTATCTCAACTATAAATAACAGAGCTGGATCATGTATTTTACAGCCAAAAAAATCTGGGGATTTTTATAGCAAAAAATTACCAGACCACTTATGTTGGTGAAAGCTATTTATTTTTTTCTATAATGTTTCATAAACATATGACCAACAATTGTCAAGCGTTTTTAATACCTAAACATTGTTATTGCACCATAAAAACAAACTGTCTACATAAAAAAGAACACACGCCTGTAATTATTATAAAACATCAAAAAAACCACATCATCCAACATCCTTCAAAAAGGTTCTCCAAAATAGACGAATCTGTTCTGAGAGAAATTCGCGTAAAAACGCTGAAACCAAACTAAAGTCACGTTTTTCAAGCACTGATTAACCCTTGCAGAAAATGGAAATATTGTGTATAAATTCTAAGTTTTTTAAATTTTATAAGGTCTTTCAAATGCTGTGTGTAAAATTTACACTGAATTTGATTCTGACCTAACTTCTGCTTAGGAGCATCCTTGAAAACAAAACGACAGACATCCATCATTTCTCTGGTCTTCATATTTATCTTCTCCGTGCTGACCTTTATTAACACTGCCCTTGCAGACCCCGCACAGGTGGTGATTATCCCCTTTGAAATAAATGCAGAAAAAAATCTTGAGTTCCTGAAAACCGGTATTCAAGACATGTTGAGTTCACGGCTATCCTGGAAGGACAAGGTAGTGGTCATGGACAAAACAGCTGTGAACAATACGGTCAAAAGCCTGGGCGATTTTAAGGGTGAAAGCTTGGCCTTGCTGGCCGGTGGACAACTCAAGGCAGATTATATCATCTCCGGCAGCGTAACGGTCATTGGCCAGGGTGCCAGTATTGATGCGACAGTAAGGGATATCACCGGAAAAATAGCACCGGTCTCTTTTTTCGGACAAACCAATTCCTTGGGCGGGGTGATTCCGGAGATCAATCGGTTTGCCACCACTGTCAATGAACAAGTATTCCAACGACGGACAGGCTCCACCACTTCCAACACATCCCAGACACCCTCCCATAATACCCTGGCAGCCCCTTCTGCCAACAATGCCACAACGCCAAATTCCCTGCTCAAAAGCCCATCATCCGGGGGAACCGAGTCTGCAATTAACCCTAATTTCAAAACAACTGCTTCCCGTGGTTCAAATACTGGATTCTGGAAAAGCCCCCCCCTTCCCCTTCGTATCACCGGAGTGGATGTAGGGGATGTGAACAATGACGGCATCCTGGAAACGGTTATTCTAACAGAAGAATCCATCATCATTTATCAAATGGTGAACAACCGCATGGTTAAAGCAACTGAAATCCCCATCAGCAAGCTGTCTCATCCCCTGGGAGTGGACATTGGCGATGTCAATGGCAATGGCACACCAGAAATTTTTATCTCCAGTCTGGCACCGGAACGTAACCGCGCCAACTCTTATGTCCTTGAGTTCGACGGCAAATCATACCCCGCCATTACAACGAATACATCATGGTACTATCGAATTTCAAAAGGAATGTCAGGAGAACTACTTCTATTGGGCCAGGAACAACGAAAAAGAGGGGCAGACATTTACACCGCCCCTGTCTATGAAATGAAATACCAGAACGATGAGTATGTTCCCCAGCGTAAAATTTTAAAAGGAAAAACCGCCAATGTTCTTGGTATTGCCGTGGGAGAGCAGTCCTCAAACAGCACTCTCACCGTGGCAGTCCTTGATAGGGCAGAACACATGACCCTGTTCACAGAAACAGGTGCTCTGACGTGGCGGAATCGTGAACCTTCCGGTGGCAGCATGTCCGTATTTTTTCGGCCCAAGAAACACGCAGACGATGATCAGGAAATTCAGTTTTTCCCACTGCGGATACGCATTCATGACATGGACGGAGACGGAATCCCGGAGATCCTTTGTGCTACCAACCATGACAATACCATGGGTTTTTTAAGCAACTCAAGATCCTATGACGGGGGAATATTGGAGAGTCGGTCCTGGAAAGAGACAGAAATGATTTTAAATTGGAAAACATCTCCCCTGCCTGGACGTATTTCCGACTTTGTGGTGGCGGACTTTGATAACGACGGCATTGATGAACTGGTGGCTGCCACCGTCACTGAAGAAGGTGCCACCGTCATGTCACAGCCCCGCAGCAGAATTGTGGCCTATGACCTTATGGTTCCCCAGGGGAATTAGTCACGGCGACTAAATTAATTACCGGAAAAAATACAATTTGGACGGAATGGTTTTTATTCTTGACATTCTTTTAAAGGGCTGGTATCGGTGTCAGGCAGTTTAACTTAGATTTGGATGATTTTTGTAATGTATGCTGAAATCATCTGCCATGGTCTGAGTCCACATATGATATTTTTTATATGTGGAATGGGCTATTATTTATTCGCTTTTTAAAGCGAGTTCAACTTAGTTTTTTGTAGGAGGAAAACAAAGATGAAGAAACTGACTATTGCTTTTATTGCTGTAGTATGTATGGCAATGTTTATTGCGCCGGCTTATGCTGATGACAGAGTATCCCTTTCTGGATCCATGCGTGTTCGTGGCTGGGACGTAAACAATTCCGACAGTAGTGATGCTAGTTGGATGGATCAACGTTTTAGAATTCAGACCAAAATAAATGTTGCCGATGATGTTACTGCAGTCCTGAGGATTGATTACGGTGATGGTACCTGGGGCGACAGCTATGGCCCAGGCGGAGGACTGATTGTAAGACCCCGTGCAGCTAATAGCAACATCGACGTTGACCGTGGATACTTGAACATCGACAAAGAGATGTGGTCCTTGACAGCGGGTCAGCAGTATCTGGGATTAGGTGTTGCTCAGGTTTTGGATGCCAATGCAACTGCTCTCAAGCTGGTCTTTAAGCTTCCTGTAAAAACATCCCTGATTTATATCAAAGAAACAGAAAACGGCGGCACTAATGATGACCTTTTTGATGATAGCGATGTTTATGCCGTTAACTTCGGCTATAGCACTGACGCATTTTCAGCAAAACTTTACGCCATCACCCGAAATGATGAAACCACTGTGGATGATTCAGCCACAATGTTCGGATTTAACGGAAGTGCTGCTCTGGGAATGGTTGATCTGACCGGTGAACTTGACTTTGCTGCTGGTGATACTGCTGACGGTGCCACCGACTATGTAGGAACCCAATTCTACCTGAAAGCTGCAGCAAATCTGAGCGATGCCTTCAGCATGGGCGCAGAATTTCTCTATGCACTTGGTACAGATAACGACAATGAACAGCAGTTGACTGGCCTGAGCAACTGGTGGTCCTTTGTTCCCACGTCTTCTAACACTCCCGAAGATGCTGAAATCACTGCTTTTGCCAATGCTGATCCCTTTGATCCCACCGGTTCCAACGGTGGTGTTCAGGGTATTACCCTCTTTGGTAAATACAACGTAATGGATGCTCTTTCTCTTGGTGCAAAAGTGGGTTACTTTACTCCAGAAGAAGATGCTAACACCGATACAGATGATATCACAACCTTCAACGTATGGACATCTTACCAGCTGGCCACCAACACCCAGTTTCATGTTACCTATCTCTGGTCAGAGTATGATGATCTGGATGACAACTATGACGTCCTCCTTGCCAGACTGCAAGTTAATTTCTAAAAACAGCTTTATGTAATTTAGGCAGACTTTAGAAATGTAAAAAAATGGGAGGAGCGATATCATTCGTTCCTCCCATTTTGCGTTTATAGACAATCAGACAATGCGCTTAAACATATGTTGAAGATCCTCTGGGGACCAGGAAACACGGATGGGTCTGCCATGGGGGCAGTAAAAGGCATTTTCACATCGATCAAGATCCAATACAAGTTGAGCCATCTCTTTGTCAGACAAGGCCTGCATGGCTCGTACTGAGTGGTGGCACGCCATCAAAATAAGACATGCATCCAGCCAGGCCCTTTTTTCCATTCTCCCCCCATCACACCCAAGACCCGACTCCATGACAGTCTCCACCATATCATGGAGCAATCCTGCCACATCCCTTGCATCAATAATGGCTGGAACTGACTTTACGGCAAAGGTTCTTTCGCCAAAGGGTTCAATCTCAAAGCCCAATTCGTTGAGTCCCGGAATCATTCGCTCGAAAAGTTCACTCTGGGTAAAATTAAAGTCCAAAACATGGGGAACGATCACCTGCTGGGAGGGAGGATTAAAGGTGTCAGATCGCTTTTTAAGCTGCTCATACATAATACGCTCATGGGCTGCATGTTGATCAATCAGTTCCACCCCATCACTATTTTCAACAATAATATAGGTTCCCATAACCTGGCCAACGATTCGGCAATCCGCACGAAAAGAGTCATATCTATGGGATGAGTTCAATGCCTCGGCAACGAAATCATTTTCAAGATCATTATTACCAAACCTCCCATCAGGCAAAGTCTCTTTTTCAATATCCCCCTCCCCTTCAAGTCCATCCAAGGCAATCTTTTTGTTTTTACCCTCCCCAACGACCTCCAGAAAATGCAATTCGGAATTTTGAAGTCTCTTGTGACTTTTCAGGTCATTACCTTCTGGTTTCTTGTTGGAGGAACCCCATTGAAACAGGGAGGTATGGGGGACTCTTTGCCCACCAGTCTTTTTAATCTTTTCCTTGATGCTCTCATCCACCTTGGAGCCATTATCATTGCGGGAAACAGGCCCCACTGCAGATTCTGAATTCAATCCTTTTTCAGCATCCATTGGCAGTTGGTTGCCCAAACTTCCTTTGTTCGCAGCCCATTTAACATCTCCGCCACACTTTCTGGTCCCAATGATATTTTTTTCAGCAATTTCCAAGGCATGAAGGACCGACTCCCGGACGGCATGGTAAACCTCTTTTTCATGGACAAAGCGAACCTGAAGCTTGGCCGGATGGACATTGACATCCACCCCATCAAAGGGAATTTTAAAAAACAATACAGCCAAGGGAAACCGCCCTTTCATGAGCCTGCCCCGGTAGCCCTGCACCAAAGCAGAAACAGCCCCCCGATCTGTTACCATGCGGCCGTTAACAAAAAGTTGAATACGCTGGGAGCTGGAGCGGGTATGGGCAGGATGCGAAATATATCCGAAAATTTCAATATGCTTATCCCGAAACTCCACAGAATGGAGCTTGAGATCAGGATTATTTCCCAACACCGTTGATACCCTATTAACCAAGGGCTCATCCGGTGCAATTTCCTTTACCAATCGCCCATTGTGAATTAAAGAAAAACCCATACCCACAGCCCCCATGGTCATGGCAGAAAAGGCATCGGCAATGTGTCCCATCTCGGTGTTCACCGTTTTTAAAAATTTCCGACGCACCGGTGTATTAAAATAAAGATTTTTAATTTCCACCACCGTTCCCGGGGGAGCACCGATTTCAGAGACCTCCATGAGTTTTCCGCCACTTAAAAAAATCCGGGTACCATAATCCGCATTTTGTTCCCGGGTGGTGATGGTCATTTTCGACACCGATGCAATGGAGGGCAAGGCCTCTCCCCGGAACCCCAGTGTGGCAATGGAAAACAGATCCGCTGTGGTGGCAATCTTGCTGGTGGCATACCGCTCAATGGACAACAGTGCATTGTCCCGGGACATGCCATCCCCATCGTCTGACACCCGAATCAGATCCCGCCCGCCCCGGTCCACCTCCACCACAATATGGGTGGCATGGGCATCCAGGGCATTTTCCATGAGTTCTTTGACCACGGACACCGGTCGTTCCACCACCTCTCCGGCGGCAATCTGATTGGTGATCAATTCCGGAAGAACTCTGATGTCAGCCATGTGATCATTCCTCCTGGGAGGCTTTAAAAAATCGGAAAAGAAACTCAGAATCTTCAGGGGTTAAATCAAACTGCATGCCAGCCTGGTCCACCAATGACATGGTTTTCGTCCCGGCATTTTTCTTTTTCTCATCAGATACCCACTGCACCGCTTTTCGAAGCTTCTCGCCCTGGGGTTGTAATGTGCCCATTGCGACCCTCCTTTTATTTATTTGATATTCTTTTTGTGTCCTCTTAATTGGGGACGGATAAGACCTGGGCATAGGTATTCCTCAAAACGTTCTCCGGCTTGCATGAATCCCGACTAAGAACACCCAGAAACCAAGCCTGACACCATTTTATAGATCTTACATCTCAGGGAATTGTTTTTTCAAATCCAGGGCCTGCTCCAATCCATAAGCCGCCCGCACCAGAGCCATCTCATCAAATCGATTGGCCATCATCTGGAAGCCAATAGGAAGGCCGGTTTTGCCATGGCCACAGGGAATGGAAATACCGGGAAGGCCGGCCATGTTGGTGGAAAGGGTAAAAATATCCGTCAGATACATGGTCAAAGGATCATCCATGTTTTCACCTATTTTAAAGGCAGGGGTGGGGGCCACAGGAGACACAATAATATCACACCCTTCAAAGGCCCGGGAAAAATCCTGGCTGATCAGAGAACGCACCTTGGTGGCCTGGCCGTAATAGGCATCATAATACCCCGCAGACAAGGCATAGGTGCCGGTGATGATCCGTCGCTGCACCTCATCACCAAACCCCTTGGATTTGGTTTTTTTGTACATCTCAATGAGATCTGTGGATTCAGTATCCCGGTAGCCATACCGCACGCCATCAAACCGGGCCAAGTTGGAGCTGGCTTCCGAAGGGGCAATAACATAATAGGCGGCCACGGCATAATCGGTGTGGGGCAGGGAAATTTCTTTTACCGCCACCCCAAGGGATTCCAGCTGCTTCACTGAATCGTAAAATGCCTTTTCCACGTCGGGGTCAAGCCCCTTGACAGCGAGAAATTCCTTGGGAATACCGGCAGTCATCCCCTTGAGCCCCTGGGCGTCATATTGGTCCAGGGCCGTGGTAAAATCCGGCACCGCCACATTGGCAGAGGTAGTGTCCCGGGGATCATGTCCACACAGTGCATTGAGCATGATGGCCGTGTCCCGGACATCCCGGGTAATGGGACCAATCTGATCCAGGGAGGAGGCATAAGAGACAAGGCCAAACCGGGATACCCTGCCATAGGTGGGCTTAATTCCCACCACACCGCAATGGGAGGCTGGCTGACGGATGGAACCACCTGTATCGGTACCCAAAGATGCCGTGCACATCTGTGCTGCTACAGCTGCAGCAGATCCCCCACTGGAACCACCGGGCACATAATCAAAATTCCAGGGGTTTCGGGTGATGTGAAACCCGGAATTTTCCGTGGATGATCCCATGGCAAATTCATCCAGATTGGTCTTTCCCAGAATAACAGCCCCGGTATCCTTTAATTTTTCCACCACTGTGGCATCATACCGGGGCACAAAGTTTTCAAGTATTCTGGAGGCACAGGTGGTGGTAAGCCCCTTGGTACACAAAAGATCTTTTAAAGCCAGGGGAATTCCCAAAAGCGCGGTGGACTCACCATTGGCCATGCGATCATCGGCCTTTTGAGCTGCAGCAAGGGCCCCCTTTTCGTCCACTGTGATATATGCCTTGATGTCCCCATCACAGTCATCAATACGTTTTAACAATGCCGTGACAAGATCAACAGAGGAGATTTCCTTTGCATCCAGCAGCTTTCTGGCATCAAACAGGGTCAGTTCATGGAATTGCATTGTTTTTCTCCTCTATCCCACTGCCTTGGGGACTATATAAAAATCATCATCTCTTTCCGGAGCATTGGCCAGGGTAACACTGGGTCCTGGTGGGATGTGGGCAATATCCTCACGGAAGACATTGGTATCCAAGGCTGCCCCAGACATGAGTTCGGCCCCGGACACATCCGCATCCTTGAGTTTATCAATGTACTGCAATATCCGGCTGACCTGGTCTGCAAATTTATCCACAAGGGAATCATCCACCTCCAGGCGTGAGAGATGGGCAATGTACTCGATATCTTTTTTTGTAATTTTCATTACTCAATCCTTTTTTACTCGACAATCAAATTTTTTCAACCTGTGCGGGTACCAATTATCCGCAGCGTTTGGCAAGGCAAACAGATCAAATTTAGCCTTCAATTCGTATTGTTGATTACAAATAGCACGGGAATGCTGCTTCAAATCGAGTCAGCAAAGTGCTACCCGCACAGGTCATTTTTTTTACGGACATCTATTGGGGAGGCATCAGCATTGATCATTTAATTTTTACAATTATGCCATAAATGCCCCGGATTTCCAGCTCTTTTAAGGCCTTTTCCGCAGAAAGGGTGTCAAAAAACTTTCCCACCCGTACCCGGTGCCACATTTTCCCATCCACCAGGGCCAGGGCACGATGGGGCATGAAACCTTTTATCTTAAGGGTCTCCATTCGTTTAATGGCATCTGCCAACTGCCGAAAGGAAGATATCTGGATGGTATATCCTCCCCTGGGCCGGGAAGCTGTGGCTATCTCTGGGGGTATCTCCTGAACTTCCTGAACTTCCTGAACTTCAGATCCAGGCCCCTGCACTGTTCCCTCCAAATCGGGAACGATATTTTGGGGGACGGCCCTGCGGGTCATTCTTTTCAATCCCTTTTTCATGGGAATGGGATCTTCAACACCAACTGGCGCATCTTCCACGACCACCACCCCCTGGGAAGAAACAACCCCCGCCGCTTCCAATACATCGTCTGAAAAAGAAAAATCCGTGGGCACTGTTTTTTTCAACTCTTTATAAAAACCAAGCGCCATTTTCTTCGGAGGATTTTTTTTATCTTTATTGTCTGCCAGGTCCACCAGTTTTTCCTGGAATGATCGGGTGTCAAAATGAACTGGGGCCGTTTCCCGCCCCACCATCACCCCAATAAAAAACATGGTGCCGCACAGGCAAAAGAGCCCCAACGCCACCATGGCACCCCGGAAAAACATAACCCTTACATCCTTTCCGGTGCAGACACACCCAAAAGGGTCAGGGCATTACGGATAACCTTTTTAACGGCCCCCACCAAACAGAGCCTGGCAAGCGTAATGTTTTTATCATCGGTGATCACCTTATGCCGGTTATAATATCCATGAAATGTGGATGCCAGGGTCATAAGATAGGTAAAAATCACATGGGGATGCAGGGCGGCAGCACTTTTTTCAACGGCCCCGGGAAATGCAGCAAGCGTTTTAATCAATTTGATCTCTTCCCCCTGGGTCAGGTAGGAAAGATCAATGTCCTGCCACGCCACATCCTGGGTGTCAAGAACCCCCAGATCCAAGGCCTTGAGCATGATGCCAGAAATGCGGGCATGGACATATTGCACATAATACACCGGGTTCTCACTGGTCTGCTGCTTGGCAAGCTCCAAATCAAAATCAAGCCCCGAATCAAAACTGCGGCTGAGAAAAAGAAACCGTGCCGCATCGCGGCCCACCTCATCCACAATATCTTTTAAGGTGACAAATTCCCCGGCCCGGGTGGACATAGCCACCGGAGCGCCCCCCCGTAACAGGTTCACCAGCTGGATTAAAATCACATCAAACTGATCACTGGATCTACCCGAGGCATCAATGGAGGCATTGATGCGGTTGATGTATCCATGGTGATCTGCCCCCCACACATCAATGACCCGATCAAAGCCCCTGTCAAATTTTTCCATGTGATAGGCAATGTCCGAGGCAAAATAGGTGGTAAGACCATTCTGGCGCACCACCACCCGATCTTTTTCATCGCCAAAGGATTCGGTCCTAAACCACATGGCGCCATCCTTTTCATAGATGACATCTTTTTCCCGAAACATCTCAATGACGGCCTGGACCCGTCCGGAATCATAGAGACTCTGCTCACTGAACCATTGATCAAAGGAGACACCAAACGCTGCCAGATCATCCTGGATGCCTTTGAGTATCTTGTCAGCAGCATATCGGGCGCATATCTGAACCCCTTCTGCCTCTTCTTTTTCAGCAATGTCTTTGCCCATGAAATCCAGAATTTCCGCTGCAATCTCCCGGATATATTCACCCTGGTAACAGTCATCCGGAAAGTCAATCTCCCGGCCAAGAGCCTCACCCAGGCGAAGCCACACAGAACGCCCCAGGGTTCTGATCTGTCTTCCGGAATCATTGATGTAATATTCCTTTTGCACATCATATCCGGCAAAGGCAAGAATATTGCCCACGGCATCCCCCACAGCAGCACCACGACCATGTCCCACATGGAGCGGTCCTGTCGGGTTGGCACTGACAAACTCCACCTGAACTTTTTTACCCTGCCCCATTTTAAGGGCACCAAACCCATGATCTTTTTCATGCACCGTTGCAATAACAGGATGCCAGGAGGCGGGGGTTAAAAAAAAATTAATAAATCCGGGGCCTGCAATCTCACATTTTTCAATGATCCCATGGCTGTCATCCAGGTTATCCACCAGGGCTTGGGCAATCTTCCGGGGGGCCATTTTTTGCACCGACGCTGACACCATGGCAACGTTGGAGGAAAAATCACCATGGATGTCATGCCGTGGCACCTCAATTTCCATCTCAGAAAGAACATCTGATGTTAAGAGCCCTTTTTCAAAGGCCTGCCGGGCAGCACCCAGCAGGATATCTTTTATTTTTTTCTTCATGGATTAATCAATTCTCATGCTCGGAGTTATTATCAGGTTGAAATTTGGGGGTGTCGTCATCCCCATCAATCTCTTTTATGTCATCTTCTGTCACATCTTCTGTTTCGTCCTGGAGCAGGGTCTCAAGCTCATCCACGTCTGCATCATCCACCTCTTCAGGCTCTTCTTTTTCCTGGGGAAATGCCTCAATATCCTCATACTCAACCACAAATTTATCACCGCCACCATCTTTGAAGAATTTTCCCAGACTTTCAAAGAGTTTGAGGCTGAGATCCTGGGGGGGAAAAAGATTCTTCCGTCGGAAAAGTTCAACAAAAGAATCCTCTCCTTCTTCCAACGCATTTTTCATATCATCATAGGGGTACTGCTCCTTATGGACGATTATAAAGGCACCTGGATCTGCCTCACAGGCCTCCTGGATAGTAATGGTTTCTTTTTTCTCATCAATGGTGAATGTAAATTTTTGTTTCATTTTATCTCCCTGGGTATGAACCCACCCTTCTGAATTACAGCAGTTCCCAATTTGGGGCCAGCATGAGTTTAAGGGACTTCATGGTAATAAAACAACCCATTTTACCACGCAGAACTCTGGAACGTCAAAACGGAGTTCATCCAGATGGGGTAGATTATTTCCCATGAATGCCCTGAAACCCAAAAATAATTGCTTCCATCAACGTTATTTCACGTGCGTTACACATCAAAGAAGCGGTTAAAAACCATCATTGAAATTGCTGTCTGAATTACCATAGTATTGATAAACCTGCAAAAATTGAAATTTAATCTTTTGCAACAAACCTTCTAATATAGCGGAACTTCATCCCCTGTCAACCATTCAATGTGCAGCTACCCACCTAAGCCGGGACAAGCTGTCAAATCAATGGCCTGAATAGCCTTGATGTGTATAGTCAGCAAAGTTGAAAATTGTCCCGCTTTAGATGGGTAGCCCAATGTTGCTTTTTCCGGATGTGCCCGTGAAATAAAAAAAAACAAATTGGGTGTTGACCTCACCAAATCAACATGATATACACCTTCAGATCTGTTGG
>CAYSSE010000047.1:14925-20691 GCA_964433355.1 uncultured Desulfocicer sp.
AAATTGGGTGTTGACCTCACCAAATCAACATGATATACACCTTCAGATCTGTTGGGAGGAGTGGCCGAGCGGCTGAAGGCGGCGGTCTTGAAAACCGTTAAGTGTCAAAGCTTCGTGGGTTCGAATCCTACCTCCTCCGCCATCAGAAAAAAGAAATCTATTAAGATTACTTTTTAAAAATACGGAGAAATGGCCGAGTGGCTGAAGGCGCTCGCCTGCTAAGCGAGTATGGGGATTAAACTCCATCGAGAGTTCGAATCTCTCTTTCTCCGCCATTTATAAGCGTTTTAAGGGTTAACACCATTTATGGTCTTAACCCTTTTTTCGTTTATAGGGGTGACAAGCCCATCTCTACTATTAAACAAATATCATTAACTGGATAGCCTATTTTATTAATAGATAGAGAGGCTTTCCTGCCATGAGTCCAAGGCTTTTGATTTGATGGTTACTTGATTTAATCGCCTGACGGAATCCTGTCCGGCCATTGTCGAGCTTCTTGACATCTAAACACACCGTGTGTATTCTTTAAGAATAATGAACAGCAAATCAATCATCAAACGGTTAAAAAAAGATGGGTTCCAGCACACACATACATCCGGTGATCATTGGAAGTTCAAGAACAAGAATGGTAAAATCGTGGTGGTGCCTAACCCTAAGAAAGATATCCCCATTGGCACATTAAGGAATATCTTCAGGCAGGCCGGATGGGAATGGAGACAAAAATGAAATACCCGGTTTTAGTCCATAAAGAAAGCGATTCAGATTTTGGGGTAACAGTCCCGGATATCCCCGGCTGCTTTACATGCGGATACACGATTGATGAAGCCTTAAAAAATCTTCAGGATGCCGTTGAATGTTATTATGAGGGGGAAGGTATTGATGCCCCTCCCAAAGCCTCCAATATTGAAGTATTGGTAAACAACCAGGACTTTTTCACAGATGGCGGATTCTGGGTGCTGGCTGATATTGATTTTTCTTTCCTTTCTAAAAAAACGGCTACCAACATAAAGCGGGACACTTTTTAACCATGACGCTTTGGAAAGGCGTATGAACTGGGCTTTACAAATAAAATAATGATTGAAACTGTCCCAACTTATGTTGGTAGCCAAAAAAACCATTCGCGTCAACATCACCATGCCGGAATATAAGTTAATCATGATTAACAAGGCTGCCAAGGACCATGGCCTTTCCCGGTCTGCTTTTTTAATGCAGGCTGCTGAACGCCTGGCCATGCACAATTGAAAATTCTTCTCCACTCTACACCCAAAAAATCCGTCTGATTCAATAGCAGGGTGGTCTTCCTGACTTGGCCTTCGGCAAAAGCCGTTGATGAGCCAATGGGGGATGGAGTCCCCACGTCCTGGTCATCAGCATCAACAGTACCATGGCAATAAGCCCAGGACTTTTTATTTGATGGTTATTTGATCCACGCCCTTGCTGATCCCAGCCCTTCACCAGCTCATCTGGCCAACGGTGAGTCCACATTTTAACCCTGACCCGTAAATGGAGAATGTTTAAATGAATTTGGAATATCTTAGGTTTAAAGATGTTGATTTACATGACGTTTTCTTTGATTCGCTGAAAAAAGATTATGCGGAGTTCTCCGCCTGGTTCATAAAAAAATCTGACGACAAAGCATATGTATTTAAGAATGAAGATGGCTCTATTGATGGGTTCCTTTACCTGAAGGTTGAGAGAGGACCATTGAACGACATCAAACCGGCTTTGCCAGCTGACATCCGGTTAAAAATCGGTACATTCAAAATAAATGCCCACGGTACAAGAATGGGGGAACGGTTTGTCAAAAAAGCATTGGACCATGCTTTGTATGAGAATGTAAATGAAGTCTATATGACAATATTCCCGAATCATGGTTCATTGATTGATGCTTTTGGTAAATACGGCTTTCTCCCATTGGCCGAGAAACTCACGAACAATGGAACAGAGCTTGTTTTGATAAAAAAGATGGGCTCCAACCCTGAAGGAAGTGCAACTGCAAATTTTCCTTACATAAACGCAAACAATCGAAAATTCATTTTGGCTTTACATCCAGAATGGCACAGCCGGTTGCTCCCGGATTCAATTCTCAACAATGAAGATCCTGGGGCCATTGTTAAAGACATATCCCATACAAACAGCATCCACAAAATATACCTGACAAAGATGAATGGAACAGACCAATTACACAATGGCGATATCTTAGTGGTTTACCGGACGACGGATGGTCAAGGCCCGGCCCATTATAGATCTGTGGCCACTTCCATATGTGTTGTCGAAGATGTTCGAAACATTAACGCCTTCCCTGATGAGAAATCTTTTTTGAAGTATTCTTCTTCATACAGTATTTTTTCAGACAAGGAGCTGAGAACCTTTTACGCATACAAAAAATATCCCACCATTATCAAATTCTCATACAACCTTGCCTTGAGCAAAAGAGTTACTCGTGGACAAATGGTGGATGATCTTGGTATAGATGCTCCTTACTGGGGCTTCTTCCAGTTAACGGACACACAATTCAACGGCATACTAAAAAAAGGGAAGGTTAATGAAAGCCTTATTGTCTATTAAACCGGAATTTGCCGACAAGATCCTATCTGGTGATAAGAGGTATGAATTCAGAAAAGTACTATTCAAAAGAAACGTGGACACCATTGTTATCTATGCCACCATGCCCGTTGGAAAGATAATTGGAGAGTTCAAGGTTGAAGATATCCTCCAGGACAAACCGGCCTCATTGTGGGACAGGACAAAAGAATATTCGGGCATTACCCAGGACTTTTTTAATCAGTATTTCAAGGGAAAATCAAAGGCCTTTGCCATCCAGGTTAAAAGCCCATCCAGGTACCGGGAACCCTTTGATTTGAAAAAACTTCTTCCCCATGGGGTACCACCTCAATCATTCTGTTACCTCAACTGAAGGGAGTCCACGAGCACACCACAGGCAAAAAAATCCGGTTGATTCAAGGATTATCTTGATTCAGTCGGATTTTTTTATACCTGAGATGCTACGTGTCCTTTCGGCAAGCATGCGTGACTCAAACTTTCCTCAATGCTATAATTCAGCCATATTAAATTGATCCAGATCAACGTTTTCCGCCAATCAATCTCAATTCTTGAAGGCTCTTGAATGAAGCGGTTCAAATGAGATGCCCGGCTGAAAAAATGATTTGAATCCATTGGTGCAAAATTGTTATCTCTGAGTTTAAGATAACAAATGGCTTACCCCGGAAACATCGGTGCCCGAACATCCTTGAGTGAGATATTTCACACCAGTTGTCAATCCGGAAAGGTTATGGGCATTCAACTGTAGTTAAGCCTGCATGATATTGTATGCATTTTTGAAAGATAGGGGAGGAATGAAAAAACAGCACCAAAACCCCGCCACTGAACATTCAAAAGAACAGTGACAGGGATGGCAAAGGCAGGTGTCTAAAATCAGACGTTTATGATCTGGCTTTCAATTTGTGCAACGGTTTTCTGGTAATTCCATGGCATCCATTGTTCAGGATGTTGTTTCATCTGGGATTCATATTCCTGGAGTTTGATCAGATAATCCATGGGATTGATCTTGCCCAAGTAACAGGTATGAATGATACTTGTAAAGATGTCTCCAATCCATGCACCCACCTGGGTTTTATAGAACATGGCATTTTTGGTGACGGTGCGCCATGGATATGGGAACGTATTCCTAAGTTGCTTGAAAAAACGGGTGGTTCAGGGTTAAAAATTACTGAAGTTATTGACTGGACTCATGCAAAACAGAACCTTAAAAAAGCCCTTGACTCTCTTCCCAAGAAAAAAGCCAAGAAAGCTGACTTTGGGCACTTCAAAGAGTTATTGTTTGAAGGCAATATAAGTGCAATCGTCAAAGAGGTAAAAACGATTTTTAAAATGCGATCTTCCAGCAATATCATGAAAAAATTAAAGAGTTACTTTGTGTCAAACGAAACCCGAATGCAGTACAAAGATACCCAGGATATGAAATTACCAATTGGTTCCGGCGTCATTAAAAGTGCTATCCGTCGTGTTGTGAATTTGAGGTTAAAATCTCCTGGCTCTTTTTGGAAACTCGATTTTGCAGAAATCATGCTGTATTTGAGAGCGCAACTTTTGTATGGTCGATGGCAATGTTTAAAAAACAATTGGGATAAATCATTGGTAAATGAGTTTAAGGCTTTGGCTTTAAATACAGCACTTTAACCTAAAACAGATAAATCCACATAAATCTAAATTATTGAACTGCACCCCATATCTGGAAAAAAGCTTATTGGTGTTTCGGGCGCATTCCCATTTTCCCGGTTGGAGATTCAACTCTTTGATTTATCAAGATATTTTATTTTGTATCAATAGATGGTGGCTTAATGAAATCAATGGGTTATATGATGGGCCGGAAAAATGGGAATGCGCCCGTTTGGAAAGCCATCAAGTGTCATAATTAGAATTGCTGCTATGATGCCGAAGTATCCCAGAGGATCAATTTTTCTGTTGATATAAAATATTCCTGTCAACTGAGCCAGCAGAGGCTGTTCCAGTCAACACCATTGCCTGCTTAAGCTCCATTGCCAATGTGTCCAGATAGGTTTCCACCCCTTTCTGTAAGCCCCCAACAGCCGCAACAGAAAAAGGTCGACCAATCATCACCGCATCAGCTCCAAGAGCAAGCAGTTTAAGAACATCTGCACCGGAACGGACACCACCATCGGCAAAAACAGTCAGCCGACCTCTTACCTTATCAGCAATACTTTCAAGGACATCGGCAGCTCCAGGGGTATAATCCAACACCCTGCCACCATGGTTTGACACCACAATGGCATCGGCTCCTGCTTCAGCGGCAAGATCTGCCTCATCCGGGGTCATAACACCCTTAAGGATAAATTTCATTCCCACATTTTTGATTATTTCTGTTAATTTTTCCAAAGTCTTGGGAGAGACAGGCCGTCCCATTTTACGCAGTGTAATCAGACCTGCTGCATCAATGTCCATTCCAATAATATCTGCACCTGTTGCCCTGGCCAACTCCAATTTTTGATAAAACTCATCATCTTCCCAAGGCTTGATAAAAGGAATCCCGTGTCCCTCTGCCTTGGTGATCGCCTCATATCCGGCTTTATAGATAAACTCAGGAACCCCGTCTCCAACACAACCCATGGTTCCCTTAGCCTTGCAGCCATTTATTATGGATTGAATGTATTCATCTTCTGTTATACATCCACCCATGTTAAAGGAAACCCCACCAATGGGTGCTGCCAAAACAGGCAAATCAAGTTGCTTTCCCAAAACGGTGACACCCGTATTCGGCTCAATAACATCATGGATCAAACGCATATTGAAATAAAATTTTTCCAGTGCCTTGATGTTGTTCTTAAAAGAGGAAGCACTCCCCAATCCGCCCATTCCAGGAACCTGTCCTGCACAAGCTTTCCCGTCACAAGTCGAGCAGACTTTACAATACGACGTCATTAATTTTCTGGCATTATCACGAATTTCTTTCATTTATTATACCCCGAAACAAATTGTCTATGAAACTAAAAAAGGATTACCAAATCTCCAGGAGTTTATTCACCGAAGCTTTGGGCAACTTAACGATATTTAGGACTTAATCATAACTTCGACCACTTTGAATCAATCTGTTCCATGCCAAAAATAAACCATGTAATTACAGGGTGTTATTGACAATACAAATTCAGCATCCGTATAACGGACATGTCCTGCCAGACACAACGAATATTGGGTCGTAGACGCGGAGCCAAATGATATCATGCCGCC
>CAYSSE010000048.1:0-20438 GCA_964433355.1 uncultured Desulfocicer sp.
AAGAAGGTCTGCGGATTCTTTCAGAATGCCGTCCTTATCTTGTTTTTTCCATTCCCCAAAAAGTTCATAGCTTTCTTCAAGAATTTTGTTCCCTATGGCATTTTTTAGTTCCGGTCCTTCAATTTTTCTACTAACGCATTGCTTTCCATCAGCCTGAATAATTTCCGGTATACCGTCTCTGATGAGTTTTCCGTAAAAAATTGTGTTTTCTTTGGTGGTATTTTTTTTACGCATAGTTTACCTTATTGGCAATACTGCCGATATTTTTTGGGGAACTGAGCCTATTATGATATGTCCGCTATATACAGCCTTCTGAATGACAACAGATTAGGAACCGATCTTAAATATAACTTGCTCATTTCAGAACAAGCTATCGTTGGTCGAACACGAGCTTATGTAAGTCTTTTCTGGGCCTGATGAACTTGAAAAAACTCCCCAACATCAAATCCAATGTATAAATTTGATTTTTAACACCCCAAATAATCGGCTCGACCGGTTCATTTGGCTTGTTGAATATTTTCCCATTATAAAAGTAATTTATTTTTCAGGTAAATAACTATTTCATAAGGTTCTGGAGGACATCCGGGAACAAATGAAGCGCACCCGGAAAGGCAGTCACCCACTCCCGGCCCATCTAAAGTTTTTTTCTTAAATCCTTGCCCGATACATATTGTCTCAGGCAAGGGCAACCTTTCTTCCTGCATCTGTTTCAACGCCTGTGTCAGGGAGGAAAAACAGGCACTGCATGCCCCTTTCTCATGTATATGACCTGAAAGTGCAGCAGCAAGAGACGATTTCTGAAGATTGTCCAAACCCTCTCCCTTATTCAAGGCATGCAGGGTATCAGCAGACAATGCTGAAGATCCTACCCCCAGGGCAACTGCTTTTTTAATATAAGGAACGTCTGATGTTTTCAGCCCCAACAGGGAACAGGCATAAGTATCCAGAAGAACCGGATCCAGAGCAGCCATAAAAAGATTAAGAGTAAAGGGATTCCCTCCTTCTTCAAAATTTGGATCTCCCTCCATGGCATCCACCAGTATCAAATCAGATTGAAGGATTTCATTTAGATCCGCAATTGCCTGAAAAAGACCTTCCCGATGATATCGCTGTTTTTCACTGTTGGGAATACAGCCTTTCAGATTTTTCAGAGCACAGGTCATGGCTGTCTGGCAATGGCCTTTGAGTACAGGGATGTTAATGAGTCTGTCCAAGTCCAGGATCGATTGGCAAATTCGATATTCTCCGTTAGATCCTTCACATAGAACAGAAGTATCCTGCTGAAGGTCCACCAGGGGAACAGCGTACTTTTTAGAAATATCTGAATAGCCACAAACTTTAAAAGCCTTTTCTGTTCGGTCCCCCACCCAGGAACCTTCCAGAATGCTGATATTATGAAATCCTTTTTTTTGAAGGAAGGTGATTATTCCTGCGCAGAATTCAGGGTGAGTCGTTGCCCCGGAGGATGCCTTTTTGGAGACTACCAGATTTGGCTTCAGCCCAATATGATCTGAAAAGGACCAGTTTTTCCATATCCCGGAAGACTCCATCAGGATTTTCCCTGCTTCAAAAGGATCTTTACCATACCAACAAAGGATCTTATTTTTTAACATTATCAACTTGTTCCTCCTCTGAAAATGTCGGCTACCGCCATAAAGCGGGACAGTTTGAATCGGTACATGAAAGTCTTCCTGCACCAACAGGGCGTTTCCGACAAGCCTTATTCTACGGGGTGACCCGGCTTATGGCGGTAGCCAAAATGTCTTCTTTATGTCCCAAATGGATTACATAGGAGAATTCCCTTATTGACCCTCCGGGCACAAAAACCGGCTGGGTTTTCCAAAACTCGTCACAACAACCTCTTTTTTCGCCCTTGTTGCGGCAACATAAAGCAATGCCCGTTCATGAGTTTCGCTTTCGCTTTCAATCACAGAGTCGCTGGTTTTTGTCCATTCGCCTTCTAAGGGAAGCATGCCATCGTTCACTCCGGCAATAATGACTCTGTCAAATTCAAGGCCTTTCACCCGATGCATGGTTGCCAGCCGGACGCCTTGTTTCCTTCTGTCCTCAGCTTCACTGCGCCGTATAAAATAACTCTCTTTTCCGTTAGCCTTGAGTGCGCCTTCATATTGTTTCAAAAGATCATGCGTCCGGGCCACAAGGCAGACTTCACTCAGCGATCCGCCTTCCTGCTCAATCTGATTCAGGTATTGTAAAATAAATTCAATTTCGTTTTGGAATGATGTGGTGTGTTCAACTTTCGGTATAATGCCATGGATTAGTGATTTGTATCCTTTCTGATCATCCAGACCGCCATCAAGGTCATCAAAACTGACGTCCTTTAGCAGATTCACCGCCCAACACCTGTTTTGTTCCGTGGTCCGATAGTTGATCTTGAGCCTTTTTCCTCTTCCACGAATATTTACACCACACCGCCCCAATACGACCTTATGACGGTAAATTCTCTGATGAGCGTCTCCGACAATAAATAAATCATTTTTTTGATCAGCGTCAGGGATCATCTGTCGAATGAGCTTAAAGGCCTGAGCGCTCATATCCTGCGCTTCATCCACAATCACAGCTTTATAAGGAAGCACATTTCCTTTCTCGCGGAGAATGACACATGCGTCCCGCATCGCGTCATCAACTTCCCGCAGGTTATTCTCATTTAATAGAACCCGGTATTCTTCAAAAACCGGCCAGATATCTTTTCTGTTCAGTCGAGACAGCCGAATACCTCTCCCCACCCTGGAGGCTTTGAAATATTCATTCAAAGTTGATATGGCCTGCGGCTGAACGACCCTGTCCCATTCTTCTTTATAAAAACTTTCATCATAACCCAGCTCAGCGGGCACAAGATTAAGGGCTATTTCCCATAACGGCCGGGTACGCTGGCCATAATCAATTTCGTATGTATAGTCATTTTTTCGTAAAAAAGAAGATACCCATCGGTCCAGATTTACCACTTCAATACGACGCATGAGTTTGCCGGGACAAATTTTTGAAAGGTTCTCTTTGATATCAGCGGCAAGATTTCGGGTAAATGTCGTAAATAGAATTTTGTCATTTTCATCTGTGAAGGCATTTTCAGCGAGCCATTTTGCCCGGTGGATGGCAACAACAGTTTTGCCGGTTCCGGCGCCGCCAAGGACTCTAACGGGTCCATTCCAGTCCCGTTCTACTATGCTACGCTGAGATGGATGAAGAAAAACACGCCATTTTTCAAGAGGTGCTTCCAGGATCTCCTGAAGAACCAGATCATCTTCCGCAACAAAAAAGCGCCGCTTGGTATCCGGATTATCCAGTGCTTTTTCAAAGTCATCCGTATCTACTTTCTCATCTTCATCAGGAGACTTGCCAAATTCTGCGAAAACTTCATCCAGCGTATATCCGGCCGCAATTGCGATAAGCGCTTCATAGGCTTCGGCAGGTATTTGAGCCACTGCCTGATCAAGTTGGTCTTCTGTGCAGATACTTCTAACTAATAAAAGAAGATCCTCCGGAACACCCAGTTTCATCAGATGACGGTTATGTATGGACGCAAACAGGCATTTTTCATAGCTCTCAATCCCGGATACATCTCCTTCACCTGCAATCTGACTTTCGTCAACATCATAAACCTGAAGACTGCCGGTTTCCGGGTTAATTGAACATTTTTTGTTTTTTGCCCAGTCATATGCCTTGTCATGATGATCAACCCACAAAAGCATATACACATTGCCTGTATCCGGTTTTTTAACGATTCCCCGGTAGATCTTGTCGATTCTTACGGAACGAAGCGTTGGATCTTTAGACTGTGCTATTTTTTCATAATTAATACCAGACGACATGGGGTTGTTCCTGAATTTTTGGATAAATTCGAGAACCTTTCCCTGCTTCTTTTTCGGGATAGCTGCAAAAGCGTTCATAAACTCCGTGGAGATTGCTACTTTTATATCAGTTACTGCCGCCATATATTTTTATTCCCCCTTTGCGTCTTTCCCATGCATATCTTTTATGGGCATAAATTTTTCAGTATCAGCCAAAACTTCAGACAGTGGCACTGTCTTCCAGCCAAAATTTAAAAACTTGCTCTGATATTCAACCTCTTCATCCGTCAGGAAGGCAATTTTTAAATCTTCCCAGCCAAGTTCAGCAGTGGCAATTATTTCGTCATTTTCACCGACAAGTTCATAGCCGGCTTCGGGTACGGGCCACTCGTTTTCACGCAGCCGGTCAAGGAAACCATGGAGTTGATCTTCGGTTGTTTTTTTGATTTCACCCCAGCTGCCCGCTTCCACCGCCTCCTTAACCTCTGCTTCTGCAAGGGGTTCTTCATAAAGTTTAATGGTACTATAAGCGTTTGCACTATTTCCTTGTGATGTCACAAAATAAGAATACGGCAAAAATTGATAGAAATTATAAAGCCGCAGAAAACCATTCCAGTTGGCTTGAAAACCGGGCTTTTCTTTTTCTTCTGCATTATCATTTAGATAACAGCCGATTCTTGCCCCCAATGGATTGCCGGGTGGCGTCAGCGCCTTTTGTTCAACAACAACAAACTGCTTTAAAAAAATATTCCCATCCTGGTTTTCGGAATCATAATTGCCATACAAACAGGTTGCATTAAAACCGGGGCAATCCGTTTCTTTCATCTTGTCGGCCATTTCCTCGGGCAACAAGGATTCGATACCCTGCATCCAATCCTTTACAGCGGATACTTCACCATATCGGTTTGCATCTATATGCATTAATGTGGCAACAAACATAAACTGCCGCCATTTTTCTTCATCCGGGTTTTCAAGAAAATGCACCAATAAATCAAGGCTGTTATATTTATTATGTTTTTTAAATCGACTGAGACCATATCCGTTTAACAGATTGATAAAATTCCCTCCGGAAGGCAAGCCTGCCGGGTCCATAAAATCCTCAAAAAAACTTTTCAGGGCTTTGAACTTGTTTTCCACATCATGCCAGGACAGCGACCAGGTAAGAAACTTTCCACTCTGAACAATGGCCATTCGCTGGGCCATATCCTGACCAATACGGTTATGGTGAAAGGTAAATCCATCCAAAAATAGAGCCATCGGTTTCATACCGTCAGTCAGCCGGGCGGATCTGATAACAAAATCTGCCCTTGACGGGATGCTGACACCATCGAGTTCGCCCAGTTCAACCTGCGGCTCTATATAATACGCCCGGTCTCCGACCTTTAAAAAATATCCGGGCTTCCCATTTACCAGATCATTTCTAAGCATTAACGGCAACGCCGCTGAACGATAGAGCTTGAGTGCACCCAGAAACCTGGCTTCCAGCTCACTTTCAATAAACGTATTAAAAGAAATATCTCTGATATTTTCCGTCTTCACCAGGTTTTCGCGATAGCTCAGGATTTCCGCAAACATTTCAATGGCCGTGTCTCTGGATGTTTCAGACATGTTGAAACTGTTACGATATGCAAACAGGCAGCGATAACAGCCGTCCTTATCCTCATCCAGATTACAGGAGCAGGATTTCAAGGCTTCAAGGGATAATTCCAAAACTTCCATCAACTGCTTTTCCGACCGCATCAGTTGTTTCAGATACCCTGTCCCGCCTGGGACCGAATCATAGAGAACCAGATACTTTCTTTTAAATGATGAATCCGTCATCGGCTCTTCATGAACAGTGACCTGCAGATGGTCAATTTTCCCTTTAAATTTTTTCTTCAAACCCAGCTGCATGGCAGCAATAAAAGACTGGAGCCTGCGGTTTGAGTCAGAAATAATATTCACCGGCAGCAGAATTCTGATCGCCTCAGACATGAACTGTCGATACAGGTAGATGCAGTCAATCAGGTTTTTATCGCTTTCCTGATCTCTGGCGGTGCATGTAAATGCATGGGAGGATTCATTGTTATCTTCCTGCACCTTGCCGCAAACCCTGCAGAGGGAGAAACCTTTCCTGGGCAATTCCACACCGGCAATGGAAATCTTTTCTCCGATCTCCGTCTTTTCGCCAAAATTGATTTCACAAAAATCGACATTTGACAAAAAATCAAACCCAAAGGGAAAATCCGCATCCACTTTGTATGCGTCAAGAACATGTTTGTCATCAAACTCCACCAACATCTGCTTGTTGAAAAAAACAGGATCACGATCATCAGAGTCGTCACTGATCCGGCTCTTCCTATCGGAGGTGGATGCAAAGACCTGACGCATCCTGAGCATCAGGCGTTTCTGGCCGGCATCTCCCCACATGGGATTGCCGCACTTAACACAAACCTCTTTTTCCTCCTCCCCGATGAGCAGTTCCTTGTGGGAGCAATTATTGCAAAAACGCCAGGTTTCAATTTCCGACACCGACATATCCACCTGGTCTATCTTTACCTTGCGGCCTTCAGCGTAGAAAGTATTGGCTGGTGCAAGCTCAGCAAGAGCACTGACTGCCGGGCGCTCATACTCATAGTTCCAGGTGTCATAAGAGCTTTCTCCTTCCTGAATTTTCTGCTTTTTTCTGTGAATCAAAGAATTGAGCATGACCCCGGCTTCAGGGAAGGCATAGTTGGGAAGCAGGCCTTCATCGGTAAAAAAATTAAAGGTATCACGATCGCTGATGCTTTTTATCAAAGACTGAAGAGCGGATTTTTCAATACTTAATTCCCGGAGTTCATTTTCATAGTTTTTATCTTTGGGTGCTGTTTTTTTCTTTTTTATTTTTGAGGTCAACGTCCGGACTTTTTTCCGCAAGGATTCTCTTTCCAGTCGGCGATCGTGGAGGCCGTTCATAATCCGCCCTCTCAGGAACATCTTATTGTTTTCATCTCCTTCCACAAACACCTTCAGCTGGGCTTCGGATTCCGGGCTTATGCCTGTCCCGCTGGTTTTGAAAAGATTTACAAACTGATCAAACATGTCGGCCTGGTTTGTTTCAATGTAATAAATAAAATTGTGGGGAAACTTTTTCCGGTCTATTTTTTTGTTGGGTGCCCCCAGATTATTTAAGACCTGACTCAGCCGCTTTGGTATGGACGCAGTGGAATCGGTTGCGATCCATTTGTCAAAACAGAAGGCAGTAAACTGACGTTCCAGGACAGCAGAAGCATCAAGAAAAATACCCGGAGCGTCAATCTTTCCTGCCAACATCTCTTCCGGTTGGGCATAAAAAAACAGATCATGGGGTCGGGCATTGGCAACCGTCAGGTTCAATGCATTGCCATCCCGCCTTCCGGCCCGTCCAATCCGCTGCAGATAATTTGCCTGTGCCGGGGGCATGGAACACAGAATCAAAGAGGAGAGGTCACCGATATCAATCCCCATTTCAAGCGTGGGGGTACAGGAAAGCAGGTTGGGATACCAGGGTTTACGACTGCCATCATTTGATTTGAACTCCTTCTCAAGCTGTTCCCGTTCATCCCTTTTTAAAAGACCGGTATGTTCCCTGGCAAATATCCGTTCAACATCACCGGTGGCATATAATTTCCCGTAATAATCGACACCGGCCTGAAATGGTTCATATCGGCCGTAACAGTGAAACCGCTGACAGGGAGAACCTTCAAAATGACTGCTTTCTTCTTCCGCAACGGAAATATTATGCCCGCAGGATTGGCAGCGAAGCTGTCTGACGGTGGACGACACCCTGAGTGCTTCAGGCCGTATCCCCCATACCGTGTCTCCCCTTACCGATTTCTGTTCCAGCATTCCCTGAGCCACCAGTTCTTTAAGAACCAGGTCATAAAACGGCTGTGATACGGTTATGACAAGCGGTGAAATGGTATACAAGCATTTGTCCACCCAGCTCTGATACCATGTGAAACGAGAAGCGGTGGCGCTGGACAACTGGTCAAACCGGCTGCCTCTTTTTGTGGTTAGAAATGAAGGGGTTCGGGAGTTGGGACCAAAATTCGGCATCCAGTTCTTCCGGTTAATAACAAACGGTGTGCCATAACTTTCAATAAATGAATCCATTACCGGAAGATAGATCCCACCCTGGTTTTTCAAATGCACAAAAAATCCCAAAAGAAAGCGGATCAGCATATCCCGCTCAATGTCTCTTAATATGCCGATCTCATTTTGAATGGGTTCAAGCAGGCGGTCGACTGCCAGGTTCAGTTTCTCCGGGTCCAGATAAGCCACCGAGGAACTGGTCTTTTCAAGGGTCCTGCCGACTCTGGCCTGAAAACCGTATTCACTGACAATCTCCCATCCGACCCGGTTATTGACATTCTTCAGCAGGGTGGACTCTTTTGACAGGCTTCCATTTTTTTTCAGATAATCATAATCCTGCAGCCACTCCATATTCGGCGCAAGAAAGGTAGAAATATATCTGTCCTGATCAATTTTTTCAGTCCAATAATCAATAAAGGCGGCCGGCAATTGGGCAAGTGATTTACCATCTCCGGTTTTAAGAATCACATCCTGAAGAGCGGTTCTGAAATTAAACCGAAAGGTCCGGCCATTAAAAAACCCCGCCCGATGTGCGGCATCCTGAACATTGTCGGAAAAGGTCAGCAGTTTTTTATCATCGTTATATGTGGATGAATACAGTTGAACGATCATAACAGACGTCAGGCTCGCCGCCCTCGAACCCAAAAGGGTCAGACTGTTCTTTGAATCGCAATAAGGGCAGTCATTAACACTTATTTGCCTGTTGCCTCTTGAAACACGCACATCCGGCATATAGACCAAAATCAAATCTTCATTCTCACAGATCGGGCAGCAATCTAAATTTGCTTTGGCCGTAACATTTAAGCAGCTGCTGCAAAAATAGTACATGCCAATTTTATGATCCCGTACCCTGGCTTCCGCATTCTCCTTTGAAACCGGCAGACCGGGCTGTCCGTCTTCCGGAAAAAGGTAAACCACTTTGGGGTCATGACTGAAGAAAGCATGGTAATAATCCTTCAGCTGTCCGGAGATTTCAGTGCTAACTTTTCTTTTCAATCCCGACCAGCCCATACTCCCGCATTCCCGGCAGTGTACCAGGGGCAAATGGGTTTTTAACTGATCTTCATTTAAGTCATCGGCAAAGCGCAGGCGGGGCTTTTTTGAAACTTCGGCAATCATGCGCCTAAGCTCCCGCATCCAGAGCTGAACCCGGACATTTAAAAACGGACGAATGAGAGTCTTTTCACTGCCGTCAAGCTCTTTGGCGACCACTGGTATCCGGGCTTCGGAGATCAAAGCCAGCAGGCTGCCCAACAGATTTAATTTGTAAGGATGATCATCTGTTTTGAGCCCTTTGGTGACCCGCTCAAGCTGGATAAGAATATTATCTACTCCAAGAATTGTTCCTCGAAGTGCTTTTAGCAGGTTCTGAAAAAACAGGTGTTCCCGGATCTTTTTCCCCAGATCGATTCGCCAGCTGGAATCGCTGAAAACACCGGGAATTTCTTCATTCAGCCAGAGCTTGTGCTGTGCCTGAATATATTCTTCATAATTGTTGTGGCTGGCCGGATCAAGATCAGCCGCCTTTTCCTGGGGGATAATATCCACATGGGATATAAGGCTATCACCAAGGAATTCACCGGCACTTTTTCGTGATTCGGTGATAATCGCATTTGTTGTAAATTTTTCACCAAAAACAGCAGAAGCATATTCTGTCAGCTCTTTCTGTTCTTCCTGGCTCCCCAATGTAGCGGATGTCCCCACACAGCAAAGATAATCCGGTTCAATGGCAACCCGGGCCTTTAAACGCCGGATCAGGCAGGCAAGGTCAGATCCTTGCGCCCCGTCAAACGTATGGAGTTCATCCACCACAAGAAACCGCAGAGTGTCTAAACGGTTGTGCTGCCATAAAGGGCGATCATCCGGCCGGATCAGAAGATAGTCCAGCATTTTGTAGTTGGTAAGCAGAATATCCGGCGGCGAAAGCCGCAGCGTTTGTTTATCCGAAATAAGCCGGTCAGATGTCATGAGCATGGACGGATCTTTTTCCCGCTGGCCAATATAGATTCCGGCCGTGACATGCCCTTTGAGCTTGCTGTTGTGGATCAGTTTTGCCAGTCTCCCGGCCTGATCCGTGGCAAGGGCGTTCATGGGGTAGATTAGAATGGCCTTTATTCCGGGTTCTCCCCGGTGGCGGTAACAATAGTCAAGAATGGGGTAGGTAAAACATTCTGTCTTGCCGGAGCCTGTGCCGGTGGCAACAATGGTGGATTGCGGGTTGGGTCCGGACAGCCGTTCAAAGGATTTTTCCTGGTGAAGATACGGCGGAAACTGCATGGGCAGGTCTGCAAAATAATCAGTCCCGCCTTTGCCCTGCTGAAAGGGAAGCTGGATGTCAAGAAACGGGCCTTTGAAAACATTGCCCGGTTCGGTCAGAAAATTTTCAAGGAGGTTGGAAAAAAAAGGCGTTGTCACCGGAAAGGTGGTGCGCAGGAAATCTTTGATGCCTTGTTCAACATGTTGTGCGAGTACGGATGGGATCATTTATCTATCATCCTTTACCATTTTCTATCATCAGGCGGTTTTCGATTAGTTTGCGCTCTTTTTCAATCTCTTCTTTCAGCTCCTCTTCACTGGGCAAAAAATCCAGAATATACAGTATCTTCATTTGATAAAGAATTTAGCTGGAGATTGACGTCCACTTCAGATTCGCTACCCACCGGGTAACTTTTTGGATCATCCGGAAATTCGCTACCCAATGGGTGGCGAATTAAACGTGTTTGAAAAACCTGGTAAAACTGACGAAAATTTTTCAGATTGGCGACAGAAAATCCTTTTCCATACTTTTTCGTCAACTGGATAGAAAGCTGTTCCAAAACATGTTTGCCATACTCGGCCCGCTCTTCACCACTCTGAATTTCTTCAACAATTTCCCGCCCAATCAGCCAGTAGGCAATTATCGTATTGCTGTTGACTGACTTTACAACATGGGATCGTGCCTGTTCGAGAATGGAGGCCACACGGTCAAAGAGGCTGTCTGGTTTTTGTAGTTGAGCGGTCATGTTGCTTGCCCCCTATACTCTAAATACATGTTCAATTATTCCTTATCATTTTTAGCATTATATTTGGGATTGAAAATCAGTTTGTGTTGAAGACTGATCGCTCCAAAATTTATCAGCAAGCCTTTTGGAAAATCATAAGCGACAACATAATTTTTTGCCTGGGCTAAATGAACATTTTCAAGATTGATCAATGCCTTTAATTCTACAACTACCTTATTTTCAAATAAAAAATATGCTCTTCGGGTACCGACTTCTATTCCATCATAGAAAATGGCTTGTTCTTTTTCCCTTACAAATTGTAATCCGATTTTTTCCAGCTCAATTGCCAAGCATCTTTGATAGATGACTTCCTGAAAACCATTCCCTAAAGTGTTGTGCACATTCATGGCGCATCCGATGATTTTGTATGTTATTTCGTCTTTGATCAGAATTTACTCAGATTATAATTTTTTTGCATTTAATTGTCTGAATCAGAATTTTAAAATTTTCAGAATTTTTTTCATAAATTAATCGAAATTGAACTTAACTACCAAAATTATCTTGTGAATCTCTTTAATTCTGTTAATTCTTTAATCCTGTAAATTCTGATTCAGACAGTCATCCTCCTATTCCTTAAACCGGCGCTCAAATTCCGCCCATACAATTTCATAGTCCTTTTCCCGGTCGCACCGGTCAAAGGGTGCTTCGTAGGTGATGGTGCGCTCGACAGGTCCGCCGGGCATGGTATCGTCTATTATTGTGCGTTCCACTGTGCCGGATTTCAAGTCTTTGATGTCATGCCATTCCGATCGAGAGAAGCCAACATCAGAAAGCCCTTTTGAACAAGTGAAGGTGATACGTCCGTTTTGATCATACCAGGTGTCTTCTTCATATTGACGAATTACAGGAAATTGAACTTGATATATTGTTATAAGTTCATCCAAAGTGAGCTCTAAGGCCATAGAACTCAATACATCAATTTCTACGAGTGCTTGACGTCTTTGATAATCGGAGCGCAGAGGAATATTTCGGCTCCATTCTTGTTTTAAATTTTTAAAATAATCAGTAGATAAACGAATGTCGATCTTTGCCCATTGATCATATGCAAAAGAATTATTCCAACATTGTTGCCAAAGATCAGAATAAAATTTAGTTAAACAATTTAAAGTTAGTGATCTTAATTGCAGAGGATAAGTATATGCGGTATCAAATAAAAGTGGAAAATCATCCAGCATTCGCTGTAAATTGGATCTGCCAGTAGATTTAACCACATATTCATAAGGAATAGAAGCTGTTAGTGCCGAAAAACAAATTCCATATTTCAATGTATCTGAACTAAAAGCATAACTCCGCGAACCATTTGTATGAGCTGTTGTTGGAGGGCAAATAGCCCCAATGAGTGTTCTTTCTGCAGCAGGGCCAATCATTGCTCTAAATATTATACGATAGTAGTCGGTTACTTTCCTTGGTTTTTTTTCACCTTTCTCCTTCCATGATACATGGGGGATGCGGCTTTGATATTCTTTTTCACTGCAAGAAGGTACATAATTGGCTCGAGGTATGTAGTCATCTGGAAGAAATGTCAGATCCAAAGTATCATATGCCCTATTAGTATTACATATAGATCGGGGGGTTTTTGAATAAGGCAAACCAACAAAGTAATGTGGACCTGATATTACCAATGAACTTATGTTTTTAGGGAAGCATGTGTGCCGTTTAATTGTTCCATCTTTCTGAGCATTAACTTCATTCCAACATGTTGAAGGCGTAGAATAAAATTTTTCCTGAAGGTCTCTAAGGCGGTGTGGCATGGAAACAAATTTTTTTAAAACATTTATTAGTTGGATTGAATATAAGGCTGGTAATCGTGCTTTTCGGGAGGCAGTACCTTCAATATCATATAGTTTTGCGAATAATTCTAACTCTTTTCCGGTAACATTTATAATACGTTTCGCATGGCCTTTTAGATTCCATTTATTGTTATGATTTTTGATACCCCCCACGTCTCCATGGCCATTATGCTCAAAACACGCATCCACTGTTTTTGGTGCAAATAAATTAGAAATATTTTTAAAATTTATCTTCGATTGATTGTAATTAGAATAGATATTTATGCTAAAATAATTTTTCTGGTTATCAATATCTGGAAACAATTTAAGCTGATTTTGAAAAAGGAAATGCATTCTTAATTTCGGATATACAAGTTCTCGTAGAATTCCACCTCTTGGGTCATCATAAATTCCATCCGGATGTAAAAAGCCTGAAATCCCTTTAGCTCTGCTTATAAAAAAAGCCAAAGGCAGAAAACACTTATAAAGATTAGCCTTCATTCTAGCCAATTCTGGATAAATTTGGATTGCATTTAAAAATTTTTGTATTCCTTCTGACTCTTCATAGCTATTCAAATAGTCTTCCAATAAATTTTTTCGATTAATAGTTTCTTCTCGGATTTGATTAATCTTGGATGCACTAAATTTTCTTAATACAAAAAGAGGTTCTACATCACCTATTATGCCCGATTCTTTCCACTCTACCTTGATCCACGGCGGGTTCCCCAGCAACAAATCAAACCCGCCCTGATTCTCAAACAAATCTGCAAACTCAAGCTCCCAGTGAAGATACCGGTATCTTTCAAATTGCTCTTTGACCAGACCAAGCCGATTGTTTTCCTGGCACAACCTGTCTACATCCACATGTCCCAGTTCATTCAACATGGTCAAGGACATTTGCTTGGGTCGGGTATCCGGAAAAAGAAGCTGCTGGCCTTTTTCATCTACATTGGAGTCGTAAACGTTTCCTTCAAGGATAAGAGATAGATCAAATAAAAACTCCGCCCGTGAGGGCAAAAGATCCGCCTTTTGTATCGGCCAAAACCAGAGAGCGCACCAGTAGTTCATCACCAATCTCAGCCGTCTGTATGGGCTGGAGTCCCGGACATTCTTGGAAAATATCTCCTGCTGATAGATCCGATCTTTAAACTCCGTGGTCGTAATCTGCGGTTTTTTATCCGGCACTTTTTGCCCGAACACATACAGCGGGTCTGTGGTTCGCTCATCAATATATCGCTGCATCTCTGCATGCTTTTCCCATAGTTTGTCTATGGCAGCGGATAATCTTTTGAGCTGGTCGATTTCGCTTTTTGAAAAAGGTTTTGTAAATTCCTTTCGCCATTCGTTAATCGCCTTGATTTCATCAGCCGCCATCTGCTTGATGACTTTATCCTTGTAGTCTGCCATACCTTTATCCGGCAGCAGGAAATGATAGATCGTATTCAATTCCCGTTTTTCACCGGGCATCACCCGCTTCGGAACCTCATCCAGCCAGAGGGGATCGGTTTTTTGCTTTTTTCTCAAAAGGCTTTCATGAAACACCTGACGCCGGGCGCCGATCAATGAATTGCCGCACACCAGCTGCATGCCGAACCAGGGCACAAATCCGCCTTCATAGATGGTATTGAGCCACAAAGAGACTTCCGCCAGTTCAACCGCCACGGGATTTAAATCAACCCCGTAAACATTGTTGTCGGCAATATACATCTTCACTTTTTGAAGCTCTTTGGGATAATCATCATGGGAGATGGTCTGGTCGATTTCCTTTTGTTTCAGATCCAGGTAGGCTTTGGAAAGCTGGTTCACTGCTTCATTCAAAAACGCGGCACTCCCCATGGCAGGCTCGCAAACCGTCAGCGCCAGAATTTCATCTGCTGTTTTGTCTTTAAGAAGTTCCTTTAAAGCATATTTAACCAGACACTGGGTCAGCACTTCCGGGGTGTAATATGAGGCTGATTTTTCCCGATCCCGGCCCGCCAGTCGATAGATAAAAGTCCCTTTATCATATTTTACCAGCGTGCCGTCCTCATTAAACACCCGCTCATCTTCAATGTATTGCTCAATGTCTTCCGGTTTCACAAAATAGGCGGTATCCAGCACATTGTGTTTTTCACCTGCTTTTTTAACTTCATACAATTCGGTTTCAGCAAAAAAACCCTGGTATGAAAGCAGCGCTTCATAGACTGCCCCCAACTGGTTGATACCCAGCTGTGAATAGGAGATGCGGCCGCGTCGGTTCTTTTTCCCCTTTTTTTCTCTGGACAGTGACATCAGTTCTATAATTCGCTGCATCACAGAGTTTCTGAGCCTCACCTTGTTTAAAAAAGGTGTTTGTTTCGGATCAAAAAGATGACTTCGGAGCGGGGTGATGTTAAATGTATGATGATCCGGGTTGGCAAATAATCCCTTCTGCTTTGGCTGAAATCCGTCATAAAGAAGGTTAAACAAAGTCTTGATGGACTCATGAATATAAAAACCGTTTTTGGATTCATCGGTGGTCAGCTTCACCATTTCAAGATCACGCAAAGATTCCAGGCTGTAGCCTTTCCGGAACTCTTCAGATTTGTCCGGTAGATATCCCAGTTCGGGCCTTGCTTCGATATAAAATAAAAACAGCATCCGGTACATATAGCGCAGGAGTTCACGGGTCAGCTGACCGGCCATGTCCCGGCCGTAGATTTTTTCATGAAGTGTTTCCCTAAGATACCAGACAGCCTCATTGCCCAATAACTCGATTGCCTCACGCAAAGAATACTTCAGGTCTTCTGATACGGCAAAAGCATGTTTATGGGAATTTTCATCCAGGGTGTCCAAAAGCGGCATGCCGTCTGTGGGGCAGATGGAGTCCCGATGCAAAAGCGCAGCAATGGCCTGTAAGGTGGATGTTTCCCTTCGGTCTAAAATCTCCCGCACATTAAAGCGCAGCAGCCGTTTTTCATGCCACTTGGTCCGATCCAGAAGAATGATCTGGGTAAAACTGATCAAAATCACCCACCGGGGAGGCTCTGATCTGCCGAAAACCTGCCGGGTAATGATTTCTTCCATTGGTGAATCCAACAGTTTCTGAATGTCTCCATCCGCCGGATATTGTTCCGGCAGGAATTTTAATTCCAAAGGATCAGCATCTTCATCATCCACATTTACCGCTTCAACGACCCAGAGTTCCGGGGAACCATCCGATCTGTTGATGCCGCCAGCCAGAGGGATGCTGCCGTTATCATCCAGTTCAACGGTTTGATAATAATACTCATAACCAAGCGCTGAAAGCAGCTGACTGATAAACTCCCGATGAATATTCAGCCGCTCTTTCACATCCCGCTCCCGCTCCAGAAGACTCAGGCTATTAAAAAAATCCTTTCTCAACCCGCGGAGTTTTATCCAGGGCTGGGGGATGCCTTCTTCATCTTCTTTTTGTTTCCAAAGGCTAAAAATATCTTTTAAATCGTTTTCAAGGATGGCGGAAAGATAGTGGTGCGTGTAAAACTCGTTCTCATTGTTAATGCCGGTGATATCCATAGCCATTATGCCACCCCCTTCAGAACCGCAATCACCTGGATAAAGGGATTGTCTTCCGTTGTCATGGTTTCTTCAACCCATGTCCAGAATTCATTAAATATTTTATCAACTTCACGCTTATCCTGTTCTTTTCGACTGAGTTGTTTTTTCCCATCATAAAACAATTCAAGCTGCTCATGATGCCTGCGTTTTAATCGTTCGAGGTTGTCCAGGTGGGATTGTAGCTTTGGATTAATGATATCTTCAAAGGTTTTTCGCTCCTCGCTCATATGCTGCCTGGCATGCTTGACAGCTTCAGGAAGAAGGCTCCGGAGGGATTCCAGATCAACATTTCCCCCTCGATTGGGGAAAGTGGTTTTGCCGAGACCGGTTCTGGTCAAAAGAGATTCAAACGTTTCAATTTTCTGAAACGTTTTGTTCTGAAACGTCACTCCAAACCATCGATGGACCAGGGGATGACCTTTTAAATTCGGAATAAGGCCTGCGAGGATAAACACGGCTTCCTCTTTTGCCAGCGCCCCCTGAAGGGATAAAACCGGTGCTTCGTGCCGCCCGAATCCGGCAACGACCTTATCGTTAATCCATTCAAGAACCGGATTATGCTGCCATAAATAGTGAAGCCGTGGCCAGGCATTTTCGTCTTTCCGGCTGCGCTTGATTTCTTCCTGAATGTCATCGATGTCAGCGGAAAGAACAAAGGTATCATCTGCCGGCCACACCTCCCTGGGAAGGATATACCGTAGACGACATTTTAAATCCTCGGTGGCAGTGAGAATCACCTGCTGGTCTGCATCCACAAATTCGGACTGCAGCGTTTCCGACTGTCTCAGATACCCGATGGCATCCTTGAGATAATGAAAATCATCCGCATACAATGACGGCATGTTTTTGGTTTTTTCATCCGAATTTTTACCGGATGGCGCCACAGTTTCGCCCATCAATATTTTTAATGGATCAAATGTGGCCTGGGCTGTTTGATCAAGGCTCTCTTCAAACTCAGCGTCACTTTTTCCGTGTTCAATCGCATCGGCCGTGATTTTTTCCTCGCTGTCAATGTCATACACCCCCATCAGAGCGGACGGGTCACCAATGTTCTTGACCGCTTCTTCATCTTTTTGGATAAGAAGTTCCAGAATACGCATATCTCCCTTGATCTTTGGGTTTTCAGTCTGATTAACAAGATAAAGAATGTAAGGGATCTTTTCCTGACCGTAGCGGTCGATTCGGCCATTTCTCTGTTGAAACACCATGAGTGACCAGGGGATGTCAAAATGGATCAGATGATGGCTGAGATAATGAAGATTGATACCCTCGGAAGCGACATCCGATGCAATCAGGAGCCGGATGGGCTCACCTTCCTTGCCGAAATTTTCTACGATCTTTTGCTGGTCCCCATCTGACATGCCGCCGTGCAGGATCTCAACCTGCTTGTCTTTTAAGCCGAGGTCACCCGGAATGTTTTGATAGAGAAAATTTAATGTTTCAATACGTTCGGTAAAAATAACCAGTCGTTCGTCACGGGCTTTGCCGGTCCAGCCAAAGCCATGTTGCCGGTCCTGGATAACAGACAGCAGTTTCTGGTATTTTGAAAATATATCCGGCGTGATGCGCTCTACCACGGATGCAAGATTTTTCAGTTGTGAAATATCTTTTTGAGCCGAACTGTCTTCATCTTTATTAAGCCGGTTTATCCGGTTTTGTATGGTTTTCAGGCACGCTGCCGGACTGGAAAGTAAAGCCTTCTCAAGCGTTGTTTTAAATAGCTGCCCGGCACCACGTCGCTGGTCCAGTTTTTCAAACTTGATATCTGCAAAGACACTGAAAGCGTCCTCTTCAGGATCATTTGCCGGACAATACGCCTTGCTGATCTCTCTTGTTTTAAATGCAGTTTGCACCTGATCCTGAATGTCTTTTTTAAAACGCCTTATGCAAAGTCCCTTAATATCTTCAGGTCCGTACTCATCCGGGTTTGCAATGGCTGTCGGATCAAGCATGTTCATCAGACTGGCAAAACTTCGGGCTTTGCCGTCATGGGGTGTTGCGGACAGCATGATAAGGGTATCAGATCTTCCGGATAAGAGCTTTGCCAGCTTTGCCCGCTGGGATGACCCCTTTCCCCGCTGGGCAACATTGTGGGCCTCGTCGATGACGATGATGTCCCAGAAAGCATTTTCCAGGTATGTGCGGTATTCAGCATCCTGCTTTAAGGTATCGATGGAGATGATGGCCTTGTCATAGTAATAAAAAGGGTTGTGATTGGTGGGTATGCGGGATCGGACACGTTGGATACCGATGGAGTCAAGGCGCACGAGCGGAATCGTGAAACGACTCCACATCTCCTTTTGAAACTGGGTCATCATGCTTTTAACCGCTAAAACCAGAATCCGTTTGCCCCGGCCCCGCCGGATCAACTCGCTTACCAGAATTCCGCAGGCCAGGGTTTTCCCAAGTCCGACGGCATCGGCAATAAGAATCCGCTGACGGGGTTGCTGCAATGCCTGGATCGCCGGATCAAGCTGATAAGGAACCTGGTCCATGACGGCTTTGTGACCAATATAAAGATGTTCATCCGTGGGAGGTGTTTGCCGCAACAGACTTTCCATATAGAGCATGGATTTCTGGTAGGAACTTGAATCATCGGCTACCAGTTTGGTATCTGCCGGTTCCAGGACCTCAATATTTTTGTCAATCGAATCAAGGAAAATGGCATCCTTGTCTTTTACGAGTTCGGAGAGGCCGATAACTGTAAGCGCCTGGTCGCCGGTCGATGTTTTGTTTACCTTGCGGACCAGCCATTCCGCATCACGAACCACAACCCGCGCACCAGGGGCAATAACTGTATTAGAATGACCCATCAAATAATATCCTCAGATTAAGATTTTTAGAGTGACGTATTATAGATATATGGATATATGAAGTCACATTGCATACTGAAACATCTCTCACAAACTGTCAAGGGAAGAAGATAAATATTCGGATATATACTCCAATGCTCATTTTTTTCATTAACAAATCCCAACAACCCAAGGTAAAATTGAATAACAATATTTTTGATTTGAATCAAATTGTAATATTCACCGTTAATGTCTATGAATAAACCTGGTTCAGTTGAAGTGAAAAAGTATTTATACCAATCATTTATTTCGGGAGATTCGTCAATTGACTTTACACCACTGTTTTTAAACCAATGAAAATGTTTACTTGCATTAGCTGTTCCCCAACATATATGCAATGAGTTGTAAATGTGTCTTCTAACATCACAACCTTGATTTGGAAGACAATTTTTGTCGGTTATCCATTTTGTTACTTCCTGCGGCATAATACTTAAATCATGTTTAGCCAGGGATTGATTAATTATGGTAACGATGCTGTTTTTGTAATAATTCTTAATCCAGTCATTGAGAGATGCAGCAGTAATTATAAAATTAAAAATGTCATAAGGATGAGGGTCTTCGTTGATCTTCTTTCCATCAAAAATTAGCTTGTCTAAAAGATCCTTTGGTTCTTTAATTCCATATGATATTTCCTCCATCGTTTTTCTGGGCATATAAAGCCACCTTAGCAAATTTGTTCAGAATATTTGAGCCATAACAAGCAATTGACAGGTTTCCGTATAGTTGTGGTATCCATTGTCGGATATCATTTAAAAAAAGTTATTTGACACATTTTTAATTATATTTTTATTTACAGTCGCATATCATTCAAGTTGGGATGATATCTAAGATTGGATATCATAATGAAAATAATACCACAATAACTTTTAATACAATATGATTCACAGCTAAATGCGAAAGGGATTTCACTATGGTTCCATGGTGTTTACCGAAAATGGTTGCGGTATATTTTTTGATTTTCGTAACAAGTACAGAATCACGATTCTAACCTCTCTGAGAGGTTGCCCAAGTTCATCAATAAGCTTAGAGAGAAAAACCAGTCTAAGCTACAATAAAAACAGACCTATGACAGAACTCTTAGGAATGACAAGTTATTATGCTTTTGACACCAGTAAATCCCCCAACCCCGAAGCTCGGCGGGTCCGGCGATTAACGGCCCAGTCAAATGAGCTACCCATGGGTTCCACCAAGGTAAACCGGGTACGAGCCTGGGTGATACCGGTGTACAGAAGCTCTCTTGTCAACACCGGACTTTTGACGTCGGGCAGCACCAGCACCGTGTGATCAAATTCCGATCCCTGGGATTTATGCACG